>NZ_BAAHNO010000003.1:0-90529 GCF_054656615.1 Arthrobacter sp. AD-310 | reverse complement strand
CCCCCCCCCCCCCCCCCTCCCCCCCCCCCCCCCCCCCCCCCCCCCCCCCCCCCCCCCCCCCCCCCCCCCCCCCCCCCACTACTTGTTGGTGCTCGCGGGCTGTCCTAGCCGATGAGTGTGGTGATGAGGCGGATGGAGGAGGCGATGATGGCGATAAGGCCGATGGCGGCGAAGAGGTTATGCCACCACTTGTTGCGCAGGTCGCCCATGAGGGAGGCTCTGTTGGCCATCACGACGATGAGGACGCCCAGCAGCGGTGCGATGAGGACGGTGAGGGACTGGGCAACGACGATTAGGGCGACGGGGGAGGACTGGAAGGACAGGGTGATGATCAGGCCGAAGGCCAGGATCATGCCGGTGAAGATGCGGGCCATGGGTGAGCCGGCCTTGGCGCCGCGGCCGAGGGCGTCCGAGACCATGGTCCCGCCCGCCGTCGCGTTGGCGATCATCGAGGAGAACGCCGCGCCGGACAGGCCGAGGGCGAAGACCATGGAGCCGACGGGGCCTGCGAGGGGCGTGAACACGGACGCGAGAGCGTTTATGGTTCCTGCCTCGGCGCCGGTCCTGCCGAGGACGGCGGCGGCGACCATGATGACCAGGGCCGTCATGATGCCGGGGGCGACGATGCCGGGGATGGTGTCGGCCAGGGTGATGTCGCGGTAGTCGGCGCGGGTGCGGCGGTGTTCCTTGACGCCGTAGGAGGTGTAGAAGGCGGCGTTGATGGAGAAGTTGGTGCCGACCAGGGCGACGACGAGGATTTCGCTGCCTGCCGGGAGGGTGGGGACGGCGCCTTCGAGGGCGCGGTACCAATCGGGCTTCGCGACGACGGTGCTGGCGATGAAGGCCAGCCCCATCAGGACGACGATGGCCAGGAGGGCTTTTTCGACGATGCCGTAGACGTTGCGGAAGGCCAGGACGATGCCGACGGCGATGGTACAGACAATGGTCCAGAGGACGGGGGAGCCACCGAAGACCAGGGACAGGCCGAGGCCGGATCCGACGGCGTTGCCGACGGAGAACATCAGGGTGATGCCGAAGACGCCGACGCCTGCCAGGACGCCGACCCATTTGCCGAGGTGGTCCTTGATGGAGGTGATCAGGGAGGTGGGTGTTGCGATGCCGAGCCGGACGCTCATGTCGGTGAAGAAGATCATCAGGATGGTGGAGACGGCGATGACCCAGACCAGGCTGTAGTCAAAGCGGCTGCCGGCCTGCACGGCGGTGGTGAGGTTGCCGGGGCCGAACTGCCAGGCGCCGACGACGAAGGCCGGGCCCATCAGGGCAAGGTAGCCCAGGAAGGTGCGGCGCCTTGGAGCCGTGGCGGTGGAGTGGTTTCCTTGCGGGGTTGCCATCTGTTCTTCCCTGTGACCTGAACGGGTGATGGTCTTATTCTGCTCGCGCATCGCGAGTCCTCCTTATACAGCGACGTTGCTGAGGGGCGTCGTTGGCCCGGGGTGGAGAGTGAAAAGCTGGGGCACGGGCGGCGGGCCGAGGGGCCCGCCACCCGTGAGGACCCGTATTGGGTGGGTCAGACGGCAGCGGTGGCAGTGACCTTGCCGAGGTTTGCGGCGGCGAAGGCTTCCGCGATTTCTTTATCGGCGCCCTCCGGCAGGGGCAGGAGCGGGGTGCGCACCGTGGCGTGGTCCAGGATGCCGCGGTTCACCAGGCCCCACTTCAGGGCGACGGTGCCCTCCATGTGGGAGCCGCGGTGGTACACGTTCTTGGTGACCGGCAGCAGCCGCTCGTGGATGGCGTGGGCACGCTTGTAGTCCTGCGCCTTGCCGGCCTCGATCAGTTCGACGAGCAGCTCGGGGGCGATGTTGCCGTAGCCGACGAGCAGGCCGTCCACATCGAACATGGTCGGCAGCAGGTACTCATCGTGGCAGGACAGGATCTGCAGCTCGGGGTACGCGGCGCGCAGCGCGGGGATCTCGGTGTACCACCGGCGCATGTTCCGGACACCGTTCTTCGTGGCGAAGACGCCCTCCTGGCCCGCGATCTCCAGCTGGGTGTCGAGGTCGTAGGTGGCCTTGGTGTTGTCCGGGTACTGGAAGAGGATCAGCGGCAGACCGGACTCTTCATAGATTTCCTTGTAGCGCGACTGCGGGGCGCCCTGCTGGTAGCCGAAGCGCAACCACCCGTGCGAGGGGTAGACGAGGCCGGCTGCCGCGCCGGCTTCGACGGCCTTCTTGGCCTCGAGGGCCGCGGTCTTGTTGCCCTCCTTGGTGATGCCCGCCACGACCGGTACCCGGCCGTCGGTCGACGCCACGAACGCGCGGATAACGTCCAGCTGCTCCTCTTCGGTGAGGAACGTGCCTTCGCCGGCGTGTCCCAGGACGACCAGGCTCTTCACGCCCTCAATCGATCCGAGCCACGAACCCAGGCGCTGGATCGCAGCGTAGTCGACAGCGCCGTCTTCGGTGAACGGGGTGACAGGGGCGGGGCTGAGTCCGCGGAGATCGAGTGTCATTTCAGCTACCTTCTTGTCTTCATTGATGGTCGGTAGTCCCGCTATCATGAAAACGTTTGCGGGAACGTTTTCAAGTTTGCACGTGTCGCAGCTCACTGTCAAGAGAACGTTTGCAAGAAGGAGGAATAGAGTGTCTCTTACGCCTTTGCTCGGAAGGAGACCCGCTATGGAACCGGCAGCCCCCGGCGCTATCGTCACGCTCAAGGACGTCGCGGCGGCCAGCGGTGTAAGCATCTCCACTGCCAGCCGTGCCCTGGACGAACGCACCACCTCACGCTCCGCGGCCGCCGCGCATGTCCGGAAAATCGCCGAGGAGCTCGGCTACCGGCGGAACTCGTTCGCCTCCAGCCTCCGCCGCGGCGAGACCCGCACCCTGGGCGTCCTGGTTCCGCGGCTCAGCGACACGGTCATGGCGCTGATGTTCGAGGAACTGGAGCGGGCTGCCTCCTCCCGTGGCTACTTCGCCATGGTTGCCACCAGCGGCGACGATCCGGGGGATGAGCGGCGTGCGGCTGAAACACTTCTTGACCGGAACGTGGACGGGCTGATCCTGGCCACCGCCCGCCTTGATGACGAGCTTCCCCGGCTGCTGCGGGAACGCCGCGTGGTGCACGCCCTGGTGCTGCGCACCGACGGGGTCAGCCCCTCGGCGCTTGGCGACGACGAACTCGGTGGTTACCTTGCCGTGCGTCACCTGCTGGACCTGGGCCACCGTGCCATCGCCGTCGTCACCGGCCCCGACTTCACCTCAACAGCGAACGCACGGCTCGCCGGCGCCCGGAAGGCAATGGACGAAGCCGGGACCAAACTCCCCGGGCCATGGATCATTGCCGGCGGGTACGGGATCGAGAACGGCTTCGAAGCTGGAGAACACTTGCTGCGAGCGAAAAAGCGCCCGACGGCGATCTTCGCCGCCAATGACAACATCGCTCTGGGCATCATGGCCGCAGCGCACCGCCATGACCTGCGCATCGGCCCGGATCTTTCCTTGGTCGGCTACAACGACACGCCCCTGTCAGCACGGCTCCCCACACCCCTGACCTCCGTCCGCGTGCCCCTGGACCAGATCGCCAGGACAGCCATCGACCTCATCACGGACACGGCCGCGGAACCCCGGGTCAGAAAATCAACCCCGACGCTGATTCCCCGTGAATCAAGCTGCCCCCCGGGTCCGCATTCCCAGGGTCGGGCGCCGGCCTGACGGGAGGCTTTCCTGGCCAATGGGTACGCCCATCTGCGACCGGCCCCTTCATTCGAACGCCCTATCAGTTGATGCCCTTCCAACCCAAATGCTCTATCAGCTGATGCGTTTCCAATCCAAACGCCCCTATCAGCTGATGTCGGTTTGCTTCGAACGCTCTCGCACTCGAAGCCGGGGACGGCGGCTCGGCGAGGCATGCGACGGCGGCTGCGTGCCGCCGTCGTACCTGCCCTAGTGCGTTAGTGCACCAGTTCAGCGAGTTCCACTTCTTCGACGACTGCCGCGGCATAGCCATCGGCCTGGCCAGTGACAGTCGGGTGGAAATTGGTCCCGAGCAGGGGGTCCAGCGGATTGAAGTTGATCCAGGGCTCGGACGAGCCGATGCCGTGACCCGCGAAATCGTCGGTGACATCGACATAGACTGCGCCCGAGGACTTGGCCGCGTTCCTGATGACCTTGTTGAGGCTGTCAGTGCCCGCGTTGAAGATCTCTGCGTTCTCGACCGAGATGTAAGGGTTGAAGCCTAATTCGGTGGAGAAGAGGTGCGGATATCCCAGTGCAGCGATCGTGGCACCAGGTGCCTGGGCTTGGATAGCTCCGTAGGCCTGGGTCAGCGCGGTGGGCACCACGGTGGTGGCAATAACCTTGGCAGAGTTGACCGCTGTCCTGCATTCCGCCTCACTTAGGGTCAGGCAGACCTGGAGAGCGTCTACGAAATTTACGTCGTTTGCGCCGGCTGTAATGGTAACCAGGTCTGTTCCAGCATTCAGGTAACCGGCAGTGGACGCGCTCGCGACCTGGATGGGCACCATGGCCGCGGTCCACCCGGCGCATGCGGCGTTAACGGCCAGGTCGACGTCGTCCCGCTGATCCAGCACGTTGACGTAGCCCGCCGATGTCTGGAAGCAGTCTGCCAACAGTTCGGAAGGTCCTGGAACTCCCGCGCCGATGCCCGCCGTGTAGGAATCCCCGAAAGCAACATAATCCAGCGGTCCGCCGTCCTGTGCGGCTGCTGGTATGGCCGCAGGACCGGCCAAGAGGCCACCAACAACCGCGGCTACGGCACCAAGCCGTCCCGCAAACAAGCCTTGCCCATGACTATGCAGGCGGCTTCCCGATCTTCCAACCCATGGATTCCTCATCGCTCTTATCGCTCCTTTTCTTTTGGGCATCAAGCGCGCCCCCGCCATAACGCCTCCAGCCCACGCCGGGGGGCGTTATTGGCGCGTTACCGGCGGAGCAATCGACCCGGCGCCAGAAACAGGTAGTGACGGCCCAAAAGACAGGTGGCAATTACTCGTGACCGTTGGTCGTCCTGGTTCATAGAGTCCAGATTGGGCCAGACGTCGGCCAACGGTGATGAGGCCCAGACTTCGCTTTTCCGCGCAGGAGGACCTCATGAACGTGATTAGTCGATCATTCCGGCGGCGTGCGGCCATCGTTGGTGCGATGTTTGCAGCACTCATGCTGGTGGGCAATCTCCCGGCAACCGCTGCACCCACGGTGACCTCCACGATCCCGGTCGGATCCAGCCCGAGGAGCGTTGCGTTCACTCCGGACGGGTCCAGTGCCTATGTCACCAACTGGGAAGACAGCACGGTGTCGGTCATCGATGTCGGCCCGGGCACGGTTGCTACGACTATTTCGGTCGTAGGGTCGCCGCTCGATGTTGCGGTCACGCCCGATGGGTCGACGGCATACGTCACAAGCGCCGGTTCCGACACTGTGTCGGTCCTCGATGTCGCCACGGGGACGGTGACTAACACGATCGCGGTCGGGGAGACTCCGCTCGCTGTAGCCTTCGCCCCGGACGGGTTGACAGCCTACGTCACCGGCGGCGACGGCGAATCCGGCACGGTGACGGTCATCCACGTGGACTCGGGCACCGTGACAGGCACGATCCCCGTGGGGCCGCTGCCGAACGATGTGGCGTTCACACAGGACGGGTCCAAGGCCTACGTCACCAACGGGCAGGACTCCAACATGGTGTCGATCATCGACGTGGATACCAGCACATGGACCTCCACGATCCCGGTTGGGTCGTCCCCGACAAGCGTTGCATTCACCCCGGACGGGTCGAAAGCCTTCGTTGCCAACAATGAGGGTGACTCAGTGTCGGTCATCAAAGTGGCAACGGACAGGGTGACCTCCACGATCCCGGTCGGGTGGGCTCCCGACAGTGTGGCTATCGCCCCGGATGGATCGACGGCCTACGTCACCAACTCCGGTTCCGACACGGTGTCGGTCATCGACGTGGCGACGGGTACGGTAACTGCTGCCGTTCAGGTCGGGGCGCATCCGACTGGTGTTGCTGTCGCTCCCGATGGATCGGCAGTCTACGTCGTCAACACCGCTTCCGGGACGGTGTCGGTCATCGAGGACCCGGCACCGGTGTTCACCGCGGCCACGCCGCCGGCCAAGGCCACCGCGCGTGTCGCCTACAGCTACACGTTCGCCGCCACGGGCGACCCGGCCCCGACCTTCCACGTAACCTCCGGTACGTTGCCCGAAGGCCTAAGCCTGGACGCCGCCACGGGAATCCTGTCCGGAACCCCGCTGAAGGCCGGCAAGTTCACGTTTACCGTGACCGCCTCCAATGGCGTCAGCCCGGACGCGGTAACGGACCGCATCACAATCACCGTGACCAAGGGGAAGGTCCGCTAACCTCTCGGACGCTCCCTTACTTGAAACCGGTTAAGGCGCTTCAGGGAGCCGACGACGGCGGCTGCGTGCCGCCGTCGTCGGCATCGACAGGCTCAACCACCGGTGGACGGACTCAGCCACCGATGCCGAGGGGAAGCTCAGCGTGAACACCGAAGCCCGGCCCAACAGGACCGTAGGTGAGGTTCCCGCCGACGATCGCCACGCGCTCCCGCAGCCCTATCAGACCGAAGCCGCGCTGCTGAACGGCAGCGCGGCCCTCCCCGCCGTCGTCGGTAATAGCCATGGCGAGCGAATCCGGGGACCAGTGCAGGACCACCTCCACGTGTGCGCCCGACCCCGAATGCTTGACCACGTTGGTCAGCGATTCCTGCACCACACGGTAGGCGGTGTGGTTGACACTGTCTGCCAGCACCTGCGGCCTCCCTTCGACCCGCCAGGTCACTGTGAACCCGGCGCCCCGGAGCGGTTCCAGGAGTGGCTCCGCCATGTCGATGCCGGCGGGGGACGGGAACGCGGTGTAGGGGCCGATCCCGGCGCGCAGGGCTTCAAGCAGCCGTCTCAGTTCGTCCATCGCCTGGGTCCCGGCCGCCTCGATCACCGTGAGTGCCTGCTCGGCCCGTTCAGGGTCACCCTTGATCACTCGTCGGGCGCCGGCAGCGTGGAGCGTCATCACGGTGACGGCATGCGAAACGATGTCGTGCAGTTCGGACGCAAGCAATGCGTGCTCCCTGGCTATTGCCGCTTCAGCCTCTGACCGGGACTTTTCGAGGGTCTGGATGCGCTGGCCACTCCGGCCCGCCATCCTGCCCACAAGCCACGTCGAGAAGAAGACGGCGGCCTGCACCAGAAAGACGTTCGGCACATCCCAGAGGCGGTTCAGGACGATCAGCCCGGCCCACGCCGCATAACCGACGACGGCGGAGGTAACGGACCACCACAACGACCGGTCCGACGCCACGGCTGCCAGCGCGACGAGCAGGATGGCCACGGGCGTATACAGCTGGGCCATGGTCAAATAGGTCGCGCCCAGGGCGGGGTCTAGGGGCACGTGCCAATTCAGCGCAATCAGCGGGAAGAGCAGCTGAAGCACGAGTGTCAGGGCATAGACCGACAGCGGGAAATAATGGCGCCACACCAGGAAGATGCCCATGGCTGCGGTGTACAGAAACACCAGCCATGGCGGTTGGGGCATGTCACCGCTGAACCACGCGATCATAAACGCCGCAAAGTCCAGGGCAGCGGCGGCCGCCGCCGTGAGGACATCATTCCTGGACGGGGTGGGCAGCCCCGGAGGGGTTCCAACGGGGGCCGCCGCAAGACCACTTTTTTCCTGTGACGTCATCGCTGCCCGCCGTCAGTCGGAACGGATAAGCCCGGACCTGTAAGCCACCGCCACAGCCTGTGAACGGTCAGACAGGCCCAGCTTCAACAGGATGCGGTGCACGTGCGTCTTGACCGTCGTTTCGCTGAGGAACAGCAGGTGCGCTATCTCGGGGTTCTTCAGCCCAAGGGCCATGGCTCCCAGGACCTCACGTTCGCGGGCGGTCAGGACGCCGATGTCCGCGGCCGGAACCGTCTGGCCGTCCGGGTTTCGGGCGCTGAAGTGGCGCAGCAACGACCTGGTGACTGTCGGGTCCAGCCAGCCTTCGCCTTTCGCAAGGGCGCGAATTGCGGTGGCCAGCGTTTGCGGCGCGGAGTTCTTCAAAAGGAATCCGGCCGCGCCGGCGCGCATGGCGGTGGTGACGTTGTGGTCCTCGCTGAATGTGGTCAGGATGAGGACCGCCGGAACGCCGTTCCCGGTCCCGGAGGCGTCTGACGTCAATCGGGCGGTCGCCTCGATACCGTCCATGACCGGCATCCGGATGTCCATGACGACGACATCCGGTTTCGCAGTCCCGGCCACCTCAAGGCATTCGGCGCCGTTTGCCGCTTCACCCACGACCTCCAAGTCGGGTTCGGCCGCGAGCAGCAGCGACAGGCCCGCCCGGACCAGCCGCTCGTCGTCAGCCAGGACGATGCGCACCTTTGCCGCATTCTCCAGGCCCCCAGCAGACCCGGTTGGTCCCGGATCATCGTCCATGACCGAAAGTATCCTCCCTGCCCCGCCGCCTGTCAGCAGTCTGAGCCCCCTCGTCCACCCGGGGATGTACCCAGGGAATCGAACCGGTGGTGGACGCGGTCCGGGCCCGGCCAGGCCAAGCTGGCTTCACGCCTGAAAGTCCAGGCCACAGAAAGAAGCACCAGTGAAGAATCAGCGCACAGCGATGACCAGCAGGGCCAGGGGCATCGTCCGTGCCGGCGGCGCTGCCGGAGTCGCGGGCGGCCTGTCCCTGACTGGTTACGCCGTTATCCAGGCGATGCAGGCGCCCGGATGCATCGCTGAGGAGTGCGCGGGGCGCACCTACCGGACAGCCGGACCCGTGGAAGGCTCGCTCTTCCTGGCGGCCATAGTCCTGATCATCGGGGCAACCCTGGCCTTCCTTGCCATCCCGGCGGCAGGCACGCGGGCGTTGCGGATGAGCGCCGTGGTTGCGGCCACGGCGTTGTTCTCCGGCTTCGCGCTGATAGGCATAGCGTATTTTGCCGGGTTGGCTTTGGTTTTAGGGGTCATTGTTGCTTATGCCGTCATGGGGTTCAGCCTTGCATCCTCGCGGGCACTCCCTGTCTGGGCGGGGGCCATGTTGGCTGTTGCGGCGCTGCTCCTGTTCGGGGCCAATGACCAGAACGAACGCGTCCTCTTCGTTGTTCCGTTCGGCGTGGCATGGATGGTGTTGGGGGCCTTGCTCTGGGCTTCGGCCCGTGACCAAGCGAGGATGGACGCGGAGCGGCACGGATGGGCCGGGTTTACCCGCCCCGATCCCTAACGCTCAAGAGATGTGTGGACGCCCACACCAGGGGTTGCGGCCCGCAGCTCCTGTTCACCTGAAAGAGAAAGGGCCTGTCATGAAAGCAACAAGTGCAGTCCGGACGGCAGTGGCGGCATCGGCTGCTTCGGCGCTCCTCCTCCTGGCAACCGGGGGAGCGGCCTCCGCCTCGCACACGCACGTCAAAGTAGTCGGCAACGACGGCTGTGTTGTGATGGCGGAAGGCACGGGGGAGGAGAACGTGAACCTGCCCGCGTCCGTGTTTGAAAACAATCCCAACGTGGATGCGCCCGCGACGGCGGGCCGGACCCACCCCCTCCACGTGCTGGTGCACCTGGGCGTCGCGGGCGAGAACAACGAGCTGTACGTCTACGGAACTCCTGCCGCGGAAGCGGCCTGCGCCGGCTACTACGTGAACCGGTAGGCGGGCTGCCCACCCCGCGGCCTCCAAAAGGTGAGGCTTACGACGGCGGCACGCGCCGCCGTCGTGAGCGCCGGGACCGCCGGGCTTTCCTAGGGTCTCCTCTCTACATCCCGGGGTGTACGGCACGATGTCGAACCGGCGGTGGACGCGCCGGCGGCGCGGGAAGTCCAGGCTTGGGGGTATCTCAACCGTCGAGGAGCGTGAGGACATGGGCAGCCTGAACCTGCTGTGCCGGCTGAATCTCCGTCATCAGTGGCAAATAGAACATACGGACGACGGCGGCGTGTACAAGAGGTGCCTCCGCTGCGGGAAGGACGATGACCGGGGCGGCGGCGGAACCGGCGGTTCGGGCACGTGGGCCGGCATCGCGGGAATGGGCTGAACGGGCCATGCTGCGGGCATTCCTGTGCAGAATCAACGTCGGGCACCATTGGCTTGCCGAACTGGCTCCCGACGGAGGCTACCGCCGGCGCTGCACCCACTGCGGAAAGTATGACCGCAAGAGTGCCGCCTGGTCGGGGCATTTGGCCGACGGCGACCGGCCGGGGAGCACGTGGGGACCGGTTCCGTAGTGCCATGGGACGCCACGCTTCGGTTCTGGCGGCGGCACTCATTCTTGCTGGCTGCACTCCCGGTGTTCCTGCGGAAACCGCCACCACGCCGCCGCTCACTTCCCGGTTGGACGCCTTCGCCGAGAACGCGCTGGCGAACGGGGCGCCCGCCGTCGTCTTTCACGTCCGCGACGGGGACCGGCAGGAACTGAAAGCCTATGGTGTCAGGGACCTCGAGTCCCAAGGGCGGGCGGAAGCCGGGGACAAGGTGTGGATCACGGGTGCCGGGACGCCGATGGTGGCCGTGTCCGTGATGAAACTGGTGGAGAGCGGCACCCTGGGCCTGGACGACCCCGTCTCCACCCACCTGCACGAGTTCGGTGCCATCTTTCCCGGTTCGGACGGCATTGCGGTCAGGCATCTCTTGGGCAGCAGGTCGGGATTGCCCGACTACTTCCCGCCGCTTGCCGAAACCAGGACGGCGGAAGAGCTGCGGACCGGTGCGTTGACGTTCGAGGAACGGCTTCGGATTGCGGCCGGTGTGGGCGGCGCGCCCGGGCCCCTGAACTACTTCGCATGGTCCGCCACGGACTGGGAAGTGCTGGGCTGGATTCTCGAACGGAAACACAACCGGGCGCTCGCGGATGTGCTCAGGTCCGATGTTTTCGAACCCGCAGGCATGGACAGCACCCATGTGGCGGTCCCGGGACAACCGCCCGAGCCCATGCTCCACGGCTACTTCCTGTCGGGCGGGAGCCGGCTCGACTTCAGCCGGATTGACGTTGCTGCGGGGTCCGCGGATGCCGGCGTCATCTCCACCGTCGAGGATCTCAGCAGCTTCTTCGCGGCATTGGCTGGCGGGCGGCTGGTCCGTGACGGGACGTGGCAAACCATGACCCGGGACAGTTCGTATTCCCTGGGCGGCATCGGGATCGAAGATCTCTGCTCCGCCGGAAGTCACGCCATGGCGTCCGGCGGAGGATTCCCGTATGCCGTCCAGTCCCTTTCCTCCCTGGACGGCCGGCAGCAGGTGTCAGTGGCCATGGTGCCTCCTCCGCAGGAGCTGAACTCACCCGACGCGCCGCCTCTTCTCGCGGAGATGGAGGACGCCGTCCGGTCCACGGCCAAGGACCTGTGCAGCACGGAAGCGGCGTCGAAGTGAGCGGTCTGGCTTGGACGGTGCCTGCCGCCGTCGTTCCCGACACGCATAAGTGCCCGCGATGCGCGAAGCGGCTGGCGCTACCCAAGTTGGGTAGCGCCAGCGCTTTTGCGTGTCGTAACTCGGGATCACCACATGGCTTTGCTGAGCGGTGTCACGGTGAGGCTCTCCAGCCTGGCTGTCCCTCCTTCCGCAAAAACGGACAGTGTGGTGGAGCCGGCCGCCGGAAAGACCTGGTCGGTCAGCGTGGCCAGGCCGTCCTGGGCGAAGACTTCAACGGAAGCTCTGTCCACGTAGAGCCTCAGGCGCAGCTTGCCGTTGATGAGCTGAACAGGCACATCGTCGAGGGAGGCGAACGCCGGATGAAAGTCCTCGTTCCCTGAGTTGGTCCTGTCGATGAAGGTACGGCCGCTTGCAGCTGAGTAGCCCACGCGGGTCGATTCAGTTCCGTTGCCCAGCACCTTCAAGCCGAACACCGCTGCGGTCCCCGGCGAGAACTCGGCATCGATCTGGACAAGGTCTCCGGAAATGGGCAGGTTGCTGGTGCCCGGCTGGATGTCCTGGGCCTGGCTGATGGAGTAGGCGGCGCCGTTGTTCTTCAGGGTGTCCGCCTGCGCCACCACCTTCTGCCGAAGCCGTGGCCCCTGCGGTGTTTGGGTCAGCGTTACTTCACGGGGCAGCGCCATGGTGCCGCGCCACGTTGACGTGGGCGTGGCCTGGCCGTAGTCCCAGTTGTTCATCCAGCCCAGCATGATCCGCTTGCCGTCAGGGACGTTGCTGAAGGAGACGGTGGCGTAGTAGTCCCTGCCCCAGTCGAGCCAGTCGTGCTGTTCCATGCGGGTGACGTCGGACAGCACGAACTCGTCAGCCAGGATGTGCCCCCAGCCGCCGCGGTTGTTGTCCACGATCCTGAGCGTTGCCTGGCTTCCCTTGAACTCGGCGACGTCCCAGGACTTCCATGCCAGGTGCTCCGAATCGGAGCCCGTTGTTGTCCGGACCGTCTGCCCGTCCACCACGAGGTTGACCGTGGTCTCGCTGCTTCGCGGCTTGGCCGGTTCAGAGCCGAGCACCATGTTGTCCAGGGTGAGGTGGCCCCACGGTCCCGTGGCGTTGTCCACGATCCGGATCCGGGCGATCTGGCCGAAGTACTGCGACACGTCCCAGTTCTTCCAGTTCAGGTCACCCGAGTTGGTGCCGGTGGTGCTGCGCACCGGCACCCCGCCCACCAGCAGTTCCACCTGGAGCTGTCCATCGTTCCTGGCACCGCCGCCCAGCAGGAACCCAATGTTGGTGTTGGTGAGGTAGAACTCGGGCGAGGTGATGGTGCCTGTGTTGTCGTCCGCCTTGGGACCGCCCTCGAACGTGTTGATGCGCTTGCCGATGGCGAACTCGCCGCCGGCGGTGGAGGGATTGCGGGCGGCCTCAAAGTCGCCGGTCAGCTGCCAGCCCGCGTCCGTCAGGGTCCCGGGGTAGTCGAAGCCATCGAACAGCAGGTATCCGGGAGGCGGCTGGTTGCCGGGCTGTTCGCCGGGCAGCCGCAAATGGTTGCCGCCGCCCGCAAGGAAATTGATGTGGTCCTTGGTCACGGTGAACGGCGCGGAATCCATGGTGCCTACAGGCAGGTCACCGCCGTGGAAGCTGTTCACGAACCCTGCTCCGATGGCACCGGACACTGCCTGCTGCCCCGGAAGCGTGCCGGCCGCCGGTGCACTTCCCCAGGGGCCGGAGGGGTTGGCGGGATCGTTCTGCACGGTCCACCCGCTGTAACTGCCGGCGTTGAAACCGCCAAGAGGCGTACCCGGCGGCGCAACGTCCACCGGATCCGTGGTCTCCGAGCTGAAGGTGGTCCCGTCGAAAGACCCGACGAAGTACTGTCCGCCGCTGCCACCGGCCACTGCGCCGGGGTTGATGTTGACCACCAGCACCCATTTGATGTTGTTCGGGTCGCCGTCCACCGCGAGCGGAAACAGGTCCGGGCATTCCCACTGGCCGCCGGTGGCGTTGGCCGGTTTGAAATCGTCCAGGTAGTCCCAGTTCTTCAGGTTGGTGCTCTTGTAAAAGAGCACTCGGTGTTCGTTTGCCTCGACGGCTGCCATCACCCAGTAGGACCCGGACGGACCCTGGTACCAGAACACCTTGGGATCCCGGAAGTCGGTGGTGTTGCGGTTGAGGACGGGGTTTCCGGCGTACTTGGTCCAGGTTTCCCCGTTGTCCGTGCTGTACGCGAGTGACTGGGCCTGCTTGCCGGCCAGGGTGGGGTGGGCTCCGGTGAAGTTGCTGGTGTAGACAGCCACCAACGGCGGGTTCTGGAGGCTGCCGAAGCCGCTGGTGTTGTTGGTGTCCACCACAACGGATCCGGAGAAGATGTCCTCGACGGACTGCCCGGACCCGTTGAGCGTCTGCGGGATGGCAAGCGGTTTCTCCTGCCAGTGCAGCAGGTCGGTTGAGGTGGCATGCCCCCAGCTCATGTTGCCCCACGTGGTTCCGTAGGGGTTGTACTGGTAGTACATGTGGTAGGTCCCGTTGTGGTAGACCAGCCCGTTGGGATCGTTCATCCAGTTCTTCTGGGGTGTGTAATGCACCAGGGGCCGGTACTGCTGGGTGGCCGGGTCGGGGTCCGTCGCCTGTGCCGGGACGGGCGCCAGGGCGACGGCGGCCATCGCAAGCACCGCCGCCGTCGTAATGCCCCACCGCGTTCTCGTACGACTCATCATCATTGATTTGTCCTTTGTCGCTATGAAGTTGAAGAAGGCCGCTCCTCCGTTCCCGCCGTGTCAACGCCGGCAACGGAGGAGCGGCGGCACGCTACGGCGTGGGCCGGAACGAGTGGGAGCTCGTGTAGGAGGCGAACTCCGCCGCGGTGCCGCTGTCCAGGACCCTGGTGCCCGTTGTGGATCCGTCGAGGACCACCGTCTTCACAGCAACCGACGCGATTGTGTTGTTCGCCGCGATGTAGTTGTTGGCACCCGAAGCCACCAAAATGATGGTGGGCGGCTGCCCCGGGGGATTGACCGACGCCGCGGGCACATCGAAGGAGAAGTGGTTGCCGGACACCGTGTTGCCGCTGCCCGCGAGATGGACCAGGCCGAAGAGATCGTCCAGCCCGTTGTTGTAGGGCTTGAGCGGGTCGAAGGGTTCCATCTGCCGCAGGAAGTGGTTGGAACCCACCAGGTTCTCCGTGCAGTTGCCCTCAAAGTTCACCATTGCCGGATAGAAGGCATGGAAACGGTTGGACGTGACGGTGGAGCGGGTGCAGTTCTTGAAGTGCACGCTGCTCTTGCCCCTCGGAAAAACGTTGTTTGCGGAGACCAGCAGGCCCATGTGGCCCTCAGCGAAGATGGAGAAGCCAACATACCCGGCGCCGATGAGGTTATCGGTGACCTTCGAAGCCTGGCCGGAACCGGTCAGTTCGATGCAGCTTCCGCATTCGGCAAGGAAGTTGCCACTGACGCTCAGGGCATCGGTGTCCTTCACCACGAGGCCACGCTCGAGGTAGACCATGCCCATGCCTTCGACCCGGCAGGCATCGTTTGCCGAATCGAACCTGATTCCGGTCTTGCCGTTGACGTAGGAATTCTCATTGGAGCCGAAGGACACCCCGTCCAGGCAGAAATTCTGGAACACGATTGAACTGAGCCGGGGATCACCGGTGCGGTACACCCGGAATGCTTCGGCGTTGCCGTCTGTGTTCTCCACGCGGACGCGGCTGCCGCCGGGGTAGATCTCGTGCCAGCTGGAGGTGTTGCCGGCGTTGTAGCGGATGCTGCTGGAGGTGAAGCCATGACCTGAACCGCGGATGGTCAGGAAGCTGACGTCCACGTTGACCCGGGTCTTCAAGGAGTAGTCTCCGGGCGGAATGTAGATCACCGCCCCCGGCTTCGAGGCCTGGCTGGTCTGCTGGGACTTCACATCCGCAATGATGCTGTTGATGATGAGGCCGATGTCGTTGTAAGGGGTTGCTGAGGGATTTCCTGGGACAGACCAGGTGGTGACGTCATAAACGGTGGGCAAAGCTGTACTCCTCGCGTCGTTGGGGGATGTGCCTGCTGTTTGGTGGCGCAGGGCCTGTTAGAGCACGCCGATAAGGTGCCGGTGGCCTGGCCCGCTGACGGCAGCTCCGGGGTTTGGCGCAGGAACCGGCTCCTCCGCAGCCGCAGGTTGCGCGGCCAGGAACAGACCCGCGGCAAGGGCGGCCAGGGACGCCGAACCGGCGCGAAGCACCTCGCGCCGGCCGGGTTGGAGGGATGGAAAGGGCACGACAAAACTCCTTTGGTGGGAATGGTCGAAAGCGGCCGCAAGAGGGGCACTGCCTCGGAAAAACCTGGTGAAAAGTGCCAAAGTGTGCCAAAACGGTTTTTCACGGCCGCTGGGCTTCACGTTAGGGCTGCCGGACGCGCGGCGTCAATAGAAAATTCCACTCGAAGTGACGCTTGACACGCAAACCAGTGAAGTCCTAGTGTGAGTGCCACAACGTTTTGGCAAAACGTTTTTTCACCCCGCATCATTCTCACCCACTTCCGTTCGAGAGAAAGAGAGTCGACAGAGATGTCCACTCGTACCTTCATCAGCAGGCTCGCCGTCGGCGGCATCTGCACCGCCGTCGCACTGTCCGCCACCGCCTGCGGCGCAGGGGGCCCGGCCACCACGTCCGGCACCGCCGGCACCAACACCGTCAACGTCCTCGTCGAAGCAGGCGGCCACGCCGTGCTCACCGGCGTCGCCGAGGAGTGCAAGAAGGACGCCGGCGTTGACGTGAACTTCGTCGAACTGCCCTACGACGGCATGTTCAACCGGCTCTCCAGCGAATTCTCCTCCGGCAACGTCTCCTTCGACGTCGCTGCCCTGGACTCCGTCTGGCTGCCCAGCTTCAAGGACGCCGTCCAGCCCATCGACGAAATCTTCACCGACGAGGCCAAGAAGGACATCTTCCCGTCCCTGGTCAAGGAAGCCAACGTGGACGGGCACTTCATCGGCCTGCCCGCCTGGACCAACGCCGAAATCATCCTCTACCGCAAGGACCTGTTCGAGGACGCCAAGAACAAGGCCGACTTCCAGGCCAAGTACGGCTATGAGCTCGCCGCCCCCACCACCTGGAAGCAGTACCAGGACATCTCCGAGTTCTTCACCAAGGACGGAATGTACGGCACGGACGTCAAGGGCGGTGTGGAAACCGAATGGCTGGCCCACGTCCTGCAGGCCGGCGGCCCCATGATCCTGGACGAAAACAACAAGGTGGTCATTGACAACGCCGCCCACAAGGAAGCCCTGGACTTCTACGTCAGCCTGGTCAAGGACGCCCCCTCCGGCGCAGCCCAGGTGGACTGGGCCGCCGCGCAGAACCTGTTCAACCAGGGCAAGACGGCGATGACCCGCTTCTGGGCCCATGCCTACCGGCAGATCCCCGCCGACTCCGCGGTGGCCGGCAAGGTGGGCGCGGCCCCCATGATCGCCGGATCCGCCGGCGTCGGCGGCGTCCCCGGACCCTGGTACCTGACGGTCCCGAAGGCCACCAAGAACTCCGAGGCCGCCAAGAAGTTCGTCCAGTGCGCCTACGACTACAACGACAAGGGCATCGAGTCCAACCTCGGCCTCGCCTCCCGGATCTCCGCCTTCGAGAAGTACCAGGACAAGGAAGGCTACGAAAGCTTCGGCCCGCTGATCGAAACCCTCAACGGCGAAGCCACCACCACCCGCCCCGCCACCGAGAAGTGGCAGCAGATCGTGGACACCGTCCTGGTTCCCATGCTGCAGAAGGCCGTGGCCGGCGGTGACTCCGCCACCCTCCTCGCCGACGCCAAGAAGCAGATCGAGGACCTCCTCAAGTAAAGCCCCCGCGGCCGGCACCTGGTCCTAGCCGGTGCCGGCCGCGGCCCCCAACCAGCAGAAGAGAAAACCGTGCGCATCTCCGATCGCCGCTTCGCCTTGTTCCTGATGACACCCGCGGCACTGTTCCTGGCAGTCTTCGTGGCCTTCCCGCTGTTCCGCCTCATCGCCGACAGCTTCTTCAAAATCTCCCCGATCGCCGGCGGCCCCCGCGACTTCGTCGGCCTGGACAACTACGTCCGCGCCTTCGCCTCCGAGGCCTTCACCGGCGCCGGCTGGCGCACCCTCGCCTACACCCTGATCGTGGTCACCCTCGAGTTCGCCCTCGGCCTGGGCATGGCCCTGCTGTTCACCATGCTCGGCAAGAGCTCCCAGATCTGGCGGACCGTGTTCATGTACCCGCTGATGATCGCCCCGATCGTCGCCGGCCTGCTGTGGAAGTTCCTGATGATCGACAACTTCGGCCTCATCGGAACCCTCCTGCACCAGGCGGGCATCCTGTCCAACCCCAACCAGATCGGCTGGCTGTCAGACCCCGGCATCGTGCTCTACTCGGTCGCCATCCCGGACATCTGGCTCACCACGTCGTTTATGTGCCTGGTCCTCTTCGCCGGCCTCCAGAACATCCCCGGTGACCTCATCGAGGCCGCACGGCTCGACGGCGCCCGCGCACCGGCCCTGCTGTTCCGGATCATCCTGCCGCTGCTGCGCCCCGTCATCGCCGTCGCCCTGGTGGTCCGCGGCATCGACGCGGCCCGGGCCTTCGACACCATCCTCATCCAGACCAACGGCGGCCCGCAGTCCGCCTCCGAGACCATGAGCCTGCTGATCTACCGGACCATGATCCGCTTCGGCGATCCCGGCCTGGCCAGCGCCATGGGCACCATCTACCTGCTGGCCATGCTCGCCGTCGCGTTCGTCGCGGTGACCACCATCTGGCGGCCAGGAAAGGACACCTGATGCGCGTCGCCGAAAGAATTAAGCACGACGCCGGGACCCCGGCCCAGGCGGCCGCGGCACCTGCCGCGCCGGCCGCCGTCGTCCGTCCCCGCAAGCGCCGCGGCGTCAACCGCGAAGGCCTGGAAGCGGGCCGGCGGAGCACCCGGACCCTGCTCTGGATCCTCCTCGCCGCCGCCATGGTGCTCTACGGTTTCCCGTTCCTGTACCTGCTGTTCACGTCCTTCAAGACGCCGATCGACACCATCGCGGTGCCGCCCACCATCCTTCCCAAGGAATGGACGCTGGAGAACTACACCAACGCGCTGGGCCGCAACGGGGTCCTGGCCTCCTTCATCAACAGCATCCAGACCGCGATCATCAGCACCGTGCTGTCCCTGGTCCTGGCCGTGCCCGCCGCCTACGGCATCACCCGGTACAAGACCCTCAGCGGCAGGATCTTCATCATGGCCGCCCTGGTCACCCGCATGGTGCCGCCGGTGGCGATCGGCATCCCGCTGGCCTCGATGATGGGGACCCTCGGCCTGTCCGATACGCCCATCGCCCTGTCCATCGCCCACACCACCATCTCGCTGCCGCTCTCCATCTGGCTGATGTCCAGCTTCTTCGAAGCCGTGCCCAAGGACCTGGAGGAAGCGGCAACCGTGGACGGCTGCAGCAGGCTCGGCGCCCTGTGGCGGGTGGTGATCCCGGTGGTTTCCGGCGGCATCGCCGTCACCGCGATCTTCGCCTTCCTGGCCTCCTGGAACGAGTTCCTGTTCGCCCTCCTGATGACGGCCATCCGCTCCCAGACCACGCCCGTGGTGATCGCCAACTTCCAGACCCAGTTCGGCCTGGACTGGGGCTCCATGACCGCGCTCGCCGCCGTCTACTCCATCCCGGTCATCCTCCTCACCCTGCTCCTGCAGCGCAAGATCGTGGCCGGCATGACGCTCGGCGCGGTCAAGGGCTGAAGCGCGGAACGAAACTGACCTGACATGAACCGGAATATCGGCATCAAGGATGTGGCCACCGCCGCGGGCGTCTCCGTGACCACCGTCTCCCACGTCCTCAACGAGGTCTCCTACGCCCGGGTCAGCCCGGAAACCCGGGACAAGGTCCGGGCCGCCGCGGAGGAACTGGGCTACGGCCCCAACCGCCTGGCCCAGGCCCTCCGGACCCAGCGGACCGGGATGCTGGGGCTGGTGAGCGAGGACATCGCCACCACCCCGCACGCCGGCCGGATCATCCTCGGCGCGGACGAGGCCGCCAAAGCCCGCGGCTACAACCTCATGATCATCAACACCTCCGGCTCGGCCAGCCTCGAATCCCGGCAGGCCGACGTCGAGGCCCTCCTGGAACGGCGGGTGGACGGCATCCTCTACGCCACCATGTACCACCGCACCGTGGAACTGCCGGCCAACCTCGCCACCGTGCCCTCGGTCCTGGTGGACTCCGTGTCCACCGGCGGGAACATCACCTCGGTCATCCCGGACGAGGAAGGCGGGGCGCGTGCCGCCGTCGGCGCCCTCCTCGAGGCGGGCCACACCCGGATCGGGTTCCTCAACAACACCGACGACGTTCCCGCCACCCGCCAGCGCCTCCGCGCCTTCCGGGACATGCTGGCCGAGGCAGGGCTCGACGGCGGCGCGGCACCTGTGGAGTCGGCGGTCTCCGAGGTGCACGGCGGCTACGAGGCGGCCCGCCGGATCCTGGACCGCACCGACAGCGCTGACAGGCCTACGGCACTCTTCTGCTACAACGACCGCATGGCCATGGGCGCCTACCGGGCCGCCGCCGAACTGGGCCTGAGTATCCCAGACGACCTGTCCGTCGTCGGCTTCGATGACCAGGAACTGATCGCCGCGAACTTCACCCCGGCCCTCACCACCGTGGCCCTGCCGCACTACGAAATGGGCGCCTGGGCCACCGGGCACCTGATTGACGCCGTGGAGGGGCAGACCGACCTGTCCCTCATGGCACTCCACCCGACCATCCTGGGCTGCCCCCTGGTGCGCCGCGATTCCGTCGCGCCGCCCGGGCGCTGAACCCCTAGCCCAGTCCCTACTTTCGTCCCCAGAGGAACGCCATCCATGTCCAGCAGCCTTGACGCCGCACTCCCGGAAACAGTCCCCGCCGAAGCCGGCCCCGGCACCCCCTGGCTCCGGCCCGCCATCCACTTCACGGCACGGGACACCTGGCTGAACGACCCCAACGGCCTGGTCTACTACGGCGGCCTCTACCACCTCTTCTTCCAGAACAACCCCTACGGCAACACCTGGGGCAACATGTCCTGGGGCCACGCGACCTCGCCGGACCTGCTGCACTGGACCGAGCACCCCGTGGCCATCGCCTGCGACGAAACGGAGGACATCTTCTCCGGCAGCGTCGTGGTGGACCACGGCAACACGTCCGGCTTCGGCACGGCGGACGGGCCTGCGCTGGTGGCGGTCTACACGAGCGCCTTCAAGGCGTCGTCGCGGCACAGCGGCACACAGGCGCAGTCCCTGGCCTACAGCACGGACGCCGGCATGACCTGGCGGAAGTACCACGCCAACCCTGTCCTTTCCCGGGACTCCGCGCATTTCCGGGACCCGAAGGTCTTCCGCCACGAGGACCGCTGGATCATGGTCGCCGTCGAGGCGCAGCAGCAGAAGGTGGTGCTCTACCGCTCCGACGACCTGAAATCCTGGACATTCCTGAGCGACTTCGGCCCGGCCAACGCCGACGCGGGGGAGTGGGAGTGCCCGGACCTGTTTCCGCTGCCGGTGGACGGGGACCCGGACAACATCAAGTGGGTGCTGATCGTCAACGTCAACCCCGGGGCGGTGGCCGGCGGCTCGGGCGGCCAGTACTTCGTGGGGGAGTTCGACGGCGTCCGGTTCGTTCCGGACGGCTCCTCACTTGCGGCGCCGGGCGGGGTCAGCGCCCTGGACGACCCTGCCGCCGCCGCGGCGGCGCTGCAGCAGTGCCTGTGGCTGGACTGGGGCCGCGACTGCTACGCCTCAGTCTCCTTCAGCAACGTCCCGGACGGCCGGCGCATCATCATCGGCTGGATGAACAACTGGGACTACGCCAACGAACTGCCCACCCATCCCTGGCGGTCCGGCATGACCCTCGCCCGCGAACTGCGCCTCACCACGGTGAACGGGTCCGCCCGCCTTGCCCAGGAGCCTGTACTTGCCCAGGAGCCTGTACTTGCCCAGGAGCCTGTACTGGCCCAGGAGCCGGTGCTGGCCGGCGCTACAGCGTCCGCCGTGCAGCGCGAAGTGCCGTCGGCCCCGTTCCAACTGCGGGATTCAGCCGTCCTGCTGCCGGACGCGGTCCCCGGCACCGCCCAGGTGATCGAGGCGGACATCCTGCCCGGGACCGCCGGCCGCATTGCTTTCCACCTGCTCGGCGCCGAAGACGGAAGCCTTGGGACAGTGCTTTCCTACGACTCCGAGACAGGCCGGCTGGTCCTGGACCGCAGATGCTCGGGCAACACGGACTTCCACGCCAAGTTCTCCTCCACGGAGTCAGCCCCGCTGGAACTCGAGGACGGGGCACTCAAGCTGCGCATCGTCGTCGACCGTTGCTCGGTGGAGGTCTTCGCGCAGGGCGGCAAAGTGGTCCTGACCGACCTCGTCTTCCCCGGTCCCACCCAGGCAACCAACCGGCTGACGGCCACCGGCGGGACAGCCACCGTCCGCACGCTCACCGTCACCCCGCTCAGCTAGGAAACAACCAGTGAACTATCCGGAAAGGTCACCCATGCCAGCAAACCAGCACACCGGCGGCGGCCTCCAGCCCGGCGGCGGCCAGCATCCAGGCGCGGACGTTGTGGTCGTCGGCGAGGCCCTCGTGGATATTGTCGTTTCTCCCCACGGCACCGTGGAGCACCCCGGCGGCTCGCCCGCCAACGTTGCCTACGGACTTGGCCGCCTGGGCGTGGCCACCGGACTGCTGACGTCGATCGGTGACGACCACCATGCCGCCGCCATCGGGACGCACCTGCGCAGCGCCGGCGTCCACCTCCTGCCCGGATCCCGGCGCTCCGGCGGGACAGCCACCGCGACTGCGACCCTGGCGTCCGACGGGTCGGCCTCCTACGACTTCGATATCCGGTGGGACCTGCCGCGGACCGCCCCGGCCACCCTGCCCAGGATCCTGCACACCGGCTCGATCGCCACCTTCCTGGCGCCGGGCGCGGCCGTGGTCCGCGAGTTGCTGGAGCAGTCGCACCGGCGCTGCCTGGTCACTTACGATCCCAACATCCGCCCTGCGCTGCTGGGCAGCCACGCCGAGGCCGTGGCAATCTTCGAGGACCTCGTCCCGTTCACCGAGGTGGTCAAGCTCAGCGACGAGGACGCACGCTGGCTCTATCCGCGGCGTGATGTGGAGGAGGTGTCCCGTCACATCCTGGGACTCGGAACGGGACTGGCCGCCGTCACCCTGGGCGCGGAAGGATCCCTGCTCACCACGCCGTCCGCGCAGGTGGCCGTGCCGTCGGTCCCGTCCGCCGTCGCGGACACCATCGGTGCCGGTGACTCTTACATGTCCGCCCTGATCTACGGACTCCTGATGCGCGGGGCGGACGGCCTGGCCCCGTCCGTGCTGGAGTCGCTGGGCCGGATGGCCGCCAAGGCCGCGGCCATCACCGTGCGGCGTCCCGGCGCCAATCCTCCCACCCTGGAGGAACTGCAGGCGGACCTCCCCGAGCACCAGCCTGCAGCCCCGTAGATTCTTGCTGAGCCCCCACCACCCGAGGAAAGAACCAATGCCGAGCAACAACTACTACGACGTGACGGCCTGGCCGGTCGGCAACCCGGCCAAGGACGTCGGCGAAGTCATCAACAGCATCATCGCGGACATCAAGGACCGGCAGAACGCCACCGACGTGGACGACGGCGGCAAGCCCGGCGCCGTGATCTACCTTCCGCCGGGGGACTACCACCTCCGCACGCAGGTGGTTATCGACATCAGTTTCCTCCGCATCCAGGGCTCGGGACACGGGTTCACCTCCTCGAGCATCCGGTTCAACGTCCCCCAGGAGGAGTGGCCGGACCTGCATGAACTGTGGCCCGGGGGCAGCCGGATCATCAACGACCTGCCCGCCGGCGGAGACGAAGCGGCGGGTGCCGCCTTCTACGTCGAGCGGAGCGGGAGCCCCAGGATCAGTTCCGTGGAGTTCGCCAACTTCTGCATCGACGGGCTGCATTTCGCCGCGGACGGTTCCGGCATGCACCCGGAAAACACCTACGTCAACGGCAAGACCGGCATCTACGTCGCCAGCGCCAACGACTCCTTCCGCGTCACCGACATGGGCTTCATCTACCTGGAAAACGCCCTCACCATCCACAACGCCGACGCGCTGTCCATCCACCACAACTTCATCGCCGAATGCGGCAGCTGCATTGAGCTGCGCGGCTGGGGACAGGCCTCAAAGATCACCGACAACCTGATCGGGGCCGGCCCGAAAGGCCACTCCATTTACGCGGAGAAACACGGCGGGCTCCTGGTCACCGCCAACAACGTCTTTCCCCGCGGCGCCAGCAGCGTCCGCTTCAACGGCGTCACCCGTTCCAGCATCACCAACAACCGGCTGCATTCGTTCTACCCCGGCATGGTGCTGCTGGAGGCGGACAGTTCGGAAAACCTCGTCGCCACCAACCACTTCCTCCGCGACCACGAGCCCTGGACACCCTTCCTGGGCGTCACCAACGGCCTGGACGACCTCACCGGAATCCTCTGCGTCAGCGGCAGCCACAACTCCGTGATCGGCAACCACTTCTCCGAGGCCATCGACGCCGCCACCATCCGGCCTGCGGGGGCGGCGCCCGTCATCATCCGGCTGCAGTCCGGGACCGGCAACTTCGTCTCCAACAACCACGTGGTGGCCCTGGACGTCCACGCCAAGGCGAGCGACTCCTGCTTCGAGGCCCAGGTGGACGCCCTGCTCACCGGCGGCGCCTCCGACGGGCTTCCCGTCACGGCCGTGCTCGTTGATGCGGAATCGGCCCGGAACACGATCCTTGACTCCGGAACCGACACCCAGGTTGCCGCCGACAGGGCTGCCAACGCCATTCGGGCCACACCCACGGTAGGTTTCTAGGAGGCGCACTTGCCATAAGGACGTGGGAGACAGATGAGCAACAAGAGCATCGGCATCAAGGACGTGGCGCGGGCGGCCGGGGTGTCGGTGACCACGGTCTCCCACGTCCTCAATGACGTTGCCTACGCCCGGGTCAGCCCCGAGACCAAGGAAAAGGTCCGGGCCGTTGCCGAGGAGCTGGGCTACGGCCCCAACCGCCTGGCCCAGGCCCTGCGCACCCAGCGGACCGGGATGATTGGGCTGGTGAGCGAGGACATCGCCACCACTCCGCACGCCGGCCGCATCATCCTGGGCGCGGACGAGGCCGCCAGGGACCGCGGCTACAACCTCATGATCATCAACACCTCTGCCGCGGCCAGCCTCGACTCCCGGACGGCCGACGTCGGCGCCCTGCTCGAACGGCGGGTGGACGGCATCCTCTACGCCACCATGTACCACCGCAGCGTGGAACTTCCGGCGAACCTGGACAGCGTGCCCTCGGTCCTGGTGGACTCCGTCTCTACCGGCGGAAACATCACCGCCGTCGTCCCGGACGAGGAAGGCGGCGCCCGGACCGCGGTGTCCGCCTTGCTGAAGGCGGGCCATACCCGGATCGGCTTCCTGAACAACACCGACGACGTCCCGGCCACCCGCCTGCGCCTGAAGGGTTTCCGGGCCGCGCTCGCCGAGGCAGGGCTCGACGGCGGCGCGGCACCTGTGGAGTCAGCGCCATCCGAGGTGCAGGACGGCTACGAGGCGGCGCGACGGATTCTGGGCGGCACCGGCCGCGCTGACAGGCCTTCGGCCCTGTTCTGCTACAACGACCGGATGGCGATGGGCGCCTACCGGGCCGCCGCCGAACTGGGCCTCCGCATCCCGGAGGACCTGTCCGTCGTCGGCTTCGATGACCAGCAACTCATCGCCGCAAATCTGCACCCGGGCCTCACCACCGTGGCGCTCCCGCACTACGAGATGGGCGCGTGGGCGGCACGGCAGCTTATTGACGCCATCGAAGGCAAGGCCGACCTGGCCCGGATGGCCCGTCAGCCCACCCTTCTGGACTGCCCGCTGGTGCCCCGCGACTCGGTGGCTCCGCCTGCCGAAACCAGCAGGTAGCACCCACACAGGGAAGCGAGTACGCCCTACTGGTGACGGCTGGAAGCGCTGCTTGGTACTTTCGAGCATCACAGCGGCGAGGGGCGCGTGCCATGTCCTCGCACGCGCCCTGTTCCAGTTGAAGAGGGTGGACTGTGTTCAAGTTCCTGCGTCTCCGTGCACTGCTGACAGCGCTGCTTCTGGCTTTGGGAGGTATCTTCGTGGTCCCTCTGGCCGGATCGGCGGCCGAGGGTGATGCGGGGGTTGAAGGCCCGTCGCACGTTGGCACCGGGACCCCGACAGGCACGAAACGGGCGACCAGCCTCCTGTGGTTCAATGACGGCATCTGGTGGGGGAACCTGTGGGACACGGCCACCTCCAAGTTCCAGATCTTCCGGTTCGACGCCGCGACAGGATCCTGGGCCAGCACCGGTGTGGTGACGGACGGCAGGGCCAATACCCACCACGACGTGCTCTGGGACGGCAACACGCTGAACGTGGCGAGCTACCGGTTCGTTAACGACGGCCTGCCGGCAGAACCCAATTACCCCACCACGCTGCGGCGGTACAGCTACGATCCCATCAAGAAGACCTACACGCTGCTGAGCTCCACCCAGATCAACAACTCGAGGGTTGAGGTCCTGACCATCGACAAGGACTCCACCGGCCGCGTCTGGGCAACCTGGCAGCAGGGGAACCAGATCTATTTGAACGTCACCGAAACGGACGGCAAGACCTGGGGCACGCCCTTCCGCCATCCCGCGGAGTTGGCCAACGTTTCCGTAGACGATATCTCGGCTGTCGTCGCGTTCGACGGCAACAAGATGGGCCTGATGTGGAGCCGCGAACTGGGGAACGAGACCGACGGCATGTACTGGAGCTTCCATGTCGACGGTGCCCCCAGCGCTGAATGGAGCGCCCCCGTGGCAGCCGTTTCCGGGCTCCGCAGCGGTGACGACCACATCAGCCTGAAATGGCTGGACTCCTCCGGAGGGCGGGTGTTCGCCGCCGTCAAGACTTCCTACACGTCCGCAGCCCAGCCGCTGATCCAGCTGCTGGCACTGAACGGCACCGCCTGGGCCGCGCACACCATCGCCACGGTGGCCGAATGCCCCAACAGGGTGATGGTCATGATCGACGAGAGCACCCAGATGCTGCGGACGTTCGCCACCTACCCGAAGCCCGCCGGCACCACGAACGCCGGCGTTTGCAGCAGCTCCGGCGGCGCGATCTACGAGAAGTCCACGCCGCTGGGCGCCATCGACTTTGCCGCCGCGCCCAAGACGCTCCGCATCATGGACGCGGACCAGTACGTCCACAACGTCACGTCCACCAAGCAGAACATCAACGCCGCCGGGCGGGGCACCGGGGACAGCGGCCTGCTGCTCCTGGCCGACGTGAACGCCACCAGCCGCTACTGGCACTTCTACGAGCCCGCCGCCACCGGTGACACCACGGCTCCGACGGTGACTGGAACCTCTCCGGCGGCTGACGCGACGTCCGTCCCGGTGACGGCCAACGTGGCCGGGACCTTCTCTGAGGCCATGGACCCGGCAACCGTTTCTTCCGCCACGTTCACGCTGCAGTCCGGGACGACGGCGGTTCCGGCTGCGGTCGCCTACGACAGCACGGCGAACGCTGCCACGCTGGATCCTGGTACGGACCTGGCGGCGGGAACCACCTACACGGCGACGATCAAGGGCGGCCCCGACGGGGCCAAGGATGCAGCCGGCAACCCGTTGGCGTCCGACGTGACCTGGACCTTCACCACCGCCCCTGCCGCCCCGCCCGGTCCCGAAACCGTTACGCTTACCCCTGCCGCTGACAGCTACGTGTCGAGCCAGACGCCGAACAAGAACTACGGCGCGATGCCCAAGCTGTGGGTGGACAACAGTCCCGTGGAAGTCATGTACCTGAAGTTCGACCTCTCTGCGTATGCGGGCAGGACACTGGCCAGTGCTGCGCTGCAGGTGAGCGTCGCCGACAACGCTTCCGTGGGCAAGCAGAACGTGAAGCTGGTAGGTGACGACAGCTGGACCGAAGGCGGGCTCAACTACAACAACCGGCCCGCACCCGGTTCCAGCCTGGGCATCTTCGGGCCGACAACCATCGGCTCGAGCTACACGGTCCCCCTGACCGTTGACGGCCTGGCCGGTGAACTCGGCCAGCAGCTCACGCTCGGCCTGGACACCCCCAGCACCGACGGCCTGGCACTCAGTTCCAAGGAGGCGGGCAGCACTGCAGCTCCCAAGCTCGTCCTCACGTTCCAGTAACGGTTCCCGGTGGTTGAGCTTGTCGAAACCCGGTTTCGACAAAGCTCAACCACCGTCTTCGACGGGGCGGCCGGTTCCCGAGACTCTTTAGCTGCCGGCCCCGCCGGCTTTTGCCAGCACGATCGGCTGGTAGTAGCCACTGTCGCCGGGCATCAGCCACTCGGGGCCGGTGAACCCTGCCGATGCGAGCAGGGCCTCAAGCTTCGCCCGGCCCAACGCCCGGTAGCGGGTGCCGCGCGAGTGCGCCCGCCACGAGCCGGCCTCCACCTCGGTGAAGGTGAACAACTCGATGTCCACATACTCGGCGTCCTCCGACCAGCTCCACGCCTGGCCGGACCCGTGCCGCCGCCCGACGGCGCCGTGCACCGAGAGCGGCACCCCGGGAGGCCGGGTGATCCTTAGTGCGTCGTAGTCACGAAGCGAAACCAGCAACAGCCCGCCGGTTCCAAGGCACGCATGGACGCTGCGCAGGGCACGTTCCAGGTCCTCGTCCGTCAGCAGGTGGGGAAGGGCGTTGTCGCAGGAAATGACGACGTCGAAGGTGCCGTCCACATGCCCGCGGACATCGCGGATGTCGCAGGTCCTGAACCCTGCGCTGATGCCCCGCGCGGCCGCCTCCCGCCGGGCCCGTTCCACCGCCCCGCGGCTCACATCGCTGGCTGTCACGCTGTAGCCACGCCGGGCCAGCGGCAGCGCCTGGGTTCCGATGCCGCAGGTGCAGTCCAGGAGGCGAGCCGAGGGGAAACCCCGCCGCGAGAGGACCTGTGCGATGACCTGCCCGTGCCACTGCGCCGCGGACCACCAGTCCTCGAAGAGGAGGTGGTACTCGGAGGCGAGGGCGTCATAGAACTCTTCGGGCCCAACCCGGGCTGCCATGCCCCCATCCTTCCCGGGTTCCGGCGCAATGAACAGGGTCCAGGAACGTCCAACCACCCGCCGGCCGGTAAGCCTCCCGGAGTTTCGGCATGCTCAACCACCGGACCATGGATAGAATCGGGGGCCAGACGAACGATCACTGCTTAGCCGGAGGTACGGAGAAACAATGTCGGAATGGCTCGAAGTCGGTGCGGACAACTATGTGCTGGTCACCGAAGGATCGCTGCTGAACACCGGACTGATCGTGGGATCCGAACGGGCCATGGTGATCGACACCGGCTGCGGACCGCGGCAGGGGCGGGAAATCCTTGAAGCGGTGCGGGAAAAGACCCAACTGCCGCTCGTCGTCGTCAACACCCACGCGCACTACGACCACTTCTTCGGCAACGCCGTGTTCGCCGAGGCCGGCGTCACCGAATTCTGGGCGCACCAGAACTGCGCCACCGAGATCAGCGAACGCGGGGACCTGCAGCGCCGCTTCGTGGGCACGCTGGAACCGGAAATGTCCGCCGGCGAAGGCGACAACGTTGAACTGGTGGTTCCCAACGCCATCGTCAAGGACCAGCCGGTGCTGGTGGACCTTGGCGGGCTGGCCGCCACCCTGTTCTACCTGGGCCGCGGCCACACCGACGGCGACCTCCTGGTGGGCAGCCCCACCACCCTGTTCGTGGGGGACCTCGTGGAGCAGGGCGCCCACCCGTCCTTCGAGGACTCCTACCCGGAGGAGTGGGCCGACGCGCTCCGCCACATCTCGGCGCTGCGCCACCGCTACGAGTTCCTGATCCCCGGGCACGGGAAGCCCTGCAGTGACGGGTTTGTCAAGACCATGGCCAACACCATGACCACCGCTGTTCGCCAGGCACGCCAGTCCATCCGCGACACCCCGGACGACGCCACCAAAGCCATCCCGGTCCTGCCCTACGGGCCGGAACAGTCCCGCTGGTTCATCAAGCGGCTGCAGGAAACCCGCAGGGAGGGCTAAGGGTTTCGACGGGCCCAACCACCGGGGCTTCGACAAGCCCAACCACCGGACGGACAATGTTCCCCATGAAGCTTGCCCGAAACGCGGAATCCGCCGCCGTGGTGATCAACGCCGGCGCCCGGCTCGGGGTTTCGGCCCGGGAGCAGGCGGTGGGGAGGCTGCAGCAGGCGGGCCTCCCGGTCTCCTCCGTGCACCACCTGGTGTCCGGGGCTGAGCTTCCCGGAACCCTCGACCGGGTGCTCGCCGACGGCCACGACCTGGTGGTGGTCGGCGGCGGCGACGGGACCGTCAGCTACGCCGCCGGCAGGCTCGCCGGGACCCGCGTTGTGCTCGGCGTCCTCCCGCTGGGCACCGCCAACGACCTCGCCCGCACCCTGGAAATCCCAAGCACCCTGCCCGAGGCCTGCGCTGCCCTGGCCGACGGCAAGGTGGTGGACATCGACCTCGGCCGCGCCAACGGCCAGCCGTTCCTCAACGTCGCTTCCGTGGGCCTCTCGGTCGGGGTGACCGAGAGCCTCAGCCCCAAGCTGAAGCGCCGGCTCGGGCCGCTGGCCTACGGGGTGGCCGCTGTCCGCGCCTACGCCCGGCACAAGCCGTTCCGCGCCCGGCTCGAATTCCCCGGCGGCGACCACGAAACGCTGGAGCTGGAGAACATGCTGCAGGTGGCGGTGGGCAACGGCCGGCACTACGGCGGCGGGAATGCCGTGTCACCCACCGCCGGGATCGACGACCACACCCTGGACATCTACGCCATCCCCGGCGCACCGCTCCGCGAGCATGTGCGGATCGCGCGGATGCTCAAGGACGGCAGCTTCGTGGAACGCAGCGGCGTCCATCACCTGACCAGCCAGCGCGTCCGCCTGCTCACCGACCCGCCGATGCCCGTGAACCTCGACGGCGAGATCGCCACGGCCACGCCCACGGACTTCACCATCAACCGCAACGCCGTCCACGTCGTCGTGCCGCAGGGCAGCACCAGCGCCACCCTGGACGGGTAGGCGGGCTTCGAAACGGAAGCGGACGACGGCGGCCGCGCGCCGCCGTCGTACTCTCGCTACAGCTGCGTGGTACCGCCGCCGGCCAGGAAAACGTCCAGCTGCGCCGACTGGTGCGCCGCCAGTGCCTTGTCCGCGTTGGCGTTGGTGCTGGCGAGAAGGGGGATCTCAAGGCTGGCATTGCAGCCGCGGCAGCGGATCTCGTCCGTCCACACCCAGCTGTACGCCGGGTGCAGGTCCCGGACCTGCTGCATCGCCGTGGTGATTGCTTCCGCCTTGGCTGCAAAGTGCGCTGCGTCCTCGTTGCTGAGGCTGCTACCAATTTCGATGTCGATGCTCATCGCCGCCTCTTTTCCGTTGGTGCCGGATGGTGCTGACGACAGTAGTCGGTGTTCTCCGGCGAAGGAATGCTCCGCAGGTTACGGTTTGGCCAACTTCTCAATTCGATGGAGTTTCGCGCAGGGTACCCTCACAGGTTTGCCAGGAGGCCGCCGACGTCGTCCAGGGCGCCGGGAACCAGCGAGAAGTAAGCCCACGTTCCGCGCTTTTCGCGCTGCAGCAACCCGGCGTCAACCAGGATCTTGAGGTGGTGCGACACCGTGGGCTGGCTCAGGTCCAGCGGATCGGTGAGGTCACAGACGCAGGTTGCGCCGGAAGACGAGGACTTGATGATGGAAAGCAACCGCAGCCGGTTAGGGTCGGCCAGCGCCTTGAAGACGGCGGCCTGTTGTTTTGCCTCTTCGGCTCCCAGCGCTGTCCCTGCCGGTGCGCAGCAGGTTTCTTCCGTGGCAGGGTCAAGAACGGGCAGCAGCTTCATGTACCCATTATGCGCCAATATTGACGGTCATCAATGTGCTGCGCCCCGCTTGGCGGACGGCGGCTAGGATGCCGGCTTGCCTGCCCCGTGCGGAAGGACGACGTCGTCTGCCGCCCGTCCGGCGGAGGGAAACAGCAGCAGCACCAGGCCCAAACCTGCCGCCGCGCCGACGAGCTGCGCGGCGATGAAGGGCGGCACGGAGCCCGGTGCGATGCCGGCAAAGGTGTCGCTGAAGATCCTGCCAACCGTCACGGCCGGGTTCGCGAACGATGTTGATGACGTGAACCAGTACCCCGCGCCGATATATGCGCCCACCGCGGGCGCGGCAAGGACCCCCCGTTTGGTGGCGGCCAGGCTGAAGATCAGCAGGATGAGCCCGGCCGTTGCCACTACTTCACCCAGGAGGTGCCCGCCGGTGGCGCGGTCCTTGCCCGAGATGGCGGTCCCGACGTCGAACATGGCGTTCGCCACCACGCTGCCGCTGACGGCGCCCAGGGCCTGGGCCGCCACATAGGTGCCGAGCTCCGGAATGGTGAGGCCGGAGCCGGAGCGGCGCCCCAAAATCCAGTCCGCGAGCGAGACCACCGGGTTGAAGTGCGCGCCGCTGACGGGCCCGAACACCAGGATCAGGACCGTCAGGCCCAGGACGGTGGCGGTGCTGTTCTGGAGCAACTGCAGTCCGACATCATTGGGGGAGAGCTGCTGGGCCGCGATCCCGGAGCCGACCACGATCATCACGAGCAGGCTGGTGCCAAGGAGCTCGGCTGTGGCGCGGCGCCAAAGGGGCGGTGGGGAGGAAGTCATGGCATCAAGCTTGACCGAAATAATTAACTCAGTCAAAATTGAGTCAATGAAAACTGATCCAGCTGATGCTTTCCGTGCCCGGGTAGCCAAGCACGCAGCGCTCGCCGATCCTGCCCGGCTGCGGATTGTGGACCTGCTGACCCTGGGTGACTTATCGCCCACCGAGCTGCAGGCCGAACTGGACATGCCGTCCAACCTGCTCTCGCATCATTTGCGGACGCTCGAGGCCGCGGGGCTGGCCACCCGCCACCGCTCCGAAGCCGACAAGCGGCGCAGCTACATCCGCCTTGCCGCGGATGCGCTGGAGGGGCTCGCACCCGGCGTCGAACACGGGGCCGAGCGCATCCTGTTTGTCTGCACCCGCAACAGTGCCCGCTCGCAGCTTGCCGCCGCCCTGTGGCGGCAGGTCAGCGACATTCCGTCCACCTCCGCCGGCACGCACCCGGCGGACCGGATCTCGCGGGGAGCTGTCGACGTCGCCCGCCGCCATGGGCTGGACCTGCCCGACGTCGCACCGCGGAAGCTGGCCGCGTCCCGCGACGGGGGCGACTTCATCGTGACGGTATGCGACAACGCCCACGAGGAGCTTCCCGCGCTCGGGGGTGTCCACTGGTCGGTGCCGGACCCGTTGCGGCTCAATACGGAGGAAGCGTTCGAGGCCGCCTTCAAGGACATTTCCGGCCGAATCCATGACCTTGCGCCCCGGCTGCGCGCGGCCTGATCAAGCGGGCGGGCTGCCGCCCCAAAGTTAATATTGACAACCATCAATAAAGCGTCCGATACTCCTTACATCGATCAACATCAATATTTGGTCGCAGGGCGTGCGGGCGTGGATACCTCAACAGATTCCACCCCTCAGTAACCGATCTCCAGGAGACAACCAGTGAGCACCGAAACCGCCAAGAAGCCTTCCGTCCTGTTCGTCTGCGTCCACAACGCCGGCCGCTCCCAGATGGCCGCCGCCTTCCTGGCCACCCTCGGCAAGGGCCGGATCGAGGTCCGCTCCGCCGGGTCCCAGCCCGCGGACAAGATCAACCCCGCCGCCGTCGAGGCGATGGCCGAACTCGGCATCGACATGTCCGCCGAGGTCCCCAAGGTCCTGACCACCGAAGCCGTGAAGGAATCCGACGTGGTCATCACCATGGGCTGCGGCGACGAGTGCCCGTACTTCCCTGGCAAGCGCTACGAGGACTGGGGGCTCGAGGATCCGGCCGGCAAAGGCGTCGAGTCCGTCCGCCCCATCCGGGACCAGATCAAGACCCGCATCGAGGACCTGATCGAATCCCTCATCCCCGCCTCCAAATAACCAGTACGGGAGGAGGTGAGCCGAATGCCAGCCGGATGCTGCAGCGATGACTGCTGCGATGACGATCAGGACTGCTGAACCCCGTCCCCACCCAACTAGGTAGCAGTAACTGTCGTTTTGACGCTCCAAAACGACACTTACTGCTACCTAGTTGGGCAGGTGCCCCACCGAACCGCACCACCCACCTACCCACGAAAGAGGACAGCATGGATTCGAGCAAGAACCTCCCCGTTGCCGTGATCGGCGCCGGACCCGTTGGCCTGGCGGCCGCGGCCCACCTGCTCGAGCGCGGCCTGGAGCCCGTGGTCTTCGAGGCAGGACCGGCGGCGGGCGCGGCCATCGAGCAATGGCGCCACATCCGGCTGTTCTCACCCTGGCGGTTCAACATCGACCCCGCGGCCCAGCGTCTGCTCGAGGCCGCCGGCTGGGAATCTCCGCGCCCCACCGCCCTTCCCTACGGCGGGGAACTCATCGACAACTACGTCGCGCCGCTGGCCGCGCTGCCGGAGATCGCGTCCCGGCTGCAGACCGGCGCCCGGGTGGTGGCCGTAACCCGGCAGGGCCTGGACAAAACCCACGTCCGGAACCGGGACGAGACCCCGTTCACGGTCCGCGTCGAGCACGCCGACGGTGAAACCCGGGACCACACCGTCGCGGCGGTCATCGACGCGTCCGGCACCTGGTCCGGCCGCAACCCGCTGGGGACCTCCGGCCTGCCCGCCATCGGCGAAGACACCGCCGCGGACCGGATCTCCTCGCCCCTTCCTGACGTCACCGGCCGGGACCGGGCAGCGTTCGCCGGCCGCCGCGTCCTGGTCGTCGGCGCGGGACACTCCGCGGCCAACACGCTGATCAGCCTCGCCGACCTTGCCAAGGAGGCGCCGGCAACCACCATCCTGTGGGCCGTCCGCGGAGCAACCGCTGAGAAGGTCTATGGCGGCGGCGACGCCGATGGGCTGCCCGCCCGGGGCCAGCTGGGCGGCCGGCTCCGGCGCCTCGTCGAGGCCGGCAAGATTGGGCTGCAAACCGGCTTCGGCATCGCGTCGCTCAAAGCCCTGGACTCAGGCGTGACCGTCGCTGCCGTGGATGGCCGCACCCTGGAAGCCGACGTTATCGTCCCGTGTACCGGCTTCCGCCCGGACCTGGACATCCTGCGCGAACTCCGGCTCAACCTCGACCCCGCCGTCGAAGCGCCCATGGAGCTGGGCCCGCTGATCGACCCCGAATTCCACTCCTGCGGCACCGTCCCGCCGCACGGCGCGAAGCTCCTCGCCCACCCGGACAAGGACTTCTACATCGTCGGCATGAAATCCTACGGCCGGGCACCCACCTTCCTGCTGGCCACCGGCTACGAACAGGTCCGCTCCGTTGTCGCCGCCCTCGCCGGGGACCGCGAAGCCGCCGACACCGTCCAGCTCGAGCTTCCGGAAACAGGCGTCTGCTCCACTGACGCCGGCACCAGCTGCGATGTCCCCGCCGCGGTGGGAATGACGACGGCGGAAGGTGCCATCCCGCCGTCGGCCGCCGCTGCGGACGGCTGCTGCGGCACGCCGGAACCGGTGCTCGTCGGGTTCCCCACGGGGCTGACCCACGGCCGCTCCGGCCTTGACTGACCCGAGCCTCTCATGAACCTCGACACTGGAGCGCTGCGATGAACGAACATCAAGTACAGCTTGGGCTGCAGGACAATACCGAGCTCCTGCACCGGATCAGTGCCCGCCTCGGTGAAAAGTTTGCCGGGATCTTCGCTGCCGAAACGGTCGAGCGGTACGTCTTCGAGTCCTACACCGCCCTGGCGCGGACCGCGAAGATCAGCGCCTATCTGCCCGCCACGACCGAACATTTCGCCGGTGACCGGCTCAGCGCCCTGGCCAAATCCAAGGGCGCCATCGCGTCGGAGGTCCCCGAGGTCCTGTTCGTCTGTGTACAGAACGCCGGGCGGTCCCAGATGGCCGCGGCGCTGCTCACTGTCGAGGCCAAGGGCAGGATCCACGTCCGTTCCGCGGGCTCCCTGCCTGCAGAGCGGCTCGACCCGGCCGTTGCCACAGTCATGAACGAGATGGGCGTGGACCTGACCCGGAATTATCCGAAGCCCCTCACCGACGACGTGGTGCGCGCGTCCGACGTCGTGATCACCATGGGCTGCGGGGACTCCTGCCCCATCTACCCGGGCAAACGCTACGAGGACTGGGACCTGCCCGACCCGGCAGGCCAGCCCCCCGAGAAAGTGCGGGAAATCCGCGACCAAATCCACGACCACGTCAAAACCCTCGTCGATTCACTCACCAAGGAAACTTCCCACTCATGACTGAAGAAACCACATCCAAAAAACCGGCTGTGCTGTTCGTCTGCAGCAAGAACGGCGGCAAATCCCAGCTCGCGGCCGCCCTCATGCGGGACCTGGCCGCCGATACTGTCACCGTCCATTCCGCCGGCACCAAACCCGGCAAGTCCCTGAACCCCCAGGCCGTGGACTCCCTCGCCGAGCTCGGCATAGGCGTTGAAGGCGAACACCCCAAACCCGTCACCAATGAGGTGCTGGACAGCGTCGATGCAATCATCGTCCTGGGCACCGAAGCCCAGCTCGAACCGCGTGAGGGCAAACGCTTCGAGATCTGGGAAACCGACGAACCCTCGGAGCGGGGCATCGAAGGCATGGAGCGGATGCGGCTGGTCCGGGACGACATCAAAACCCGGGTGCAGGCCCTCTACCCGGAGCTCACCGGGAAGTAGCCGTGCCCGCCCCCGCGGTATCCCGGATCCTGGTCGCGGAAGGAGCACCCCGCGGCGGCCTCGCCGCGCTCTGCATCACCCAAACCACCGCGTGGGGCGTGCTCTACTACGCGCTGCTGGCCGCGGTCCGGCCCATCAGCAGCGACACCGGGTGGGACCCCACACTGATTACGGCAGCCTTTTCCGCGGGCCTTGTTGTGTCCGCGGCGGCGGGGGTCGCCGTCGGGCGATTCCTGGACCGGGCCGGTCCGCGGAACCTGATGACCACGGGGTCCCTCGGGGGTGTGCTCGCGCTGGTCGTGGTGGCCGCGGCGCCGAACCTGCCCCTGTTCGCGGCGGGTTGGCTGCTGGCCGGAACGGCGCAGGCCGCGGTGCTGTACCAGCCGGCGTTCACCGTGATCAGCCGCTGGTACGGGCCTGCCCGGGTGCGGCCGCTCACCGTCCTGACGCTTGTTGCCGGTTTCGCGTCCACCATCTTCGCCCCTCTTACTGCTGCCCTCTGTTCCGCTTTGGGCTGGCGTGGCGCCTTCCTTGCCCTCGCCGTTGTGCTGGCCGTGGTCACGGTGCCCCTGCATGTTCGCTACCTGAACCGGGACTGGGCTCCGCCCCTGCCGGAGGCCTTGACGGACGGTAGCCGGGCGACCGTCCGTGCGATCCGGCGCAGCCGCGAATTCTTGGGCTTGCAAGCACTCATGGTCCTGCTCTGCCTGGGGCTGTACCCGTGACGCTGAACATCATTCCCTTGCTCATGGAAAAGGGCGTTGACTACGCAGCGGCCGCACTCGGCCTGGGACTTGTCGGGGCCGGACAGGTGGGCGGCCGCCTGCTCTTTGCCGCCATCCCTGCCCGCGCGCGCATCCTGGTGATCACCGGAACCGCCGCCGCTGCTGCCCTTCTGCTTGCGCTCCTTCCCGGGCCCGCGCCCCTTCTCATTGCTGCCGGCGTGCTGGCCGGTGCTGTCCGCGGGTGCCAAACGCTCCTGCAGGCCACAATCGTGGGCCAGCGGTGGGGCAGCCAAAACCTCGGCACCCTGCAGGGCATGTTCGCGGCCCCGCTAACCGCCGTCGCAGCCCTTGCACCGGCCGCCGGGCCGGCAATAGCGGGCTGGCTGGGCAGCTACACCGCCATGGCCTGGGCCATGGCGGCAGCCGCCGGCGTGGCGGTGTTTATTGCCGCCGCAGCGGCACCGCTGGCCGAAATCGGGCAAGAGTCCATTAGCGGCGGGTCTCCACGGAGCGCAGGGCGGCCTTGAGGTCCTGCAGGGACGGAAGCCCGGCAGGTCCTTCGGCGGTGGGATAGACCCTGCATGCGAAGCCCGGCGGGGCGGACGAGGGGAACAAATCGCGTCCATCGGCGATAAACGAGGGCGAACCGCGGAACATCAGCGCCACCGCACCCTGCCCATCAACCACCTCGACAACCTGCACGGCACCATCCATGGCTTCGGCAGCCAGGGCCCCGCGGAACAGCTCCAGGGCGGGAGTGGCATGGGGGCAGTGGGGGATGACCCGCAGTTCACATTGCACGGCACTCAACCATCGTTCCGACACCGTTCACCGCTTTCCCGGGCCTGGTCGAGGGTGATCCTCGCCGGGACGGGAGCGGGCTTGGAATCCGTTGCAGCGCCAGCACAGCAGTCACAGCCGTTGTTGTCCTCTGCGCCCGTTCCAGGGATGGTGCAGCAGGCGTCACCCCGCCAGGCATTGATGCCTTCCCGAACGGCGATACCGGCAATCACCAGGGCGGCCCCTGCGTCAGCCCACCACCAGCCGAGGGCGCTGTTCAGGACCAGGCCCACCAGCAGGAAGGCTGAGAGGTAGGTGCAGAGAAGGGTCTGCTTGGAATCGGCCACAGCCGTCAGTGACCCAAGCTCCCGGCCCGCCCGGCGCTGTGCCCAGGAAAGCACGGGCATGATCGCCAGGCTCAGCGCCGCGATGATAATCCCTGGCGTCGAGTGCTGCGCTTCGCCAGCCCCAGTGAGGGAACGAACAGCGTCCACTGCCACAAAGGCGGCGAGGGCAAAGAAGGAGACGGCGATGATCCGCAGGGTCAGGTGCTCCCGCCGTTCAGGATCCTTTGCCGAGAACTGCCACGACAAGGCCAGTGCGGACGCCACCTCGATCACCGAATCAAGCCCGAAGCCGATCAGCGCCGAGGAGTCGGCGACGCCGCCTGCCCAGAGCGCCACGACAGCTTCGATGAGGTTGTAGGTGATGGTTGCGGCAGCGAACAGCCGGATCCGGCGGGTCAGGACCGCCCGGCGTTCCACATCAGGCGTCCGCACCAGCGTGCTCATGCGACGCACTCCCCATCAGGCGCGCAGCAGGCGGGGTCGACGGCCAGGACAACGCCGAGCAGGTCCTTGATGGCATGTCCCAGCCGCGCATCGGCGAGCTCATACCGGGTCCGCCGCCCATCCGGCACTGCGACGACCAGCCCGCATCCCCGCAGGCACGCCAGGTGGTTCGACATGCTCTGCCTCGAAACACCGAGTGATTCCGCCAGATCCGAGGGACAGGACGGCGCCTCCGAGAGTGCCAAAAGGATGCGGGCGCGGGTCGGGTCCGAGACCGCGAAACCGAACCGGGACAGCACCGGCGCGTGGGTGAGCGTCTCCATGGACCCAAAGTACATCCATGGATGTATTCACGCAATCGTGTACGGCCAAACCTGGGAGACCGTGTCAGGATTTGAGAATCCGCCACCTACCCAGGCCAAAGGAGTTCGAGGATGACCGCCGAGGCACCTGCCGCACCCGAAACCGGATACGCCAATGTCAACGGGCTCCGGATGTACCACGAGCTGCACGGCAATGCCGGCAGCGACACTACTCCGCTGCTCCTCCTCCACGGCGGGCTCTTCGACATTGAACAGCAGTTCGGGCAGCTGATTCCCGCCCTGTTGGCGGGGCGCCGGGTGATCGCCGCCGATTTCCAGGGGCACGGCCGGACCAACGACATCGACCGGCCGCTGCGCACGGCGGACCTGGCATCCGACGTCGTCGGGCTGCTTGGGCACCTTGGCGTCAGCAAGGTTGATGTGTTCGGGTTCAGCGTGGGAGGTGCAGTGGCCCTGCACCTCGCGGTCAGGCACCCGGAGCTTGTGCGCAAGCTCATCGTGTCGTCGGTGGCATTCCGGCCCGACGGCGACCGGGGCGGCAACAGCGAAGCGGTCGCCGAGATGACGGTGGACATGATCGCCGGCACCCCAATGGAGGAACGCTACCTCGCCGTGTCGCCGCATCCCGACCGGGAGCACCTGCAGGGCCTCCTGGACAAACTCGCGCACTACGGTGAGGGCGAGGCCGGGTGGAGCGACGACGAGATCCGCGGCATCGCCGCCCCCACCCTGATCACCGTGGGCGACTGCGACATGGTCAGGCTGGACCACGCCGTGAAGTTCCTCCAGCTCCGCGGGGGAGACGTGAACGGCGACTTCGAGGGCGTCCCCGCCTCCCAGCTTGCGGTCTTCCCCGGCACCACGCACTTTTTCGGGCTGGCGCGGACTGACCTCGTCCGTGACGTAGTGCTCACGTTCCTTGACGCTCCCGCGCCCACCGGCTGGTCCGACCGCTAGCACCGCCCCAGGCGAGGTCACGACAGCGGACGCTTGCCGCCGTCGTACGCAAGCGAAGAACCCCGCATCGGGTCTCTGTCCGCGGGGTTCTTCGTCCGGTTCTTACCCCGTGCCGGGCCGGCTCAACCAACCGGTGCCTGCATGCCGTTTGCCGGCATCAGTTCCGCAGCGGGTTCCGGGGCGCTGCCAGCGGTACCGGCGTCCTTCTTTCCGCTGTCCTTCACCCCGCCGTCCTGGGCTCCGCTGTCCATGGCCCCGGCGGGCATGCCCGGGGCGGCCGGCTGGCGCTGGCCGTTGGTGGCCGTCCCGCCCATGGCGCCTGCCGGCATGTCGGCCGTCTTCAGGGCGCCGCCAGCGCTGCTCTCCCGGTCCGTGTCCCCGGTCATGGCCGCGGCGCCGGCAGCACCAGTGGTCTCTTCGGTGAGGAATGGCCGGTTCTGCCACCGGTGCCAGAGCGCGTTGTCCGTGCCGCGGACGAAGGCCTCGAGGCGGCCGTCGGCGTTGCTCGCCACCGTGATGTTGGAGGTGAGGATGCCGCCCAGGGAGTGCCAGCCGGACCATCCGCTGTTGGGTGCGGTCTGCCACATGTGCCACAGGGCGTTGTCGGTGCCGCGGACGAAGGCCTCGAGGCGGCCGCTTGCATTCTTGCCCACGGCGATATCCGAGGTGAGGATGCCGCCAAGGGACGCCCAGCCGGACCAGCCGCTGTTCGGTGCGGTCTGCCACTTGTGCCAGAGGGCGTTGTCGGTGCCGCGGACGAAGGCCTCGAGGCGGCCGTCGGCGTTGCTGGCCACAGTGATGTTGGAGGTCAGGACGCCGCCCAGGGAGACCCAGCCGGACCAGTTGCCGTTGGGCGCCGTCTGCCACTTGTGCCAGAGGGCGTTGTCGGTGCCGCGGGCGAAGACTTCGAGCCGGCCGTCCGCGTTCTTGCCCACCGCGATCTCCGAGGTGATCACCCCGCCCAGTGACGCCCAGCCGGACCAGTTGCCGTTGGGCGTGGTCTGCCATCGGTGCCACACGGCGCCGTCGGTGCCGCGGGCGAACACCTCGAGCCGGCCGTCGGCGTTGCGGCCGGTGGCCGGGGGACCCGTGATGACGCCGCCCAGGGAGTTCCAGCCTGCCCAGTTGCCGTTGGGTGTGGTCTGCCACCGGTGCCACAGGGCGTTGTCCGTGCCGCGGGCGAAAATTTCCTGCCGGCCGTCCAGGTTGTTCGCCGCCGCGATCTCGGTGGTGATGACGCCGCCCAGGGAGTTCCAGCCTGCCCAGTTGCCGTTGGGCGCCGTCTGCCACCGGTGCCATACGGCGCCGTCGGTGCCGCGGGCGAAGGCCTCCAGCCGGCCGTCCTTGTTCCTGCCCAGGGTGACATCGGAGGTGATGACGCCGCCGAGCGAGTTCCAGCCGGACCAGGCCTCCGGGGCTGGCGGGTAGAGTCCCCGGAACCCGTCGATGTCGTCCTGGGTGAGGGCCCGTTTGGTGAAATTCGCGGACACCGTGGGGGCCATCACGGCGTTGGCCACACTGGAGTGCGCGAGCCCGACGATGTGGCCGAACTCGTGCAGCGCCACCGTTTCGATGTCGAAGGCGCTGGCTACGGCGCCGACGCTCCAGACGTGTTCGCTGTCGTCGAAGTGGACAGGTTTGGGCAGCGTGTTGGTGATGACGCTGCAGCCAGGCGGAAAGTCGGCGTGGGCCAGGACGCCGCCCACCATCGAGTGGTCCGGGTCCGCGGCCGGCCGCCAGCCGATCCTGATGTCCGGGCTGGAGCCGAGGGCCACCTCGGTGAACGTCAGCCCGCCCAGGTTCTGCCAGGTGGTGATGGCCCGCCGGATGGCATCAAACTCGGCGCTGCCTGCCACATCATCCGTTCCGGTGTCGAAGGCAAACGTGAGCGTCCGGTCCGCCCAGGCGCAGGTGGTGGAGAACGCCAGGTCGCCGTTGCGCATGTCCGGAAGCCCGCAGCGGGGCCGCATCATGGCTTCCCGGGTGGCGTCGTCGAAAACCCCTGTCACCGGAAGGTGGAAGAACTCCTGGAAGCTGCGCAGGGCCCCGGCGGTGGGATCGTCCAGGACGCCGAGTTCCCTGGCCGTTGACGGTCCAAGGTAGCCGAAGCGTTCCAGGTAGCTTTGGACCTTGCTGAATCCCGGACTCCGTTCACCCGGGGAGGTGTTTTCGACGGCGGCCAGGTAAGGGGCCGAACTGTACTGCTCTTCAGGCATTTGACTCTCCTTGATCTGTTCGGATGCTGCGCAGGATCTGCAGGGCGGTATCCCGGCCTGCACCGGCGCGTTGATGGATGACGGCGGTGCCCTGGCCCGGGATCCTGGCGGCAACGGTGAGGATGCCCTCCTCCTCGAAGAGGACGAAGTCCGCCGTACTGGTGCCCAGGGACTCCCGCCAATGCGCGTAGCCGGGTTTGGCTGCATAGCCGGTAAGCGGGTCGGCGAACGGGCTGGCGTCAACGGTCAGGCGCATTCCGGCGCCTTCGAGGACGGCGGCGCTGCCCTCGATGCCGCGCTCGGCCGAGGGCGCGAACTGGCCAGGGACGTCCATCACCAAGCCCGCCACCCGGATCGAACTCCATGGCTGCCCCATTACCCCGTCCTCAGCTGCGAGGGAACCCACAGCAAGTAGTGCACCAGAGGAGCGTTACTGCACCGTTACGGCCGTCGTGGGGCACTTTCACACGGACACGCCGCCTTTCTTCCTGATTTACGACGGCGGCAGCCGCCAAAGTGCCCCGCGACCGCCGCCCGGGTATGCCGGTCCACCGTGGCCCGGACGGTAATATGGCCCCGATTAAGGGAAATGGGGGCGTGGCATGACGAAGCGGGACTGGATCAAGTACGCTGCACTGTTCGTGCTGGCCGTGGCGGCATTCGGGGTGGCGGCGCTCGCCCTGATGAACCCGCGCGGTATCGGCGCAGCTGCCCCCGAACCCGCAGTTTCGCTTGTGGTACCGGCAGCCACGGCAACCCCCGCTGCGACGCCCACACCCACCGCGACCGCCACAGTTACGGCCACAGGTACACCCGTGTCCCGGCCAAAGATCGCGCTGCCGGCCGAGCCCGTCGTCCTGATTCTCGGTGATTCGTACACGGCCGGGGACGGTGCCGGCAGCCCAGGCCAGGGATGGGCAAACGTGGTGGCCAAGGAGCTCGGCTATCCCGCCAACATCGACGGCGTGGGCGGAACCGGGTTCGCCTGGGGCGGCGGGGCGCAGGACGAATTGGATGGCGAGTACGAAACCCGGCTGCGCGCCGTTGCGGCCAATCCCTCCTTTGTCCCCAACGTGCTGATCCTGCAGGGCGGACAGAACGATGCCCAGGTCACGAGCCAGGATGAAGTCCGGGCTGCCACCACGCAGACCATTGAAGCCGCACGCCGGTTCTGGCCGGGCGTGCAGGTGGTGGTCCTGGGGCCGTCTGCGCCGCAGCCGCTGGCCGAGGAACTCCGCACGGTGAACACAGCGGTCCGCGCCGGAGCCGAAGCGGCCGGCGCTCCTTTTGTTGACGCCGTCGAGGGCGGCTGGTTCACCGCTGCCAACAGCCCCGGGTACGACTTCGACGGGGCACACCCGAACGCTGCCGGACACGCCTATATCGCGGCGAAGTTCCTGGAAGCCTGGCGCGCGCTCGTCCAATAACCCCGCCGAGATCGAGTTTTTGTCCAGGTATGCAGGGTTAAGCACAGGTGAACCCTGCATACCTGGACAAAAACTCCGAGGGGGAGGTGTTTACCGGAAGTCGGCGCTGTTCTCCTTGGCCACTTCGAGCAGGGTCGCCTGGAACGCGATCTCTGCCGCGGCCCGGACCCTGTCGTGGCGGTGGGCCAGCAGCACGCGCCGGGACGGGGCGCTGGAGCCCAGCGACACGATGCTCACGCCGGGATGCTTGTTGACGACGGCGGTCCGCGGCGCGAGTGCCACACCCAGTCCCACGCTGACCATCGCCTGCGCCTCCTGGTAGTCGTTGGCGTGGAAGGAGATCCTGGGCGAAAACCCCGCGGCCTGGGCGCTGCGGTGCAGTACCTCGACCACCGGGTGCTCCTCCTCGCGGACGATCCATTCCTCACCGGCCAGGTCCGCCATGTCCACCTGCTTGCGCCGCGCGAACCGGTGGTCCTTGCCGACGATCAGGGCAGTGGCGTCCTCAAACACGGTGGTGAGCGCGAAGTTTTCCGGACTGATCCGGTTCCACTCGTAGTCCCACAACAGCGACATGCCCACCTGGCCGTTCTCCAGCATCTCAATGAGGTCGTTGAACCGGCTGCTGCGCACGTGCAGGTCGATGGCCGGGTACTGGGCTTTGAATTTGCTGATGACCAGGGGAAGGAAGGACCCGCCGAGGGTGGGGAAGGTCCCCATGGTGAGGCTTCCCCGGTTCAGGCCGGCAATCTCGGCCAGGTCCGCCTCGGCGGCCGCCATCTGGCGCAGGATCCGGCGGGCGTGCGCGGTCAGGACGTGCCCGGCGTCCGTGGGCACCATGCCCCGGGCCTGGCGCTGCAGGAGCGGCTGTCCCACTTCTGCCTCCAGGCGGCGCAGCTGCTGCGAAACACCCGACGGCGAGTACACGTGCTTGTCCGCCGCGGCGGTGATGGACCCCAGTTCCACCACATCCAGCAGCAGTTCCAGCCTTCTAATGTTCAGCACAGCCCGTTCCTCCTTGAAGCGTTTGTAACACCCTCCTGCTGATTTTATACAAGTACTTCATCTTTGGCGTGCTTTCGCGGGCGTTCTATCGGGCTCGCGGGCCAGCTCTGCCGAAAGTCAGTCCAACCAGGGCATTTTCACCGCCGATGATTGAAGTAAAAGTGCATAGACCTGCATTTTTTAGCGTTTGTAATTCATCTGCGGTGCGCATCACACTTGGTTAAGCCAGTACGGCTGAGGGCCTCAATCCGGGCCCCGGGAAAGGTGAAAGCAAACATGTTCAAGATCCCAGCTACGTGGATGCGTGGAGGAACCAGCAAGTGCTGGGTCTTCGAATGGGACAGCCTCCAGGTTCCGGGCAAGACCGTGGACGAGGTGCTCCTTCGCCTCTTCGGAAGCCCCGACAACCGCCAGATCGACGGCGTGGGTGGCGGCACGTCCACCACCAGCAAAGCCGTCATCCTGGCCAGGTCCGTCAGCGAGGACGCCGACGTCGACTACACCTTCGCACAGGTCGGCATCGACGAGCAGCGCGTTGACTGGGGCAGCAACTGCGGCAACTGCTCCGCCGTCGTCGCCCCCTACGCGATCGAGCGCGGCTGGGTCGCCGCCGGCCCTGAGACCACGGCGGTGCGCACCCTGAACACGAACACCAACCAGCTCATCCTGCAGAAGGTGGATACCCCCGGTGGCGAACTTGGGCACTCGGGCACGCAGATGATTCCCGGCGTCCCGTTCCCCGGCATGCCGGTCGGCATGGGCTTCTTCGACCCCGCCGGAAGGACCACAGGCAAGCTGTTCCCCACCGGGGAACCGCAGGACAAGGTCACCTTCGACGGCCGCCAGGTGCCTGCAACCTTCATCGACGCCGGCGCCCCCGTCGTCATCGTCGAAGCCGAGTCAGTCGGACTCACCGGCCACGAGACCGCCGCGGAGATTGACTCCCGCACCGAACTCCTGGTGCACCTGGACGACATGCGCCGGGACGCCGCCGTCCAGATGGGGCTCGCGGAAACCCGGGCGGACGCGGAACGCGCCATCCCCAAGCTTGCCCTCGTGGCCAGGGCCGGCGACGGCGACGACGCCGACCTGGTGGTCCGGATGCTCTCCATGGGCCGCCTCCACCCCGCCCTCGCGATCACCGGAAGCGTCGCCCTGACCATGGCCGCCCAGCACCCCGGAACCGTTGCCTCCAACCTCATCACCGGGGATGTGTCCGCCGGAGTCACCATGCGGACCCCCGCCGGCCTGGTCCAGACCTGGGCCGAAAACCGGGACGGCACCCCGGTTGTCGGCGCCCTCCGCAGCGCCCGCCGCCTGGCAGACGCAGAACTGCTGCTCCCCGACACCTGGTAACAGTCCACACCACTCCGGCCGCCGCAAGGCGCCGGTCTCCCAACAAAGGACACCTCAATGACGAGCCAAAAATCCTCCCTGGAACCTCCTGGGGACATGCAGTCACCTGAGCCCACGGAACTCCCCGATCCGCCGAAGCATTCCCGCCGCACCATCCTCACCGCAGTGGGCGCCCTGGCCATCCTTGGGCTGGGCACCACGGTCCTGGGCGAGGGCCTCCTCAACCCGCCGTCCAGCACCGAAGACGGAAACTTCGAGGGGGAAACCCTGGAATTCCTCATCCCGCTGGCATCCGGCGGCGGAACCGACACCTGGGCACGGTTCATCGGCACCGAACTGACCAACTACGTGCCCGGCCGTCCCGGGTTCGCGCCCGTCAACGAGCCCGGCGGTGAAGGCATCTCCGGCACCAACAAGTTCGCCCGGTCCGCCAAAACCGACGGCACCGAGATCCTGGTGGGCACCGCCTCGACCGTGGTGCCGTGGGTCCTGGGCCGCACCGCAGTGAAGTACTCCTTCGAAAACCTGCAGCCCGTCGTCGTCAACGGCACCGGCGGTGTCATCTACGCGCGGACCGAAGCAGGCGTCACCGGCGTCAAGGACCTCATCAACCGGGACAAGCCCCTCGAGTTCGGCGGCATCAGCGCCACCGGCCTGGACATCACCACCCTGGTGGCATTCGACCTCCTTGAAGCCGACGTCACCTCCACCTTCGGCTTTGAGGGCCGCGGCCCGGTCAACCTGGCGCTGCAGCGCGGCGAAATCGACCTGGACTACCAGACCACGTCGGCCTACGGGTCCGCGGTCGAAGGCATCGCCAAGGAGGGCAAAGCCACCGTGCTGATGTCCTTCGGCCAGCTGGACAGCTCCGGCGAAGTCGTCCGGGACCCGAACTTCCCGGATGTTCCCACGGTCCCCGAGGCCTACGAAGAGCTGCACGGCAAGAAGCCCTCCGGCGAAAAGTTCGAAGCCTACAAGACCCTCCTGGGCCTGACCTACACCTACCAGAAGGGCCTCTGGGTCCCGGAAAAGACACCCGAAAAGGCCGTGACGCTGCTCCGCGAATCCAGCGAAAAACTCGGCGCGGACAAGGACTTCCAGGCCAAAGCCGCCAAAGTCCTCGGCGGCTACCCCCTGGTGGCGGACGCCGACATGGCAGACCGCGTCCGGGCCGCCTACACCGTCAGCAGCTCCGTCAGGACCTACGTCAAGGACCTGCTCGAGAGCAAATACAACATCCACGTTGAATAAGGACCACCATGCTTGATTCCGCTATGGCAGCGCTGGCATCACTTGCTGATCCGTCCCTGCTGCTGATGCTCCTGATCGGCGTCGTCGCCGGTCTTGTCATGGGCCTCATCCCGGGACTGGGCGGCACCGGCGCCGTCGCGATCCTCCTGCCCATCACCTTCGGCATGGAACCGCCCCAGGCGCTCGCGCTCCTGATCGGCGCGCTCGCCGTCGTCCATACCTCCGACACCGTCTCGGCCGTGCTGCTCGGTGCACCCGGCTCCGCATCCGCCAGCGTCACCATGCTGGACGGCTACTCCATGGCCCGGAAAGGCCAGGCCGCCCGGGCACTGACACTGGCGTTCCTGTCCTCCATGGCCGGCGGCATCATCGGCGCCATCGGCCTGACCCTGGCTATTCCGCTGGCCCGGCCCCTGGTCCTTTCCTTCGCCAGCCCCGAGCTCTTCATGCTGACGGTCCTCGGCGTCGCCCTCGCCGCCGTGCTCTCCCGCGGCAACATCATCAAGGGCATCTCCGCCGGCCTGCTTGGCCTGGTCCTCGGCATGGTGGGCACCTCGCCCACCACCGCGGAGGAACGCTTCACCTTCGGCAGCCTGTTCCTCGGCGACGGACTCTCCCTCGTCGCGGTGGCGCTGGGTATCTTCGGCCTGGCCGAGATCGCCTCCCGCGCCAGCCAGCGGCGCGGCCAGAAGGAGAACATCACCCTCGGCGGCGGCTGGGGCCAGGGCATCAAGGAATGGCTGTCCCACTGGACCCAGGTCATCCGCGGCGCCCTGATCGGCATCTGGGCCGGGGTCCTGCCCGGCGTCGGCGCCACCGCAGGAACGTGGCTGGCCTACGGCCAGGCCGTTGCCACCGCGAAGGACAAGCGCAAGTTCGGCAAGGGCGACCCGCGCGGCATCGTGGGCCCCGAAAGCGCCAACAACTCGGTAGAGGCCGGCGACCTGATCCCCACCCTGCTGTTCGGCATTCCCGGCGGCGTCCCGTCGGCGATGCTCCTGGGCATGCTCCTCACCTACGGCATCCAGCCGGGCCCGTCCATCATCACCGAGCACCTGGACCTGATGTACCTGATCGTGTGGTCCTTCGCGATCGCCTCGATCCTCGGCGCCCTGTTCTGCTTCCTCAGCGTCAAGCAGCTCGCCCGGCTCACCAAGGTTCCCTTCGCCGTCCTCGCGGCTGGCCTGGTCGCCGTCATGCTGCTCGGCTCCTTCCAGGAGGGCGGCCAGCTTGGCGACTTGTGGGTGATGATCATCCTGGGCGTCTTCGGATGGCTGCTGAAGTCCACAGGCTTCCCGCGGGCACCGTTCCTGATCGGCTTCGTCCTGGCCATCCCGCTGGAGCGCTACTACTTCCTCACTGACAGCCTCTACAACGGCCTGGACTGGATGGCACGCCCCGGCGTGCTCGTCTTCCTCGCCATCCTGGTGCTGCCCATGATCTGGGCGTTCATTAAGTTCATCCGCGCCCGCCGCAACACCAACCTCGACGACGGCCACCGCGACGAGCGCCCCGAAGACGACGAGAGCCCGCTGAAGAACTCCACCTGGTCCCTCGCCGCGGCAGGCATCTTCGTCGTCGCTTTCGCCGCAGCGCTGATTGCCTCCCAGTCCTTCTCACCCGAAGCACGCCTGGTGCCGCAACTGGTAAGCATCGGCGGGCTGGTGTTCTCCGGCATCCTGCTCTTTACCGAGGTCAGGACCCGGCTCCGGGCCAGGACAGCCGGAGCAGGATGGACGCTCGACGCCGGCTTCGCCATGAAGACCTTCCTGTGGATGACGGCGTTCCTGGCCCTGACCGCCGCGTTCGGCTACCTCGTCGCCGTCACGGTGTTCATCCCGGCGTTCCTGCTGGTCGTCGCCAGGGCACGCCTCAAGGTGGCCATCATCTACACACTGGCGCTGTACATCGTGCTGCTCGCCCTGCCCTCGTTGCTCCCCATCGACCTGCCGCAGGGCTGGCTCAACACGCTCGTCTAGCCCAACCCGCCCTGACCACCTACCGGAAAGAAGCAAGACCATGACGGTTCTCGTCGCCTACGCCCCGGCCCCCGAAGGCCGGGAAGCCCTCACCCAGGGCATTGCCGAAGCAGTCCTTCGAAAGACCGACCTCCTGATCGTCAACGTGGGCCGCGGGCACCACGGCCTCGAGCCCCAGGAAGTGCAGGACATCGAAGCCCGGTTGCGGGCTGCAGGACAGGACCTGACCCTGGAGTCCTCGGTCCTCTCCGACCCCGGAGACGCAGTCATCCAGATTGCGCAGGACAAGGACGTGGACATGATCGTCATTGGCCTGCGGCACCGCTCCATGGTGGGCAAGCTCATCCTCGGAAGCACCGTCCAGCGCATCCTGCTGGACGCCACCTGCCCGGTCCTCGCCGTCCGCGCCGACCGGCTCAACTGAACCCTCCGGCGGGGCCGCCCGGCGGCCCCGCTCCGGCTGCCGGGTCCTGTCCGGCAGGCGCAGCCCCACCCCGCATTCCATCGCAACAGGAACCCCGAAGGACGGGCGCGGGGGAGGGGCGCGCAGTTGAAGGAGGCAGGAGGCCCCGCGGCCCCTGCCTCCTTTCCTACATCCCGTCATGCCAGCAATAAAAGGAACGATTGCCTTGTCCACCACCCGACTCCAGCCAGGCCCGGCCAGGACACCTGTACGGCCCCAACCCGTCCCCAACTGGTGCACCCTGTCCAAGAAGGACGAAGTGGAGATCCGGCACAACGGCCGGACGATAGCCACCGGCCGCATCGACCTGCTCGCCCATGACGGCAGCATGTTGTGGATCCACAAAGACCATGGCAAGGGCCGTGCCCTGTTCCTGCACAGCGACGGCGTCACCGTATCCCGGCGCGCACCCAAAGCCACGAGGAGTGAACCGTGATCAAGACAGAGGACCGCACCGCCGCACCCGCGGCCGGAACCGCGGAGCAAAACCCCGGGCGCCGCCCCCGCCGCCGTATGCTTTTGGTGGCAGTGGCCGGTTTCCTGATCCTGGGCCTGGCCGCGCTCGTGCTGGGCGGGAGCCTCTTCGACCCGGCGGCCGCCACCGGATCGGAGCCGACCTTGACCGCGACCCAGATTATCCCGCTTGCCATCCTCGTGGTGATGTTCGTCGTCGCCACCAAATGGCCGCTGAACATCGGCGTGATGGGGCTCGTGGCCTCGTTCGGGGTGGGCTATTTCATGCTTGGCATGAGCGACAAGGAAATCCTGGGCGAGTTCCCGGCGAGCATCGTCCTGACCATCATCGGCGTCACCTACTTCTTCAGCATGGCGCAGCGGAACGGGACCATCGACATCGTTGTGCAGTCCTGCGTTCGCCTGGTCCGGGGCAAGACGATGGTGCTGCCCTGGGTGTTCTTCCTGCTGGCCGCCGCCCTGACGGCGCTCGGCACCTTCTCGCCGGCCGCCGTCGCGCTCCTCGCCCCGGCAGCCATTGGCTTCGCGTACGAGTCCCGCATCCACCCGGTGGTCATGGGTGCCTTCATCATCAACGGCGCCCACGCCGGCGGCTTCTCCCCGCTGTCCGTGGCCGGCGTGCTGGTGCACAACATCGCCGAGGAGAACGGCTTCCCCATCTCGCAGGGCTCGCTGTTCGCCGCCAGCTTCGCGATCAACCTCATCCTGTCCGTGCTCACCATCGTCGCTTTTGCCCTGCTCGGCAGGCTCCACGAAGGTGAAGGCGGGCGCATGGACCTCGACACCTCGGCAGCCGTCCGTCCGCGGGGCCAGCAGATCCTCACCCTCGTGCTGATCGCCGTGATGCTTGTCTGCACCCTGGGCTTCCACATGCCCATCGGGTTTGTCGCCCTCTCCGCCGGCCTGCTGCTGGCCCTGGTCAACATCAAGGAGCACCACACCTTCATCGGCGGCATTTCCTGGTCGACCGTCCTGCTGGTGGCCGGCATGATCACCTACGTCTCGCTGCTGCAGCACGTGGGCGTCATCGACACGCTCGCCGAGATGGCGCTGGCCCTGGGTGCGCCGCTGCTGATCGCCCTGGTGCTCTGCTACGTCATCGGCATCGGCTCCGCCTTCGCGTCCTCCACCGCCCTGCTCACCGCGTTCATCCCGATGGCGGGCCCGCTGCTGGCCACCAGCACGCTCAGCGCCTCCGGAACCGTTGCGGCGCTCGCGGTGGCCGCGACCGTCGTCGACGTCTCGCCCTTCTCCACCGACGGCGCCCTGGTGGTGGCCAACGCCCGGGAGGACGACCGGCAGCGGGTCTACCGCCAGCTGATGATCTACGCCGGCGCGATCGTGCTGGCCGCCCCGGTCCTGGCCTGGGCGCTGCTGGTGCCGACCGGCATTATGTAGCCCCCTTCCCTCGGAGTTTTTGTCCAGATATGCAGGGTTATAAGTCGATTAGCCCTGCTTATCTGGACAAAAACTCTTGACTGTGGGGGTGCCTTGGGAGGTGACGTACGACGGCGGAGGCCCCCGCCGTCGTACGTTCCGTTCGGCAGCAGGCACCTGCACGGCACCCGCTCCAGGCCGCCGTTTTGAGCATACGTCCAGCTTCCGTCCAGCGCAGTTACCGAAACGTTATGTAGGCTGGGTAGGTGGTTTTTAGGTCAAGCAGCGGAAATTTGTCATCTTCGGAGTACCCCTCACACCCCGGAACAAGCCTGGTTTCGGGGCGCATGCATGCGCTCGACGGGATCCGGACCATCGCCGTGGCGGGCGTCTTTTTGTTCCATACCGCCACCGCCCTGGTGCCGGGCGGCTCGATCGGCGTGGACGTCTTCTTCACCCTGAGCGGGTTTGTCATCACGCTCCTGATCCTGAAGGAACGCCTGGCCACCGGCCGGCTGGGCCTGGGTGTCTTTTACGGCAAACGGCTGGCCCGGCTGTGGCCGGCGCTGCTGGTGGTGTGCGCAGCGGTTCTTGCCGGCGGGCTCCTCTTCCCGTCGTCGGGGTGGGGCGGGGAGGCCGGGTTCGTGCTGCCCGCGGCGGCCTACGTCATGAACCTGGCCCGCACCGGAGCATTTGCCGAATCCATCACCGGCGGAACGCTGGGCCCCACCTGGACGCTCGCCGTCGAGGAGCAGTTCTACCTGGTGTGGCCGCTGCTCCTGCTGGCGCTGCTGCGGTTCTGGAAGGTGCGGACGGCCGCCTGGATCACCGCCGGCCTGGCCGGGGCGTTTGTGCTGGAACGGATCATCCTGGTGGCAGCGGGGGCGCCTCTGAACCGGCTCTACAACGGCCCCGACACCCGGGCGGACGAGCTGCTCATTGGCTGCGCCCTGGCGCTGATGTTCACTTGCCTCCGCCAGGGATCCAGGCTCCACGCATCCCTTGCGGCCGCCGCCCGCCGGGCCGGTCCGCTGGCCGCGGCGGCGCTGCTGGCCGCAGTGTTCCTGCTGGAAGAACCCACCCACGCCGGCCCGTGGTTCAGTGTCTTCTGGGCTGTGGGACCCGCTGTGCTGTCCGTGCTGGCCGCGCTGCTGATCGGGTCCCTGGTCCTTCAGCCTGCCGGGTTCCTGGGCAGGTTCCTCAGCCATCCCTGGCTTGCCTGGCCCGGCCGCGAGCTTTCCTATGGCATGTACCTGTGGCACATGCCGGTGTACCTCCTGCTGCTGCCGCTCGTTCCTTCGCCGTGGCTGTGCGTGCCGCTCACCGCTGCCCTGACGGTGCTGGCCGCGGTTGTCTCGCACCGGCTGGTGGAGGCGCCCGTCCGCCGCTGGGCCAACGCACGGTTCGCCCCCGCCGTCGTGCAGCCCGCTCCGGCGCGGGTGCCTGGACTGGTGTCCGCCGGACGGGCTTCCTGACCCTGCTGCCGGGCCCGGCCAAAGGGACGTACGACGGCGGAGGCGTCCCGACGTCGTACGTCCCCTTTTAGCGGCGGCCGGCTAGCGGCGGCTCGCCATGGCCTGCCTGAAGGCATCGGCGGAGGCGGTGCTGCTGTTGATGCGCCAGTCGGTTTCCTTGTTGTAGTGGAACCATGTCACGGCCGTGACGTCCGGCTGGGCGTTGAGGTAGCTGAAGAGCGCGGTGATCCAGTCGGCCTTGGATCCGCCCTGTTCGGCCGAGGAAGTTTCGGCGATAAGGATCTGCTTGCCGGGGGCGAGGGCGCGGAGCTGGGACAGTCCGTCGCCGAAGAGCTGCGACGGGGCGGTCCAGCTGCTCCACGACGCCGAGGTGCCCCAGTTGTAGCCGTCGAGGGCTACCGCATCCACGTATGCGTTCCCGGGGTAGAGCCCGGTGAGGGGGATGGAGCCCCAATACGGGACGTTGGGGTTCCACACCCAGGTGACGTTGGTGGCACCCGCCGCCGTGACCACGTCATGCACGTGCCGCCACGCCGCCACGTAGTCCCCGGAACCGTTGCTGTTGACCTGCTCGGACCAGGGGTACCAGTTGCCGTTCATCTCGTGCCCGAACCGCAGCATTACCGGGTGGCCCCAATCGGCCAGGGCCTTGCCCCAGGTGGCGAGGTACGCGTCAAAGTTGCCGGCGGCCACATTGTCGAGGGTGTAGGCGGGCTGGTCGGTTCCGCCGCCCCAGGCCCACGGTTCCCAGGTGAGCAGGGTGACGGCGCCGCGGGCGCGGACTGCCTCCAGTTCGGCGAGCGGGGGAGCCTGGTTGAAGTCCTTGTAGGACAGGATGATGGACGGCGCCTCGCCCGCCAGCGCTGCCACCTCGTCAAGTTCGGCTGCCGCGAACGGCCCTCCGGGGGTCCCGACGCCGAACCGCAGGGTGGCAGGGGCAGGCGCCACGGGTGCCGGCTGGGTTACCGGCGCCGGTGCGGCGGCCGGTGCCTCTTCCTCTGTGGCGGAGGGGGAACTGTAGGTGAGCGTGAAAGGTGCCGAGGCGCCCGCCGTGCCTGAGGTGGCCCTGACGGTTATGGTGGGTTCGGCGCTTTCCGGCATGACAAGCTCCGCTGTGAAGTAGCCGGACGCGCTGGTCTTGAAGGGTACGCTCGCGGTGCCGGCGGTGACTGTTCCGGACGCCTTCTTGGGGAAGCCCGTACCGGTGACCGTTACGGACGTGCCAACCGGGCCGCTGTCCGGGCTGAGGGTGAGGATGGGTGTTGCGGCCTGGGCCGGGGCGGCGCCGAGGGGCACCGCCCACGCAAGCAGCAGGACGAAGCACAGCATGTTTCTGAGTAGTTTCACGAGACCTCCGTTTTTACTGGTCCGGCTTTGAAGGGCGGCGAACGGGCGCGCTGGAGGAGGGGCCGGACCAAAACCCCCACCGGTTAAGTCTGCTGGGCAGTCGGGGGATGGCGTGGCCAATTCGGGACAGGATCTGCACAGTTTTCTCCCACTGTTTACGCACGCGGCGGGTCCTCGGCGGCGGCGCTGCCAGTCGCGGGGGATACAGCCCCCTATTTCCAGTCAAAGCCCCCCACATGTCTACCTAATGCTTCACACGTGACTAACGCGTGGGTTAATATCCAGCTAGCCATCGCAATATCAGCCGATGCAGCAACTGAACTTACTGATTAGTAAGAAATGTGCGGGCAGGTCGGGTTCATGTGCCTCATCCCCGCAAGCCATCAACGGGATTGCCACTACCCGGTGATTCTGCCGATGCTGAAATTTTTCAAGGTCGAGTATTCAGCAGCCTTTGTGTGCACATCCGCTTTCCCTTTGCGTTTGGTGTGCCAACTCAGATTAATGATTGGAGTTCCCGGTGAAGAAACTGTTAGTTTTCTGCGCCCTTTTCTTCGCGGTTATTGCAGGCACCGGACCTGCGGCTGCGGCCCCTGGTGATGCTTCGGTGATTTTGACCTACAAGGCTAACGAGCTTTGTAAGTACCCGGTCCAGTTGACGGTAACCGGCAAGTCGAACTTCTTTGAGCTTCCGAATGACCGGTTCTTTGTCGGTTCACCAGGTCAACGAGTGACCATCACGAATCTCAAAACGGGTGAGGAGGCAACCTATCTCATCACGGGTTCCACCCACGCCGAGCTGCAGGCAGACGGAACCACCGAATTCACGGTGACCGGTTTGAATATCGTCCTCAACGCGAGGGAAAGCAATTCCGTGCTCCCTGGAATCTACCTGTTGGAAGGGAACTTCAACTTTGCCCTCAAGGCGGATGGAACCGAAGAGAGGGTCTTCAGTGGCACCGGAGATGTGACTGATCTCTGCCAGGAACTTTCCTAGCGCAGGGGTCCGCCCAATAAATCGAATAAGCAGCAGTGCGGTCGGAGGGTTCGACTGAACGGTCCTCCGCCCGCTGATGCTCTTCAGGGGGCGGGGCCAAGTTCCACCCGCGAATCCTCGCAAGCTGACTCAACCGTCGGGGTGCAGGTGCAGGGGGCCGATGACTTTTTGCGGATCGACGCTGATCCGCCGCCTCCGTCATCGGCCCCAGCCTGCTTGCTTTAGAGAGGGGTTCGGGTGGCGCGTGGGGCGTGCCGCTTCCTGCGGCGCCGCCCCACGCTGAGACCCTCGGTTTCCCGAATCAAGGCCTGGTACTACTGGACCCAGTTCCAGCTGCACCCCCATGCGCCAAGCCTTTCACCGACTACTGTGGCCTGCCCTCCTCAAGGGTTTGTGGGGTTCTGATCAAGAAGGCATCAAGAGTTGCTCAATTTGGCGGGCCCGCAGGACTTTTCCAAATCTTGACCTAAGACTGGGGCGATCCTTCGGCCCTCCGTGGGCCTGCAGGCGTAGCTTGGGGCCATCAAGGCAGTTCCAGGTCCAGGGGGAGCGGACGCAATGACCATCACTGAATACGTCGCAGCACTTGCAAGCATGCTGGGTTCACTCGGGGCCGTCGGGCTCCTGGCCGCCGCAGTGATCCGGGTAAAGGCACGGCACCAGGTCTCCTAAACCAAGTAATCCGGGTAGCCGGGTGCAGGTAAGGTGACCTGAAAGTCGAGTAGCCGGGTACTCGTGACCCGGACGGGACAGCCCTCCTAAAATGAACCGCATCAGGGATGAGGCCGCCGCGCCTTTCCTGCTCCGGACCAGGGATGGGAGGACACCATGGCAGACAGCCGGCGCAGCTCCCACTTTCCGTGGGGTCATGAGCAGCGGAAGGCGCACCTGCAACCGGCTGAAGGCAAAAGAACGCCATGGCAGGCAATCAGTCATGACCGCAGGGCCCGTGCGCTCGTTGCGGTGGTGGCTTTGTCGGCGCTCGCCATCGGAACGGCCAGCGTCGCCGCTGACATAACTCCCACCCAAAGCACGCAGTCGGACGGCGCCGGCCCGGCCACCACGGCGACCAGTTCCGCCCGGCCGACCAACAGCTCCGCATCCGCGGAGCCGACGGCGGACGCAGGCTCTGCTGCGCCATCCACGGACGCCGCGCCGGCGCCGCCCTCCACGGGTTCCGCGCAAGCCACCGCCAATTCCGGATCAGCAACGCCCTCTGCGGACTCCAGCACGCCCGGGGCTTCCACGAACGCTGACGTTACGTATGGGGAGGCCATGCCGGTGGGTGACCTGCCCGGCTGGCGGCAGGTGTTCACAGAAGACTTCACGGACGGGGATGTTCCGCTGGGCGGATTCCCCGGGCCTGTATATGGCCAGCGCTGGCACGAAACGTACCGCGACGGCACGCCGGACACGCACGCCAAGACGCAGGACAAGGACGCCAGAACGTCCGGCTATTACCCCTCCAAGGTGTTGAGCGTCCATGACGGGCTCCTGGACATGTACCTGCACTCCGAAAACGGCGTGTCCATGGGCGCGGCACCCTCGCCCAGGTTTGCCGGAGTCACCGAGGCCCCGTACAACAGCCAGCTGTACGGGCGCTACTCCGTGCGGTTCAAGGCCGATGCCCTGGCCGGGTTCAAGGTGGCCTGGCTGCTGTGGCCCGTCAGCAAGCAGTGGCCGCAGGACGGCGAAATCGACTTCCCCGAAGGTGACCTGTCAAAGGTCATTTATGCCGCGCTGCACGGCGTCACCGCGGAGGGCCACAAGTTCGACGTCTTCCGTCCCAATGTTCCGTTCACGTCCTGGCACGTTGCCACCACCGAGTGGAGTCCCGGCCGGATCGAGTTCTTCCTGGACGGCAAGTCCATCGGCGTCGCCAACTCCATGGTTCCGGACAAGCCGATGCGCTACCTGTTGCAGACCGAGTCGTGCCTGACAGGCTGCCCGGCACCCGAAACCGCCGGCCATGTGTACGTTGACTGGGTGTCGATCTGGGCCAGGAACCCTTAGCGCCAGGCTTCAACGGATGAGGCCCCTGCCCGGGTAAGGCGGGATTTGGCGGCCTTCTCCACCAGGATCGGAACGTAGTCCCGGACGGCGACGCCGTCGAACACCAGGTGCTCCTCGGCCACAATCTGCTCAATGACCGAACGTTCGTGGCCTGGGAACCGCCCGGCAAGCCGCTCGACGATGGCCAGCAGTGCCCGGACCTCGGGTTCGTGGAACATTCCCACAGCGTCGACCTGTCCGGCGGCGATGTCAAGGGCCCGCTGCGGCTTCCCACAAGGGCCCCTGAACAGCCGCTGTGCCTACCCAGGGGCGTGGCGTGCCCTGCCACCCGGATGCGCATGAAAAGTTACCGCCCGGAACCCCTTTACGGATCCTGTGCCGAGGTTTTAAAGTCGTTGTTGTCATATTCCGGATGGGCGCCGGGGGCGTCCGGGAAGGGGGAGTGCATCACCGCTGACCATAACCGAATGACAATTGACCACTACGTTGAAAGCCCCTCTTAGGAGGGGCTTTCCCGTTGCCCGGGGCCTGCGGCTGCAGCGCAAGAAAGAAAACCACGTAGCAGGCATTTATAAAACGAGTAGCGATTACGCGGGTGCACGGAAGGGGATGCTGCCTAAGTTCGAGCCATGGCAGAAGTAATCGCCCGCAAGCACGGCCGCCGCAGGGCGGACATCAAACGCGGCATCCAGCCCTATGTCCTGGTCAACATCGTCCTCGGCATCGGGCTGGTTGTCGCCATCTACGCGATGACCAGGTAAGGGGCCAGTGCCCGGGTAAAGCGCCGGAACCGCTGCGGGCGGCTAAGCCAGCGCCGGCGGCTCGAACCGGGTGGCGGGAGAACTTCCGGTCAGGGCCTTGAGGATGTTTTCGGCGACGTTGCGGACCTTGAGGTTCCGCTGGCGGGAGACGGCGGCGAGCTTGCCGAAGGCGTCTGTGTAGGAGCAGCGGTTCTGGGCCATGATCACGCCGCAGGCCACGTCAATGGAAGTCCGGCTCTCCAGCACTGCCTTCAGGTTGTCACCGGCGGACCGGACGCTGCGCACCTCGATGGCCAGCTTCATGCTCTCCGACGCCACCGCCGCAAACCACGTGGCTTCGGCCACCAGGTCCGGCGTGAAGTCGAATCCCACAGGCCCCAGGAACACCAGCGTGCAGGAGGTGCGGCCCTCCAGCTCGAGCCGGACGGCCAGTGCAGCCCCGTAGCCCGAGGCGACCAGCCGCCGTCGGTATGCCTGCCAGCGCTGCGACGCACCGTCCCCCGTTATCTGCACGGGCTCGGCCGCCGAGGCGGCCTGGACCATGGGCCCGTCCCCGTACCTGTCCTCCGACTCGGCCAGGCACTCCGCGGTGCCGACGCTCCCGGCGGTAACGGGCGGATTGCCGGGGCGGTGCAGCGTGGCCGCGCAGTCAATCCCTGCCGACCCGCTCAGCGCCAGCGCGGCGGCCTCCGCCAGGCGCTGCACGGACGCGTGGTCGGTTTCAGCACCGGTGATCAGGTCAAGCAGGAAGCCGGTGCGGCCGCTACGCTTGCTGCCCGCTATCGGTTGTACTGCCACGTTTCATCCCCCGTCGGTCCCCGGTCCCACCTGCCACGGTGCAGGCTTTTCCTTGAATTTAGGGGGCGCCACCTGTGAGGGCACGAGTAGCGGGTACTCTACTTTTCCTGCCCGCTGCGGGTACTACTTGCTTCGAGCCACTCACGGAACGTCTGGCGTCCGACGGCGGCACCCGGCGCCGGGACCAGCGCACCGCTCCGCATGGCCTTTCCCATGGGGCCGGGGAAGGGCATCTCCACCACCTTCTTGTGCTGGCCGGTCCTGTCCAGGTATGCGCGGACCATGCCGTCGAGTTCCTCCGTCCGGGGGCCGCCCAGGTCTGCGACGCGTCCCTGCGGCCCCGCCTCCGCTGCCGCGACCAGCGACTCGGCCACTTCACGGGCGGCCACCGGCTGCGTGAACATCTTGGGCACCACCACCACCGGCCCTGCCGAAGCGGTCTTCAGGACGAGCGGGACGAACTCGTGGAACTGGGTTGACCGCAGCAGCGTCCAGGGAATGTCGCCGTGCTTGACGGTATCCTCCTGGACCAGTTTTCCGGCGTAGAGGCCGGACGGGGCCTTGTCGATGCCCACGATCGAAAGCACCACGTGGTGCTTTACGCCCGCCCGCTGTTCCGCGGCCAGGAGGTTCTGCGAGGCGTTCGTGAAGAAGTCCACGGCCTTCTTCGTGGAAATGGTGTTGATCCCGGAAACGTCGATGACGGTGTCAACACCCTCGAGTGCCGCATCCAGGCCGCGGCCGGCAGCCAGGTCGACACCCTCCGCACGGCTCAGGCTCACCACATCGTGCCCGCGTTCCTTCGCCAGCTCCACCACGTGGCGTCCAACGGTACCGGTTCCCCCTGCAACGGCAATCCTCATACGGGAATCCTAAGCCCGCCGGGAACGGGGACTGCAGCAGGAGTCCGTCCACATAGGGGGAAATTCCCGGTGTGTCCCCCGGCCGGTTCTCCTAGACTGGAACGCATGACTGAGCAGGAACCGGTCCGGGGGAGGGCCGCTGCTTACGACGACGACGCCCGTCTTCCACGCGGCGCCGCGCCCGCGTCCGGGCCGCCCGGCGAAGGCGGGGACGGGCACCTGGCTGATCCGGCCGCCGTCGACACTTCCCTGCGCACCCCGGCGCAGCGCTCCCGGACTTTCGCCGGGATCCTGGTGAACACGGCGCTGGCGAACATCACCACAAGCTACCTGTGGTTCGCCCTCACGTTCTGGGTGTACCTGGAGACGCGCAACGTCATCGCCACAGGTGTAGTGGGTGGTGCCTACATGCTGCTGATCGCACTGTCCAGCATCAGTTTCGGCACGTTCGTGGACCGGTACCGGAAGCTGGCCGTCATGCGGTTCGCGGCCGTGTTCACGCTGGGGATGTTCGCACTGTCCGGCGTGGTGTTCCTGCTGGTCCCGGGTCCCCGGCTGCTGGACCTGGCCCAGCCCTGGTTCTGGATCTTCACCCTGATCATCCTCATCGGCGCGGTGGTGGAGAACCTGCGCAACATTGCGCTGTCCACCACCGTCACCATCCTCATCGAGCCGGACCGGCGGGCCAACGCCAACGGCATGGTGGGCATGGTCCAGGGGCTGATGTTCCTGGTCACCTCGGTATTGTCCGGTCTGTCGGTGGGGCTCCTGGGGATGGGCTGGACCATCGCCGTCGCCATCGCCCTGACGGCCGTGGCTCTCGCCCACCTGCTGACGCTGCGCATGCCCGAGGAAGTGCGCGCCGCAGCGTCGGACGCCCAGGGCGGGTTCGACTTCCGCGGCGCCCTGGCCGCGGTGCTCGCCATCTCCGGCCTGTTCGCCCTGATCCTGTTCTCCACGTTCAACAACTTTGTGGGCGGCGTCTACATGGCGCTGATGGACCCGTATGGCCTGGAGATGTTCCCCGTGGAGCTGTGGGGGATCTTCCTGGCTGTGGGGTCCAGCGGGTTCCTGGTGGGCGGCGGGCTGGTCGCGAAGTTCGGGCTGGGAAAGAACCCGCTGCGGACCCTGCTCTGGGCCGTGGTGGTGATGGGCTTCCTCGGCGCGGTCTTCACAGTGCGCGAGTGGGCGTGGCTGTATGTCCTGGGCATCTTCCTGTACCTGACCCTGGTGCCCGTTGTGGAGGCCGCGGAGCAGACTGTCATCCAGCGGGTGGTTCCGCTGCCCAAACAGGGCCGCGTGTTCGGGTTTGCGATGGCGTTCGAATCCGCGGCCGCGCCCATCACGGCGTTCCTGATCGCTCCAGTCGCCCAGTTCTGGATCATCCCGTACGCGCGGTCCGCGGAGGGATCGGCCCAGTTGGCGCCGCTGCTGGGGGAGGGCACCTCCCGGGGCATCGCCCTGGTGTTCCTGGTGGCCGGGATCCTGCTGATCGCGGCGGCGCTCCTGGCCTTCCTCACCCCGGTGTACCGCCGGGTGTCGGAGGAATACACCGAGGCTGCGGCCGCAGACAGCGCAGCCGCGGAAGCCTAGGTTCTTCTTCCCGCCGTACGGGCGTTGTTCGCAGATCCGAACCTTCACGGGGCGGCTTCTGAACAAGCCCGGGAGCCTGGCCCACCCCCAACGCACGTCCGGCACCCGAGCTGTAGACGCTCCCTCAGATCCTGCCTTCGTAAAGGCGGATGTCAGCCGATGATCGGCCGTTCCTCCGGGAGACGGAACAGGCGGGGCCTGGCGGACAGGGCCAGGGCAGACGCCACGGCGACAGTGCCGATGCGCCCGGTGAACATCAGGACCATCAGGACCCACTGCCCGGCCGGCGGCATGTCATAGGTGATGCCCGTGCTCATGCCAACCGTGGCGAACGCGGAAATCGATTCGAAGAGCACCTTTTCCAGGCTGTGGTCGGTGAACATGAGCAGCAGCAGGGTGCCACTGACGACGGCGGCGACCCCCAGGAGCGCGACGGACAGCGCCTGCCGCTGCGAGGAGGAGCTGATGGACCGGTGCGCGACAGTCACCTGGTCGCGCCCCCGGACCTCGTTCCAGATGGCGAAGCCCAGCACCAGGAACGTGGTGATCTTGATGCCGCCGGCCGTGCCTGCGCTGCCGCCGCCGATGAACATCAGAATGTCGGTGACCAGGAGGGTTTCGGGCGCGGCGGCCCCGTAATCGATGCTGTTAAAGCCGGCGGTGCGGGGGAAGACGCTGCCCGCGAAGGAATTCAGCAGCTTGCCGGTCACGGACATGTTCCCGAGGGTTTCGGCGCGGTTCCATTCGAAGGCGGCGAACAGGGCGGTGCCAGCCGCGAGGAGCAGGAGTGTGCCGTAGATAGTGAGGCGCAGGTGCACGGTCCAGTTACGGGGGCGCGTTTCGCCGCGGACCAGCTGGATGATGACCGGGAAGCCTAGTCCACCGCCGATAATTGCCAGGCAGACGGGCAGGATGATCCAGGGGTCCTCGGCGAACCCGATGAGGTTGTCGCTGTTGAGGGAGAAACCGGCGTTATTGAACGAGGAAACAGCGTGGAAGGCGCCGTGCCACACGGCCGTTGCGGGGTCCTGGTTGTAGGCCAGCCAGAACCGGGCCGTGAGGACCACGGCGGTGGCGCCCTCGAACGCGAGCATGATTTTCGCAACCCGGAGCAGGACGGCCCGGACATCGCCCAGGTTTACGGTGTGGGTTTCCGTCTGGGCCACGAGCTGCCCGCGCAGCCCGATGTTCTTCCGGACCAGCAGGGCCAGGAGGGTGGCAAGTGTCATGATTCCGAACCCGCCCACCTGGATGAGGCACAGGATGATTCCCTGACCGAACGGCGTCCAGTAAGTGGCGGTGTCCACAGTGATGAGGCCAGTGACACAAACAGCCGAAACTGAGGTGAAAAGGGCAGTGAGGACAACGTCGCCCTCAGCCGAGGTCCGAGCCGCAGGCAGCATCAGCAGTGCCGCGCCCGCCAGTATGGCCAGCAGGAACGCCACAGGGACGGCCCGCACCGGATGGGAGAGCAGGCGCCTGGCGAAGTTCTCCTTCCGGCTGGTACCGTCGCGGCCGGTCATCTTCCGCACGGCCTCCCGGTCTTCGGGGGCAATGTTGAAGCTGGCGGGGGCGTGGCTGCCCGGATCCCGGGGCAGCCGTTCCGATTTCTGGCTCATCCCACGTGGATGCCGGGGCGGCGGTCGGGATCGGGTTCGTGCTCGCGGATGATTTCCCGGACCACGGGCGCCGTGTCCCCCCGGCCCAGGAGCAGGTACCGCATGAGGTGGGCCAGCGGGTTGCCCTCCGACCATTCAAAGTATGCGTGCGGCTTGACTCCGGTGTTATCCCGCAGGGCCAGGAGTATCGCGGCGATGGCATTCGGTGCCGCAGGGCTTTCGGCGCGGAGGACGCGGTGGCCGTCCACGTCCACGCCCCGCACCTGCAGGACATCGCTGAACCCGGACGGATCGCTGACGTCGATTTCGAGGAATATCACATCAGCGGTGCCGGGGACCGGATTGTTGGCGCGCTGTTCCTCTTCCTTGCCGGCGTATTCTGCCGCGTCCCGGGCCTGCGGACGGTTGGCGATGAGGTTGATGCGCCCGTCGAACGCCAGGGTGTCGCTGATGAACTGCCGCGCGGTGTTGTCGAACTCAATCCTGTGCACCCGCAGTTCGGTGGTCCTGCTGACACGTGAAACGAGGGACACCACCACGATCCCCAGGATGAAGAACGCGGAGATGGTGATGCCGTCGGGCTTCGCGATGACGTTCGCGGCCAGGGCATAAAGCATGACCAGGGTCAGGACGGAAAAGCCGACGGCGGGTCCGCGCTGCTTCTTGCCGATGGCGGAGATAGTGACGGCGATGGCGCCGGAGACCATCATGGCCAGGATCCCTGTCGCGTAGGCGCCGGCCTGGGCGTTGACGTCGGCCTTGAAGCCGAGCGTGATGAGGATGCTGATGGCGGTGTAGACCAGGACCACCGGGCGCACCGCGCGGGACCATTCCGGTGCCATGCCGTAGGAGGGCAGGTAACGGGGGACGATGTTAATCAGGCCCGCCATCGCGGATGCACCGGCAAACCACAGGATCAGGATGCTGCTGACGTCGTAGACCGAGCCGAAGCCGTTGCCCAGGTGTTCGTGGGCCAGGTAGGCCAGGGCACGTCCGTTGGCTTCCCCGCCCTCCTGGAATGCCTCAGCCGGGATCAGCACCGTGGTGACAAAACTGCTCCCGATCAGGTAGAGGCTCATGATCAGGGCTGCCGCGGTGAGGAGCTTGCGGGTGTTCTGGACCCTGTTGGCGAGTTTCTCCTCCGGAGTGCTGCCCTTGGACGCCACGAGCGGCATCATGCTCACGCCCGTTTCGAACCCGGAGAGCCCCAGCACCAGGAGCGGGAACGCGACCAGGGCCGGTCCCAGGACGCCGCCGAATCCGCCGCCGGCGCTTGTGAGCGCGTCAGTCCAGTTGGACAGGGCAGCTGGAGTGGTGAAAACTTCAACGGCGCCTGCACCGATGATGATGGCGTTCATGGTGAGGAACACAGCCACCAGGGGGATGGCGACGGCCACCGCCTCGGAGAAGCCGAGCAGGAAGACGCCGCCCAGGATCAGGAGCAGGACCACGGTGATGGGAACGGCCTGGCCCTCAAGGGCGGGGGGAAGATAGGGGTTTTCCAGCAGGTGCACGGTGGCGTCCGCCGCTGACAGCGTGATGGTGACGATCCAGGAGGTGGCGACGAAGCCCAGCAGGACCAGGACGAACACCTTGCCGCGCCAGAACGGCAGCAGCCGTTCCAGCATCGCCACCGACCCCTGGCCGTGCGGGCTTTCCTTGGCCACCCTGCGGTACATCGGCAGCATGCCCAGCAGCGTCAGGGCCACGATGAGGAGGGTGGCCAGCGGGGACAGGGCGCCCGCTGCCAAGGCGGCGATGCCGGGAAGGTAGGACAGCGTGGAGAAGTAGTCCACCCCGGTCAGGCACATGACCTTCCACCAGCTTTGCTGGGCGCCATGATCTTCTGCGGTCTCCGGGCCCACGGGCTGGTGGACCCGGTGCTCCAGCAGCCATCGGACAAGGGGATTGCCGGAGTCGGTTTCCCGCTGGGGATTGGGGAGGGTCGCGGGAATGGAGAACTGGGCAGGAGCCGTCAACGGAGTGTCTTTCTGTGCTGCCTGCCGCGGTTTTCCGGGCAGGCCTCAGTGCTGCTAACTCCCGGAGCGTAGCACCGGCATTTACACCCCAATGGGGTCGAATCCGGGTTCTTAATGCTTTCTTAACGCTCGCCGTCGCAACCCCTTGGCACCATGGAATACCGCTATTCCCGCAGCCGGTAGCCAAGCCCCGTTTCGGTCAGCAGGTGCCTTGGATTGGCCGGATCAACCTCCAGCTTCCGGCGCAACTGGGCCAGGTAGACCCGGAGGTAGGCTGTCTCGTCGGCATAGGCAGGGCCCCACACCTCAGCCAGGATTTGTGCGTGTGTCACCAGGGCCCCGCAGTTTCTGGCCAGCAGCTCCAGGATGTTCCACTCCGTGGGAGTAAGTTTCACCTGCGTCCCGGCCCGGATAACCTCCTTGTTGGCCAGGTCCACGGTGAAGCCTGCCGTCCTGACCACGGGAACGGTGTCTTGGCCGGCGGACCCGCGGCGCTGGGCCGCGCGGAGCCGGGCCAGGAGTTCGTCCATGCCGAAGGGTTTGGTGACGTAGTCGTCCGCGCCGGCGTCGAGGGCCTGGATTTTGTCGTCCGAGCCGTGCCGGGCAGACAGCACGACGACGGGTACCCCGCTCCAGCGGCGCAGCCGCCGGATGACCTCGACGCCGTCGATGTCCGGCAGGCCAAGGTCGAGGATGATGACGTCCGGCCGGTGGCGGGCCGCCTCCTCCAGGGCCTGGTGTCCCGTGAGCGCGGTGAAGGTCGAATATCCGCGTGCGTTGAGGTTGATCTGCAGGGCGCGCAGGATCTGGATTTCGTCGTCGACGATGAGCACGTCAGCCATGGTGTCCTCCGGAAACCGGTGTGGGCGCTGCACCGGTGGACAGCGGAAGGCGAACCACCATGGTCAGCCCGCCGCCGGGGGTCTGCTCGGCGACCAGCACACCGCCCATCGCCTCGGTAAAGCCTTTGGCCACCGCCAGGCCCAACCCGATTCCTGACCCGGCAGACGTGTCATCGGCGCGCTGGAACGGGCGGAACATGCTCAGGACCTGGCTGGCGGGGATGCCGGCCCCATGGTCCACCACCTTCAGCTCACTGGCCGGAACCCCGCCGATGACGGCGCTGCCCGCCCCGCCGACGTCCCCGGCAATCACCACGTCCGACTCGGGCGCGTACTTGAGGGCGTTTTCCACCAGGTTCGCGATGACCCGCTCCAACAGCCCCGGGTCCGCCTCCACCGGGGGCATGTTGTCCGGCAGGAGGATCCGCACCCGGTCCGGGTCTGCACCCCGGACCGCCTCACCCACCACATCGGCCCAGTACACGGGGCGGATCAGCGGGGAGATGGAGTCGGCCGTGATCCGCGACATGTCCAGGAGGTTGCTGACCAGCCGGTCGAGCCGGTCCGCGCCGGTTTCGATGGTGGCCAGGAGTTCCTGCTGTTCTTCCCGGGGCAGCGTGATGGCGGGATCCCGCAGGCTGCTCGCGGCCAGTTTGATGCCCGCCAACGGAGTCCGGAGATCGTGGGAGACGGCACGCAGGATGGACGTGCGCATCTTGTTGCCCTCGGCCAGGCGCAGGTTCTCCTGCTGGCTCGCGGACAGTTCCTCCCGCTGCAGCATGGCCAGCAGGTGCGCGCCGAAGGCGGCCAGCAGGCGGCGCTCGTCCACCCCCAGCTCCCGGCCCGTCAAGGCCAGGGCCCGCCACGCATCAAGGTCATCCACGGTGGACGCGGCGGAGATCGACGGCGGGGCTGCCGCCCCCGAGTGCGCCAGCAGGGTCCAGCCGGCCGTTCCGCCGGCAGCCTCCCGGTTCCTCGCCCACAACGCCGCGTTATCCACCTGGAAGTGGTCGCGGACCTGGTTCAGGAACGCCGGAATGCTGTTCCCCTCCGCCACGGCGCGGCGGCTCATCTCGCCCAGGATGGCCGCTTCGGCTCCGGCCTGGCGTGCTTCCTTGCTGAGCCTGGCGGAACGGTCCACCACCAGGGACACGGCCACCGCCACCAGCAGGAACACCACCAGGGCCAGGACATTTTCCGGGTCCAGGATCTCGAAGGAACCCACCGGCAGCACGCTGAAGTAATTCACCACCAGGCTTGCAAGCGCCGCCGTGGCAACGGCAGGCCACAACCCGCCGACAAGGGCGACGGCCACCACGCCGGTCATCTGGACCAGCATGTCCGTGGACAGCTGGTCATGCGGGAGTTCGTCCAGGATGAACTGCAGGGACGGCGGCAGCACCGCTCCCAGGATGAATCCCGCGGTCTTCCTCCGCCTCCCCAGCGTCTGGGGGCTGCTGCGCCGGTCGGGTTGGGCAGGGGCGGTTTCCCGGGATACAAGGTGGACATCGAGGCCGCCGGCCTGCTGCCGGACACGGTCGGCGACGCTGCCGCGGTGCCGCCGGGAAGCGGACGTGCCCAACACGATCTGGGTGGCGTCCACGCTGCGGGCGAACCGCAGCAGCGAGTCGGCGACATCCTGCCCGCCGATGGCATAGAAGGTGCCGCCGGCATCACGGGTGAGCTGGCGAAGTCGTTCCATCTCCTTGCCGGGCTGGTCCGCCGCGAGAGTTGCGCTGCGGACGTTCACCACGTGGAGTTCTCCGCCGGGGACGGCAGCCGACAGGCCGGCGGCCCGCCTGACCAGGTCCTGGTCCGCAGAAACTCCGCTGACGCCCACCACGATCTTCTCCTGGCGGGGCACGGTGTCCGTCACGGTGCGTTCCCCGAGTGCTTTCGAGGTGTTCCTGGTGCCATGGGACCATTCTTCACCGCTGGCGTGGCTGCCACGAAAAATCCCCCTGACGGGGAGCCGGGACCCGCCGCCGAAAAATGGCAAAGCCTTGCGCGCATCTTGAGCCTTTCTTGAGGAGAAGAAGCGACAGTAAAGGCACGCCGTGCAGCAGAGTGCGGCACAGCCCGGCTGGCCGGGCGGGGGACAAAATTCACGGGAACAGTCCCGAGGTCTCAAAACGTCCGCCGGTGCCTCCCCCGGGGCGCCGGCGGATGCCGCCCCCTCCGGCGCGCTCCCTCACCTTTCGCACCAAGTCCCGGCACGCCCTCCCACTGCCGGCACTTGTTTTCGGCTAATCCGGGCGGCCCGGCGCCCTCCGCCGCTACTATCAGAGGAAGAAACTCACCCTGCTTACTACTTCCAGGTGGTAAAGAATGGTCGAAGCAGCAACGGAAGCCGTTTCGGAAGTGATCCGCCGGAACAACGTCACGCTGTCCGGTCGTCCCGACGGGCCGGTGATGGTGTTCGCCCACGGGTACGGCTGCGACCAGGACATGTGGCGCAGGCTGGTACCGTACTTCGCCGACGACTACAGGCTGGTGCTCTTCGACCACGTGGGCGCGGGCCGTTCGGACGTGGAGGCCTATGACCGGGAAAAGTACGGCACTCTCGGCGGCTACGCGGCGGACCTGCTGGAGATCTGTGAGTCGCTAAACCTCCGCGACGTTATCCTCGTGGGTCACAGCGTGAGCGCAATGATCGCAGTGATCGCGGCGGTCCGGGAACCGGACAGGTTCTCCCGGCTGGTCCTGGTCGCCCCGTCGCCCCGCTACACCAACGACGCCGCCGACGGTTATGTGGGCGGGTTCTCGCAGGAGGACATCGAAGGACTGCTGGCCTCACTGGACAGCAACTACTTCGCCTGGGCGGAAGCACTCGCACCGATGGCCATGGGGAACCCCGATTCGCCCGAGCTCGCCGAGGAACTTCGCAGCAGCTTCTGCCGCACCAACCCGTCAATCGCCCGGCACTTCGCGCGCGTCACGTTCCTCTCGGACACCCGGCCGCTGCTGGACGAGGTTGCGTGCGACAGCCTGATCCTGCAATGCTCGGACGACCTCCTCGCGCCTCCGGAAGTGGGTTCCTACGTGCACCGGCACCTGGGCCGGAGCACCCTGGTGCAGCTGCAGGCCACCGGCCACTGCCCGCACGTCAGCGCTCCCGCAGACACGGCAGCCGCCATCCTCGACTACCTGGCCTCCCGTCCGTGACAGACACGCCCGGCCCGCCCGCGGACCAGTTTGAGGCGCTGTTCCACCAGGCGCCGTGCGGGTACCTGGTGACGGACGACGACGGCCGCGTCACCGCTGTCAACGACACTTTCGTCCGCTGGACCGGCTACAGCCGCGCGGAGCTGGAGGGGCGGACGCTGCAGAGCCTCATGCCCGTGGGTGACCAGATCCTGTACTCCACGCATTGCATCCCGCAACTGGGCATCAACGGCTCCGTCTCCGAGATAGCCGTGGACATCATCGCGGCCGACGGCGGACGCCGCGCCGCCCTTCTGTCCGCGTCCCGCAGCCGGGACACTGAGGACGGGACCGGCACGGTCCGGGTGATCATCTTCAGTGCGCACGAGCGGCGGATGTACGAGAAGGAACTCGTGACAGCCCTCCGCGCAGCGGAGGAATCCGATGCCCGGCGCGGGCAGGCCGAGAAGGAACTCGAGCGGCTGGCCCACCATGACGGCCTGACCGGCCTGCCCAACCGTGCCGGCCTGAAAGCTGCAATCGGACCGCTCCTCCATGACGGCCCGGGCGGCAGGTCGCCGTCGGTCCACTTCATCGACCTGGACCGCTTTAAGGCAGTCAATGACAGCCTGGGGCACGCAGCGGGGGATGAGCTGCTGGTGGCCACGGCCCGGCGGCTGCTGGCAGCGGCGCCGGAGCGGGGGACGGTCGCCCGGCTCTCCGGCGACGAGTTCGTTGTGGCGGGGCACGTCGCCGACAAAGCTGAGGCCACGGCGGTGGCTGCCCGGCTGCTGGACGTCCTCAGGGCGCCGATGCAGATCGAGGGGCTGGAAATCGTCACCTCCGCCAGCATCGGTATCGCCGTGGCTGACAGCGCTGACGAAACCCTCGAGGACCTGATCCGCCGGGCGGACATCGCCATGTATCGGGCAAAGGAGAGGGGCCGCAACCGGTGGGAGCTGCATGAGCCCGCCGCATCGGATCCCACGGTGGACCGGCTTCGGGCCCTCGGTGAACTGCGCCGCGGCATCAGGGAAGGGGCCTTGCGTGTGCACTACCAGCCCCGGATCGACCTGCGTACCGGGCGAACCAGCGGGGTGGAGGCACTGGTCCGGTGGCAGCATCCGACACGGGGGCTGCTGCCGCCGTCGGAGTTCATCACCATGGCGGAGGACTCCGGCCTGGTCCGGCCGCTCGGGGCCTGGGTGCTGAACGAAACGATGCGGCAGGCGGACATGCTGCGCCGGGAGGACCCCCACAAGGCGGGCCTGGAATTTGCGGTCAACCTCTCGGCCCGGCAGTTGAACGACCCCGAACTTGTGGCAACCGTGAAAGGCGCCCTGCAGCTGCGCCGGGTGGACCCGGCCCTCCTGCTGCTGGAAATCACGGAAACGGCCCTCATGTCCGATCCCTCAGCGGCCCTGGAGTCCCTGACCGCGCTCAAGAACCTTGGCGTGAGCCTGGCGGTTGACGACTTTGGTACCGGCTACTCGAGCCTGACATACCTGAAGAAGTTCCCGATTGATGAATTGAAGATCGACCGGTCCTTCATCACGGGCCTGGGCTCGGATTCGGGCGATTCAGCAATTGTGGGAAGCTGCATCGGTTTGGCGCATGCCGTTGGAATCCGGGCGGTGGCCGAGGGCGTGGAAACGCGGGGCCAGCTGGAGACGTTGCGTGCCATGGGCTGTGACCTGGCCCAAGGCTTCCATTTTGCGTGTCCGCTTCCCGCACCGTTGCTCAAGGAGTGGCTGGACGCCCATGCCGGACGGCATTACGTGGGTGGTTAAAAAGAAAACGTGCTGCTCCGCGCTCACCGCCCTGCTCCTACGGCTACCCGTATTGGCGGATACAACCGTAAATGGTGAGCAGGGCGGAAGAGGCGGAAATCGGGTGGGTGGCAGGCCCGGGGCCCCACAGTGGGCGCTAAGGGTCTGCGGTGCGGCGGCCTATGCGGCCATGGCGGCTGCCGGCGCGGCGGCCTTCCCGCGCGGCGCCAGCACGCTGATGGTGCACGGCGCCTGCTGCGGATCGATCTTTACCGGTAAGTGATGGGTCTCGGAGGACGCCTGGAGCATCTCCAGCGCTGCTTCATCCACGCGGGCGTGGGAGATATCCAGCTCCAGGTCCAGGCCTTCCTTCAATGAATTGGCCCGCTTTGCGACTACATAGAGGGCGTTGACGCTGTGAACGGTGATATGCCCCTTTGCAACCACCTTGGCACGTGCTTGGTCGAGATCGATTCGGACAACAATGTTGAGCTTTGAGTTCAAGTTGTAAAGCCTTCCCCGGCATTGGCTGCGACGCTGCAGCTTCTTGCTATGGCCGTTTGCATCAGCCTCATCCAGAGTAGGGGCAGGATGTGACACACGCAACACCGTGACCTTTATTACATCCAATGGTCTTTCTTAGTACCCGCGCGTTCTTCCCCTCCTGCACCGCCGGGTCCATCATTAGCCCATGGGCACGAGCGGAAGCGACGGCCTGGGGGACGCGGCAACGGACAGGAGCGGAAGCAGGACGGGGAACCGGCCGGACCATGCGGTCGTCTTTGTCCACGGCATGGGCCGCGCCCTGAAGGGCGGAACGCTGCAGGAGTGGGCGCAGCCGCTGATGCTCAGCCTCCACGACCTCTCCCTCGACCTCGTCCCTGATGTCCCGCACCCGCACCTGGTAATCACCCGGGCCAACGCCGTCGGCGACGCACCCGAAGTCGAAGTAAAGGTGCTGCACGGCTCGGCGGACGGCACCCCGGAGTATCTCACCGTCCTGATGACAGAGGCGTCTTGGGGCACGGACTTCGAGCCGGCGTCGGCAGCTTCCACCTACTCGTGGGCGCTGCGCACCGCGCTGCGCGTCTACAAGCGCTCCCTGCAGCTGCTGCGCTGGAACCTGTATCCCGGGCAGCGGCGCGCGAGCATCGGCTGGGCCGCAGCGCGGCTTCGGCAGCTGCTGCTCACCGCCATGGTGGCGTTTGCCGGCCTGTTCATCCTGCTGGCTGTGCTGCTGGTGCTGTTGCTCATCATCATCCTGGCGTGGATTCCCGGGCCGGGCCGGTGGGTGGGCAAACTGGTGTCCCTGTTCGCGGACTTCCTGGGCGACCCGCAGGTGTGGAAGCGCAGGCCGCTGCAGGCTGCGGCGATGCGGCAGCGCGTGGTGGACACGCTGCGGCGGTGGGACCACGACGGCGGCACCCAGGTAACGGTGGTGGCGCACAGCCAGGGTGCCGCGATCACCGGGCAGGTGCTGTTCCAGAACCAGGCGCGGGCCACCAACTTCGTCAGCGTGGGCAGCGGCCTTGACCTGCTGGGCTATGCACAGTGGGGCGGCGGGACGGGCGAGGACCCGGTGACCGACTGGCTCGCCAACCCGTGCCGGCCACGCTGGATCAACGTGTGGGGCAAGTTCGACTTTGTCCCGGCCGGGCCCATCTCCACCCACGCCAATGGGCCGTTGCCGGTGTTCGGCAAGATCTACGCCCGTGACTCGGCGGGTGACGGCGGTCCCGGCCCGGAAGAGCATCCGGTCTACAACCGGTCCGGGCTCATCTACGACCACATCGTGTACTCCAGGAACCGCGTGGAGGTCCTGGACCCGCTGGCCCGGCTGATCCTGGACCCGCCGCCGGACCAGTCAGGGGACGGGCACAGCCTGGCATTCCGGGGGCTCGACGGCGACCGGCGGCTTCGTCCGCACCGCGTCATGGTCAAGAGCCTGGGCGTGACGCGGCTGCTGTCCGTGGTCACCTCCGCGCTCAGCGCTCCGGCCGCCCTGGCATGGCTGGGCTCCGAGGAGTGGGCGCGGAACCTGGTCCGGTGCGGTCCGCCCGGCGCAGGGGAGGACCCATGGTGGTCCTCCTGGCTCTGCTCCGGCCCGTCCTACCATTGGGGGCACTGGCAGGACTGGGGCGTCCTGCTGCTGACGACGGTGGTGTTCGCCGGGGCCCTGATCGGGCTGTTGAACGGGCCGGTGTGGGGTGTGCTGCACAACCGGCTGCAGCGCCTCCGGAAGCCCTCCGTCCGGCAATCCAGTGATCCCACGCGGAACCTGCCGGCCAATCCGTGGTGGTCCGTCACCTGGTACCTGGTCATTGTGACGGTGGTGGCGGTGGCTGTGCCGTTCATGCTGGCCTGGCCGGACCTGCCGTGGGTCCTGGTGGTGGTGTCGGTTGTGGCGCTGTGGGCGCTCTGTTTCACCCGCACCAGCATCACCGGGCTGCCGGCACGCACGCCGGAGCAGGCTCTTACTGCAGGAACGGTGGCGCCGGAACCGGACACAGCACCGCCCCGGCCGCTGCCCGCCGTCGTACATGCCAGCAGGCAGGGGGAACCGCTGGGCTCAGCCGACCACCTCGGGAAGCCGGCCGGTTAACACCGAGACGGACGCCGAGGACCAGCGCTCGCGTTCGGGCTCGTAGGAGATGACCACGGAGGCTTCGCTGTCGCGTGCCTCGTCCATGGCGAGGAGCAGCGCGTCCTCCATGTGCCGTGCATACTCGAGCCGCTCGGCCAGGGAACCCTGCAGGTCTGCGTCGTCGATCACGACGTGGCCTTTACCGTCCACGATGACCTTGAGCGAGTAGCCCTGGTCCTCGTGCAGGGATCCGCGGGTGGATGAAATTTCGGTGACTCTGTTTGCCCGGACCAGCCCGTTGCCGAGCGTGCGGATCCACACTTCACCCATCGAATGACCTCCCCTTGGCTGCGGGCGCGGATCAGCGCCCCTAAGGCGAAATCTACTCCTCCGCGGACCGTTTGTGACCCCCGAATTTTTCCCGTGTGGAAGGCGGGATCCGCGGGTGGGACCAACGTCCAGCGGGACCTTCGGCACTTCTGCGCCACACAGTCCGGAGCGACCCTGCTGGTATGGCAGCGACCACCCGCAGCGGCAGCATTGGCTCTGTTATTGTCAATGCCCTGCTGCTGTGGGCCATCAACATCTGGCCCGGATGGAAGGCCGTCCCGTTCCTGACCGCGGACATGGCCCGCGTCCTCGACGCCGTCAACGCCTCCCTGGTTGCGGGCATGGTCGTGAACCTCATTTTCGTGGTGGTCCGGTCGAGGGGCCTGCAGGCCATTGGGAACCTGGTGGTTATCGGCTTCGGCACGGCCGCCCTGTTCCGGCTCTGGGATGTCTTCCCCTTCGATTTTGGTGGCAGCTGGTCCGGCTGGCCGGTGGTGGTGCGCGTGCTCCTGGTGCTTGGCTTCGTGGGCTCCGGCATCGGTGCCCTGGTGGAGATCGGCGCCCTGTTCCGGTCCCTGGCAGGTTTCGCGCCCCGGACCAGGCAATAACTTTCCCCGCTCGCACGGCGGGCGGTGGCTCTGCGGCGCGCATCTTTATCCGGACACGGCGGCAGAATGCGGGGCCTTCGGCGGCCCTAGGATAAATCTGATGACTTCCCCCGGTGACCCGCAGCCCTTCAGCCTCCGCTCCATTGCCGTGGCGGCCTTCGGGCCCACGTTGCTGTTCGGCATCGGGCAGGGCGCCATCCTTCCCGTGGTGGCTTTGACCGCCCGGGACCTGGGGGCGACAGTGGCCGTGGCCGCGCTGATCGTCACCCTCATGGGGCTGGGCTCGTGGATCTTCAACCTGCCCGCCTCGCTGGTGACGCTCAGGTTCGGTGAGCGCTGGTCGATTGTTGGTGCGGCCGCCGCGGCCGGGCTGGCGATGGCGGCAGCGGGGCTCTCCTTCCTGGTGCCTGACGGCCTCTGGCTGCTCGCGGCTGCAATGGCCGTCGTCGGGATGGCCGGCAGCGTCTTTGGCCTGGCCCGGCAGAAGTACCTCACGGAGGCCGTGCCGGTGCAGTTCCGTGCGCGGGCGCTGTCCACGCTGGGCGGGGTGAACCGGATCGGCGTGTTCATCGGGCCGTTCCTTGGCGCCGCGGTGATGCAGTTTTCCGGCATCGGCGGGGCGTACTGGGTGGGCGTGGTGGCGATGGCGGCCGCCGCGCTGCTGTCGCTCACCATCCCGGACCTCGCCGCCGCTGACCCGGACGACGGCGGCAGGCCAGGTCCGCAGCCGACGCTCCGGAGCGTGGCGGTGTCGCATGCGGGCGTGTTCCTGTCGCTGGGCACGGGCATCCTGCTGCTGAGTGCGCTGCGGTCCTCCCGGCAGGTGGTGATCCCGCTCTGGGCGGACCACCTGGGGATGGATGCCACCTCCGCTTCCCTGATCTACGGGCTTTCCGGGGCCATTGACATGCTGGTGTTCTACCCGGCCGGGAAACTGATGGACCGCAAGGGCAGGCAGTTCGTGGCCGTCCCGTCCACGCTGCTGATGGGGACGGCGCTGCTCCTGATTCCGCTGACCGGGTCCTTTGTGGGGCTGCTGCTGGCCGCCTTGCTGATCGGCTTCGGCAACGGCATCAGCTCCGGGCTGGTGATGACGCTGGGCGCGGATTTCTCACCCAGCCCCGGCCGCGGCCAGTTCCTGGGGCTCTGGCGGTTCATGGCCGACGCCGGTTCCACGGGCGGGCCGGTGCTCCTCTCCGGGGTGACCGCCCTCGCCTCCCTGGGGGCGGGGATCTCAGCCACCGGCGTCCTGGGCTTTGCGGCGGCGGCCGTGTTCGCCGTCGTGATTCCCCGACTCAAGCACCGCCGCAACTACTGACGTGCGCGTTATCCTCGACAGATGAGTGAAACGGGGATCCCCACTCGGATCAGTGCGCTGCAGAAGGGCCTGTGGTGGCTGCAGGACTATGCCTACGCCGCGGTCTGCCAGGTCCAGGGCATGCTGTCCCGGGTGCAGCCGGGCTCCTTCCACCAGGGCCACCGGAACCCCGTTGTCATCATTCCGGGAGTCTACGAGAACTGGCAGTTCATGCTGCCGCTGATCCAGTCCATCCACGACGCCGGGCATCCGGTCCACGTGGTCACGGTGCTGCAGCGGAACAAGCTGAAGGTCCCGGCCGCGGCCCGGCTGGTGGCCCAGCACATCGAGGAAGCGGGCCTGCGGGACGCTGCAATCGTGGCGCACAGCAAGGGCGGCCTGATCGGCAAGTACGCCATGCTGAACCTGGATCCCGAGCAGCGGATTTCCCGGATGGTCGCGGTCTGCACGCCGTTCTCCGGCTCCAGCTATGCCCGCTACATGCTGCTGCCAAGCCTGCGGATCTTCTCGCCGCGCAACGCCCTCACCCTCGAGCTTGCCCGTGAGGAGACCATCAACAGCCGGATCACCTCCGTCTACGGCCCCTTCGATCCGCACATTCCTGAGGGCAGCGTCCTTCCCGGCGCAACCAACATCGAGCTGCCCGCCGCCGGGCATTTCCGGATCCTGGGCGACCCGGAGACGGCGCGGATCATCGTGGAGCGGCTGACCCCGGACGCCACGTGACTTCCCTTGGCTGGAGGTTCTTTGGGTAAGGAGTACGACGCCGGGCGGCCGGCTCCGGAGGAGCCTGACCACTCGCGTGCCGGGAACGCGGGGGAGCGGCGGCAGAGCCGGTGGGCCACCGTCCTGGCGGTGCTGCAGCGGCTGCTGTACCTGCTGGTCACTGTTGCTGTCGGCTGGGCCGTGTGGTTCTTCCTCTTGTCCCGGCTGTCCCGCGGGCCGGAGCAGGCGTGGGTGTTCCTGCCGGTGTGGCTGATCCTGGCTTACGCCCTGCTGCCGCGCATCCACAAAATCCTCAGCAGCCTCTACATTCCGGATTACTTCATTGGCCGGACCCGGACGGGCGACGGTGTGCTGGGCGACCCCGTGAACCTGGCCGTGGTGGGAACAAAGGCGGAGCTGCGCCGGGCCATGCTGTCCGCCGGCTGGGTGGAAGCGGACCCCATCACGCCGGCCACGACCTGGCGGACCCTCACCTCCACGCTGCTGGGCCGCAGCTATCCGCAGGCCCCGGTCAGTTCGCTCTACGTGTTCGGCAACAGGCAGGACCTGGCCTTCCAGCGGGAGATCGACGGCAATCCGCGGAAGCGGCACCACGTCAGGTTCTGGCAATGCCCGGAGGGGTGGATGCTGCCCGGCGGCCTTGCCGTCGATTTTGTGGGTGCCGGCACTTACGACCGGAGCGTTGGCCTGTCCCTCTTTACGTTCCAGATCACCCACAAGATCGCCGACCGGACGGATGAGGAGCGCGACTTCATCATCGAGACGCTCCGGGCCGCGCGGGCTGTGGAATCGGTGCACGTCATCCTCAACTACTCCACGGGCTACCACCACCGCAACGGCGGCGGCGACGCCATCCGCACCGACGGGCACCTGCCGATCATCGACCTGTTTGAACCCGGCCGCCCATCCGCCAGTTCCCCCAACTAGGTAGCAGTAAGTGTCGTTTTGAGCCCTGATAACGACATCTACTGCTACCTAGTTGGGGGAGGAGGCGCAGTTGGCAGGACAAAAGGGCTGGGAAGGGCTGGTTTGCCTTTCGGATACCTTGAGGGTTCTTTGACTCTTTGCCTCGGCAGTTCCTGAGTATGGGCAGGCATTGTTGTCGCCAGCGGGGCGTATCGCCCCTGGCCTGACCCACCCGCCCAGCTCGGCGGAAGCAGGCGCCGCTACTTCCCCCCCCTACGTAGCGGCGCCAGCTTCTGCCGGGCTTGGCCCTTTTAAGCGGCCCGGTTCTGCGGATGCGCCCGCGTGCGACATGATGGGTGCATTCGAGAGAAAGGCTTGCCGTGATCGAGATCCTGAACCGCGCCGAACTGGCGCAGGCAAAAGAAACAGGCGCCCTGGTGGCCGGCATCCTGCAGGCCCTGAAGGACCGCAGCACGGTGGGTACGAACCTCCTGGAGATCGACCGGTGGGCGGCGGAGATGATTGTCGACGGCGGGGCGCAGTCCTGCTATGTGGACTATGCACCGTCTTTCGGGCGCGGCCCGTTCGGCCATTACATCTGCACCGGGGTCAATGACGCGGTGCTTCATGGACTCCCGCATGATTACGCACTTCGGGACGGCGACCTGCTGACCCTTGACCTTGCCGTGTCCAAAGGAGGCGTTGCTGCTGACTCGGCAATCAGTTTCATCGTGGGTGACACGCAGCCTCCGGCCGGCGCGGCACTGATCGAGGCCACCCAGCGGGCGCTCGAAGCCGGTATCGCCGCGGCAGGGCCCGGCGCGCGGATCGGCGACATCTCGTACGCGATCGGCTCGGTCCTCAAAGAGGCAGGTTATCCGATCAACACTCAGTTCGGCGGGCACGGCATCGGATCAACCATGCACCAGGATCCGCACGTTCCCAACACGGGCCGGCCCGGCCGCGGATACCAGTTGCGGCCCGGGCTGATGCTGGCACTGGAGCCGTGGGTGATGGCAGATACTGCCGAACTCGTCACCGACGCCGACGGGTGGACGCTCCGCAGCGCCACGGGCTGCCTGACCGCACACAGCGAACACACCATCGCCATCACGGACGACGGGGCGGAGATCCTCACGCTGCCGTAGTACGCCCGGAAGCACGTGCCGTGGCCGGGCGGTCCGGGACCCAACGGCCGGGATTTCTGACAGAAGGGGTTCCTGGCGGCGCCCACTTCAAGACGCCGCCAGGAGTCTCATGGCTTGCAGGAGAGCCATCCTGGACCGGGGCTTGCGCCGCCGGTAAAGAAACTATCCAGCCAAGAGATCAATAAAACAGGCGTAATCCCTCAAGAAGCGCTCAAAATCGGGGCAGGATTCCCGGCTTCCTCGACCGGCGTGGGTCCTCCGGCAAACGCGTGCAGCATGGCGGCGCGGTCGAACTGGCCTTCCCATTTGGCCACCACGAACGTTGCAACGCAGTTGCCGAGAAGATTCACCACAACCCGCATGGAGTCCATCAGCCGGTCAGCTCCGAGCAGGAGTGCGACGCCGGCGACCGGGAAAATCCCGAGTGCACCTGCCGTGGCGGACAGCGCGAGGAACGCTGATCCGGGAACCCCTGCCATACCCTTGGACGTCAACATCAGGACGCCCAGCGCTGCAAGCTGCTGACCCAGGTCGAGGTTGTATCCGAAGGCCTGGGCCAGGAACAGCAGAGAAATGGACAGGTACAGGGCGGCGCCGTCCAGGTTGAAGGAATAACCGGTGGGAACCACCAAACCCGTGGTGGCGCGGGAACATCCGGCATTGGTCAGCTTGGTCATAATGCGGGGCAGCACCGATTCGGTGGACGCGGTACCCAGGGCCAGGAGGAATTCCTCGCGGGTGTACTTCATGAACTGCCACAACGGCACCCGCGGATACACCCAGGCCACGAGAAACAGCAGGCCGATAAACACGATTGCGGCGCCGTAGCAGGCTGCGATCAGCAGAGCATAGGTGCCCAGCGAGCCCAGTCCGTACTGGCCGATGATGAACGCCATCGCGCCGAAGGCGCCCACCGGGGCTACCCGCATGACCCAGGCCATGATCTTGAAGAACAGCTCCAGCACCGTTTCCATCAGCGTGAGCACCGGAAGGCAACGCTCGCGGCCTACAACAACGATTGCCGCACCAAAAAACACCGCGAAGCAGAGCACCTGGAGGAGGCTGTTGCTGGCGAAGGCGCCGACGACGCTGGTGGGGATGATGCCCAGCACAAAAGCACCTGCATCCTTGGGCGGTGCGGTGGACGTCTTCGCGTTGAGGGCGTCCTGGGAGAGCGACGCGGGATCGATGTTCAACCCTGCGCCTGGTTGGACGAGGTTTCCCACCACCAGTCCGAACACCAGGGCGAAGGACGTGGCGGCGGTGAAATAGACCAGCGCCTTGACGCCCACGCGGCCCACGGCTTTGACGTCACTGACAGCTGCGATGCCGGTGACGATGACCAGGAAGATCAACGGGGCGATGATCATCTTGATGAGCTGGATAAACCCGTCCCCCAACGGCCGGAGCGCCGCGCCGATATCCGGCCAGAAGTGACCGATTACAACTCCGGCTGCTACTGCAACGAGAATCTGGAAGAAAAGGGACTGATAGAGCGGCTTCCTCGGTGTCGGAAGTGCCGCTGAGGGCGCAGTGCTGTTCATGCCGTGGCCTGTTCGGTGGGGGACAACGGCACAGTACGTGCCGCGGGATCACCACCACGCTAAGGAACCATTGTTTCCGGAAAGATAAATCCGCGATGCGGAAATATTAACCAGAACTGCGGCGCCGGGCGGCGAAAGCGAACAGGGATGTGGTGGCCACGGTGGCCAGGTACCCGGCGATGACAATCAGGGAGATCCCGGCCCAAAAGTAGTTGGTGGTGCTGGTCTCCTGCCAGGGGCTCGGTGCGATCCTGATCAGCGAGTACACCGCCACCGCGGCCGAGGCCAGCCCGATCAGCACCGGGAGCGTCACCCAGGCCCGCGCCGAGCCGATGTGGTGGCCGAAGCCGTCCCAGGCATTCCAGGCGCCACGCTTGATGATGAGCCAGCCGGCAGGGATCATGAACGCGCCCACCAGCAGGAACGCCGCCACCACATCCGCCGGCCGGTGCCACTGGTTGATCAGGGTGGACACGCCGGAAGCGATCGCAAATGTGCCGCCCACAAAACCGGCCATCGGCCGCCAGCGGGGCGAGGCCATGAGGAACACCGCAGCCGCGGCCGACGCCGCCAGCGTGGTGTGGCCGGACGGCAGCGAGTTCAGTTCCAGGGTCACCACGCCCTTGTCCGGCCGGGCCGGCAGCAGGGCCTTCAGCACCTGCGTGGCGATGTTCGCGCCGATGCAGGCGGCCACGGCAATGCCGGCCTCGGTCCAGTGCCGCCGGATGACCGTGACGAACAGGACCACGACGGCGGCCATCACCAGTGAGATGGTGGGCAGCAGGTCCAGGAACCTGGTGCTCGCCTTGCCCGCCGGGCCGTGGATGGCCACGGCCTCCACCAGCGCGGACTCGTCGATGAACTGGCCCGTGGTGGTCTGGACAAAGAAGTAATAGGTGGCCATGAGGCCCGCAACGCACGCCAGGGTGGACAGCAAAAACAGGAAACCCGAGCCCGGGGCGGGCTGGGAAACAATCCTCGTGCGTGCCGGCCGTGAAAGAGTCATCGCTTCAAGGTTGTCATAAAAAGCTGGAAGGCTGCTGGAGGCGGGGGACAGAGGCCGCGGCCACCACCAGCGCCAGTGCCCCCAGTCCGATCGGCAGGGCCGTGAGTGTCGCCACCCCGCCCACCAGCAGCGGGCCGCCGGCGTCGCCGAGTTCGCGGCCGAGCTCCGCCGAGCCCATCGTCCGGCCCATCCGCTCCGGCGGCGTGCTGTCCGCCAGGTGCGCGAACGCCAGCGGGGTGGCCGCGCCGATGCCCGTACCGATGGCCGCAGCCGCAACAAAAATGGTGACCACGCCGGGGGCAACCGCCAGCAGGCCCACACCGGCGGCAATCAGGAGGAGCCCCGCCGTCGTACCCCTGTTGTCGCTGACCCTGCCGTGGTCCCGCAGCCTCCCCACCCGCGGCTGCACCAGCACGGAGCAGAGCGCCACAACACTGACGGCGGCGGTTCCCGCGAACGTGTCCAGGCCGTGCCTCGTGGCCAGTGCCGGAAGGAAACCGACGGCGGCACCCAGGGCGGCGGTGGAGGCGGCAAGGACCAGCGTGGGCACCAGGAAACGGCGCTCACCCACCTGCCGTGCCAGGTCCATCACCGTGTAACGCTGCCGGGGAAGCGGGGCCAGGTGCGGCACCGCCACCAGGACCCACACCGCCGTGACCGCGGCAAGCGCCGAGAGGGTGCCGAACAGCAGGGGGAAGCCTCCAACCAGGATGAGCCCCGCGCCCAGCACCGGGCCAATGATGTACCCCAGGCTCTTCCAGGAACCGTACCGCCCGAAGTAGGTTCCAGCCTTGCCGCCCCGCGCCAGCCGGGCCACCATGGCGGACGACGACGGCGAGAACGCCGACGCCGCGGCGCCCTGTCCCAGCCGGGCGAGGGCAAGCATCAGCGGATTTGCTGCCCACAGGCCGATCAGCGACAACCCGGCGAACGCCAACAGCCCGCCCACAATGACGGGCTTGGCGCCGACCCGGTCGCTCAGCGCGCCGAAGACAGGTTTAAGGAAGACCTCGGAGATGTCGTACAGGGCGAGCAGGATGCCAAGGTTCAGCAGGGTCAGGCCGATGTTGCCGCTTTCCGTGCCCAGCCCCGCGGCGATGCTGTGGGCCCCGAAGGCGGTAACGAAGCCCGCGGCGTAAAGCGGGGCGGTGGCGGCGCGGCTGACCGCGGCGCTTGTTCCGGTGCTTCCGGCCGGACCGCCGGTCACGAATGCACTCCCTTGTAAACCTGGGCGGCGAACCCATCCAGGGCAGCCGAGCAGGCAGCCATCTGCTGTTCAGCCTGGTCCGCTGCCGGACTGCCAAAGACGTCACGGCCACGGATGGCCCGGTACCAGCGCCGCAACCGTTCCAGGCTTTGCTCTTCTTCCTCGAGTTCGGCCAGCGTGAACTTCTTCTTGGCAATTTCCTTGGCGATCTCAGCCGTGAACTTGCCGCAATCGGCGGTGAATTCGCCCCACTCCTCCGCGCGGGCTGCGTCGAACGCGGCCCGAAGAGTGGCCGCGTCGTCTTCCGCCGCCGCGGTGGTGAGCAGGAGAAGTTCGCCGTTGCCGCTGCGCGCCAGCGCCTTCGCCTTTCCGGCGCCTTCCCGGCACAGCGGAACATCCGGGGCGGTCCATGCCCCCTGGCCCAGGGGGACGGCGCCGAAGCGCCGGAGTTCCCGCCACACGGCCACGCGGTGCCGGGAGGGCTCGGACGGGACCTGTACGAACATCACCAGCCAGGAGTCAGGCGCATTGGAAATCACATCCGTGAGTGTAACAGTTGTTACTGGATACAGTGTGGCCGGTCCCGGCTTCGGACTCCTCAGAACTTTGGGAAGAGGCGTAGCCTTCGAGTATGAACACCGTTGTTCAGACCGTTGATTTGCATAAGCACTTCGGCAGGGTCCGTGCCCTGGACGGGCTCAACCTCGAAGTCGAGCACGGAGAGATCCACGGTTTCCTCGGCCCCAACGGCGCCGGAAAATCCACCACCCTCCGCATCCTGCTCGGCCTCGCAAAGGCCACCTCCGGCTCAGCCCGCGTCCTCGGCCTCGAGCCCTGGACCCAGGCGGTCGACCTGCACCGGCGCCTCGCCTATGTCCCCGGGGATGTCAGGCTGTGGCCCAACCTTTCAGGCGGGGAGACGATCGACCTGCTGTCACGGCTGCGCGGGGGCACGGCGGACGGGCCGGGCTACCGGCACCGCAAGGCCCGCCTCTGCGATGCGTTCGACTTCGATCCGGGCAAGAAGGGCCGGGCATATTCGAAGGGCAACCGCCAAAAGGTTGCGTTGATCGCCGCGCTGGCCACTGACGCTGAGCTTTACCTCTTTGACGAACCCACGAGCGGCCTCGACCCGCTGATGGAGGCGGTCTTCCGCCGCGAGACGCTGGCTGTGGTGGAACGGGGCGCCACCGTCCTCCTGTCCAGCCACATCCTCTCGGAAGTGGAAGTCCTGTGCCACCGGGTGAGCATCATCCGGGCAGGCCGGATTGTCGACGGCGGCACCCTGGACTCCCTGCGCCACCTCACCCGCACCCAAGTTTCCTTCGCCGCGGACGGTGTGGACACCGCGGCGCTGGCGAAGCTCGGCGCGGTCCACGACCTGATGGTCGACGGCGGACGGGTCAGGTTCGGTGCGGATTCTGACCGGGTCTCCGAGGTGCTTCCGGTCCTCGGCGCCCTTGGCGTGCAGGGCTTGACCATCACTCCGCCCTCGCTCGAAGAGCTTTTCCTGAGACACTACGGCGATACGTCCATCAGCGCGGAGTCCGGAACGGACGGCGCGGACGACAGCCAGAGGCGCGGGCGGCACTTGCTGGGCGCCCGGGGACGTGGCTGAGATGGGCGTCCTTCCCGTGCTGTGGGGCCAGCGCCTGCGCCGGGACCGCTGGCAGCTGCTCACCTGGGCCGCCGGCATTGGCGCGCTGGCGATGTTCTCGGCCGCGGCGATCCACCAGACGTACGGCGACCAGGCCGACCGCGCCGAGATCCTGCAAGTCGCCACGGCCACTCCTGCAATCCTGATGCTGCGTGGCCTGCCGCGCGGCGCGGACCAGGGTGCGTTCACGTTTTTCCAGATCTACGCGTTCCTGGCTCTGCTGGCCGGCCTGATGAGCACGTTCCTCGCGGTGCGGCACTCACGGGCCGAAGAGGAAACCGGCAGCGCCGAGCTGATCGGCGCGACACCGGCCGGACGCCTCATCCCGATGATCGCAACGTGCCTGCACGGCCTTTCCGCCAATGTCCTGGTGGCGCTAGCCGTGGCCGCCGGGTTTTCCTCCCAGGGCCTGGACCCGGAAGGTGCCCTGACCGCAGGAGCCGCCGTGGGCGCCGTCGGAATTGCCTTCCTGGCCGTGGGACTGCTGGTGTCCCAGTTCATGGGCACGTCCCGCGGCGCGAACGGTGTTTCCTCGGCGCTTGTGGTCCTCGCCTATGTGCTGCGCGGCATCGGTGACGCCATGGGAACGCCCGATTCGACCGGAACCAGGATGACGGAGGGCGCGGCAAGTTGGTTTTCGCCGATTGGCTGGGGCCAGCAGACCTTCGCCTTCTCCGGAAACCGCTGGTGGCCGCTGCTCCTGCCGCTGGCGCTCGCCGTGGTGTGCCTGGCTGCTGCCTGGCGGATCATGGCCGTCCGGGACACCGGCGACAGTGTCTGGGGTGCCCGGCCCGCACGGACAGCTGCCAGGCCCTGGCTGAACCGTCCGGGGGCGCTGGCGTCGCGGCTGCAGGCAGGATCAATCATCGGCTGGGGGCTGGGCGGCCTGGCGGCCGGCCTCCTGGCGGGGTCGCTGGGGAAGGCGATCGCCGCCGTCGACCTCGCCGACAGCGACGTGACCGCCGCGCTGCGCGCGATCATCCAGGCACAAGGCACATCCCTGACCCAGCTTGTGGTGTCGGTGCTGTTTTCGATGGCCGGGGTCCTGGCTGCCACATGCGCCCTGCAGGCAGTCATCCGGATGCGGCAGGAGGAGGCCGCCGGAACCGCCGAGCTCCTGCTGTCCACGCCGGTGGGGCGGGTGAAGTGGCTGGCCGGCTACCTCTTGCTTGGAACGTCGGCGGTTGTGCTGGTCATGGCCCTGGCGGGGCTCGGCGCCTGGGCCACGCTGGCAGGTTCGGGCGATACTTCTGTCGAGGCCTCGGCGGTCTGGGAGACCGCCGCTGCGCAGGTCCCGGCGGCGCTGATCTATCTTGCTGTACCCGCCCTGGTTTTTGTCCTCTGGCCCGCTGCAACGATTGGCCTCAGCTGGGTCCTTCTGGGGATCGGCGTGGTGTTCGGGATTTTTGGCGGCATGGTGGGGCTGGACCAGTCGGTCCGCGACCTGTCCCCGTTCACCCACTCACCCGTTCCCGGCGGACCGGGCACGGACTGGAGCGGGGCCTGGTGGATGCTGGCGATCGCCGTCCTCTGCACAGCGGCCGCCGCCGGACTGATGCGCAGGCGCGAGGTAGGCGCTGAATAGATGCTGAGGCCGTGACCGCCGCATGAACGCGAACCCGGGGACATGCCTGCCGCCGTGTCAGGAAAGTGAAGCCGCGATCTCCCCGATAATCTCGAACTGCTCGCGCACGCCGCCTTCCATGCCGGACTGGGCGATCATGTCCCGGACGGCCTTGCTGCCCGCATCGGTCCGGATGCGCACCCTGGTGGCGCCGCCGTCGGCCTCCTCGAAGGTGACCGTGTTGAGTATCGCGCCTTCCTCGCTGTCCGGGGCGGCGCCGTCCAACTCCATCACCTCGGTGTGCACGATCCGCTCGTTGGGCACGATCTCGCGGTAGGTCCCGTGGAAGGCCACCTCGGACTGTCCATGGGCCAGCATGGCATACCGCCACCGCCCGCCGACCCGGAAGTCCATCTCGACTGCCGTCATCTCTCCGCGGCGGCCGGGCCACCACCTTCTCACGAGGTCCGGCGTGGTCCAGGCCCTGTACACGAGGTGCCGGGGCGCGTCCACGGTCCTGGTGATCAGGATTTCGGTGTCACTGGGGAAGCTGATGTCCATGGTGCTGGTCTGTGCCATTGCCGTGCTCCTTAGCCTTGTGTGTCTTCCTCTTCCAGGTCGTCCAGGACGTCCTCCAGGAGGTCGAACCGCTCCTCCCAAAGGTGCCGGTACCCCGCAACCCAGTCATGGATGGGCTTCAGGGCTTCGGGGTTCAGCCGGTAGAGGCGCTTCCGGCCTTCGTCACGGACGACGACGGCCCCTACCTCGCGCAGGACGCGCAGGTGGCGTGAGACATGCGGCTGGGCCAGGCCCAGCAGGTCCACCAGTTCGTTAACCGGCCTCTCGCCGGCGGAAAGGGCGTCCAGGATTTCCCGACGGCGGGGCTCAGCCACCGCATTGAAGGTGTCCGCGGTTGTTGCAGCCCGTGCCATGGGCCAATTGTATATCTATATGGATATGCTTTGGAAGAGCCTGTCGCTTCGTCCCTGAAGGGTCTACGCTTCCACCGAGAAGGACACTCCGAAAGGAGGCGCGGCATTGACCATCATCGACAACGCCGTGTACGTCGGCGGGCTGCGCACAGAGGATCCGGGAAGCCTGGACGAAACCTACTTCATCCTCCGGCAGCGCGAGGGAATGGCCTGGATCGGGCTGTACCGGCCCGACGCCGGGGAACTGCAGTCCGTCGCCGAGGAGTTCGACCTCAACCCCCTCGCCGTGGAGGATGCACTCGCCGGCCACCAGCGCGCCAAGCTGGAGCACTACGGCGAATCCGTGTTCCTGGTCCTGCGGCCCGCCCGCTACCTGGACGACGTCGAGAAGGTGGACTTCGGCGAGATCCACGTCTTCGTGGGGCAGGACTACGTGGTGACCGTCCGGCACGCCGAATCGCCGGACCTCGCCCGGGTGCGCCGGCGGATGGAGGCCATGCCGGCGTTCCTCGCCCTGGGCCCGGACGCCGTCCTCTACGGCATCCTGGACCAAGTGGTGGACGAATACGAGCCGGTGGCGGCGGGACTCGAGAACGACATCGACGAAATCGAGGACGACCTCTTCGGCGCGGACCCGGACGTCTCCCGCCGGATCTACGAGCTGTCCCGCCAGGTCATCACGTTCCAGCGCGCCACCAGCCCGCTCGTGGGGATCCTGCAGGTCCTGATGGCCGGCACGCCGGAGCGGGTTCCCGGCCCCGAGCTGCAGGACCATTTCCGCGACGTCCTGGACCATGTCCTGCGGCTCAACGAACGCGTGGCGTCCTTCCGCACCCTGCTCCAGAACGCCCTGGCCGTGAACGCCGCCCTGGTGGCACAGCGGCAGAACGACGAGATGCGCCGGCTGACCGAATCCAGCTTTGCCCAAAGTGAGCAGGTCAAACGCATCTCCGCCTGGGCGGCCATCCTGTTCGCACCCACCCTGGTGGGCACAATCTACGGCATGAACTTCACAACAATGCCGGAGCTCAATTGGGTGTTCGGCTACCCGTTCGCGCTGGGCCTCATGCTGGCGATGGGACTGGCGCTGTACTGGACGTTCCGGCACAACAAATGGATCTGAGCCGGAACGGCTTCGACCTCTTCCGCTGGCAGTCCTGCGCCCGCCGGTACAGTGAAACCCATGCCTGCGCCCCATACCCCGGTCCCGCCGCTTGATGAACTGCTCGCAGGCGCCCGCGTGGTTTCGCTGCCCATGCGCGTAAAGTTTCGCGGCATCCTTGAACGCGAAACGCTTCTGCTGCGCGGTCCTGCAGGCTGGGGCGAGTTCTGCCCCTTCCCGGAGTACGGGGACGCCGAGGCCTCCCGCTGGCTGGCCGCCGCCGTCGAGGCCGCCTGGCACGGCTTCCCCGCCCCGCTGCGGTCAGTCATTCCCGTCAACGCGACGGTCCCCGCCGTTCCAGCGGACCGGGTACCGGAGGTCCTGGCCCGCTTTGGCCGGGTGGACGCCGTAAAGGTCAAGGTCGCCGAGCAGGGGCAAACGCTGGACGACGACGCCGCCCGGGTCGCCGCCGTACGCGCCGCTTTGCCGGACGCCGCCATCCGGGTGGACGCCAATGGCGGCTGGGACGTGCCCGCCGCGGTGGCGGCACTGACCCGGCTGAACGCCGTCGGGCTGGAATACGCCGAGCAGCCCGTGCCCACCATTGCAGGCCTTGCCGAGGTGCGCTCGCAGCTGCGTGCCAAGGGCGTCCCCGTGCCCATTGCCGCGGACGAAAGCGTCCGCAAGGAGGACGATCCGCTGCGTGTTGCCCGGGCCGGCGCCGCGGACCTGATCGTGGTCAAGGTAGCACCGCTCGGGGGAGTGCGGCGGGCGCTGGACATCGTGGCACGGGCCGGCCTGCCCGCCGTCGTCAGCTCCGCGCTGGACACGTCAGTGGGCATCCGGGCCGGACTGGCGCTGGCCGCGGCGCTTCCGGAGCTGCCGTATGCGTGCGGGCTGGGGACGGTGTCCCTGTTTGAGTCGGACGTCACCACGGATCCGCTGGTGGCCGACGACGGCGCCATCCGCCTGCGCGACGTCACGGCCGACGGAGGGCTGCTTCGGCGGTATGCGGCGTCGCCTGACCGGCAGGACTGGTGGCTGGCCCGGCTCCGTCGGGTCCACGCGCTCCTCGCCTCCTGAGCCGTCGCCGAGGCACATTCGCGCAGGTCACCGGGGGTTACCGGCGGGTTTACCCCCGGTTCACCTCACCGACTACTTCACGTAGAGACCGGCTGGAAGGGTGGTTGCACCGCATCGATTTTTTTGGAAGGCACCCATGTCTGAAACGACTGCCCGCAAGTTCACCCTGCTGCCGATGCTCGGCCATACCAAGGGCAAGCGCAGCGCCGTCACCTGCGCGCTCAAGTGCGACAACGCCTGCGCCGGCGACGTCTGCAACACCAGCTCCAACAGCTACTTCCGCGACATCGCCTCCGCCACAATCTCCCGCCGCGCCGCCCTGGGCTTCGGCGCCGCCGGTGCTCTCGCCGTCGTCCTCGGCAGCGCCGTCACCTCGCCGGACTCCGCAAGCGCCGCGGGTCTGTCCAAGGCCGCCAAGGAGGGCTTCGGTGCTTCCAAGCTTCAGTTCACGGCGATTCCCCCGGTGGATGCGATGGTCGACGCCGTCACCGTGCCGGAGGGCTTCACCTGGCAGCCTGTGATCCGCTGGGGCGACCCCATCTTCAACGACGCCCCGGCGTTCGACCTCAACAACCAGACGGCGGCAGCCCAGGAAAAGCAGTTCGGTTACAACAACGACTACACGGACATCCTGGAAATTCCGGGCAGCAAGGGCCGCCGCGCGGTGCTCTTCTCCAACCACGAGTACACCAACGACGCCATCATGTTCCCGCCCACCATGCCGGCTGAGCAGCAGCGTGCCGTGGGCGCCGCCGCCCACGGCCTGTCAGTGGTGGAGCTCGAGCGCCAGAACAAGAACAAGCCGTGGACCTATGTGAAGGGCGCCGGGCTGAACCGCCGCTTCCTGAACTCCACCGTCTACGAACTCACCGGCCCGGCCGCCGGCTCCGCGCTGGTCAAGACGGTTGAGGACCCCGCCGGCCGCTTCATCAAGGGCACCCTGGGCAACTGCGCCGGCGGCACCACCCCGTGGGGCACCATCCTCTCGGGCGAGGAGAACTTCCAGGGCTACTTTGTCGCCCCGGGCACGTCCGCCGAGGACAAGCGCTACGGCCTGACTTCAAAGGCCACCGCCCGCCAGTGGGAACTGGACGACCCGCGCTGGGACACCCGGAACCCCGGCTACGAAAACGAAGCCAACCGCTTCGGCTGGATCGTGGAAGTGGACCCCTTCGATCCCACCTCCACCCCGAAGAAGCACTCCTCCCTGGGCCGCTTCAAGCACGAGGGTGCCAACGTCATCATCGCCGAGTCCGGCCACGTGGTGGCCTACTCGGGAGATGACGAGCGCTTCGACTACCTGTACAAGTTCGTCTCCAAGGACAAGTACATCGAGGGTGACCGCAAGCACAACATGACCCTCCTGTCCGCCGGCAACCTGTACGTCGCCCGGTTCACGGGCAACTCACCTGCCGCCGAGATCACCGGCACGGGAGCTGTCCCGGCCGACGGCGCCTTCGATGGCATCGGCGAATGGCTGCCCCTGGTGGTCGACGGCAAGTCCGCCGTTCCGGGGATGACGGTGGAACAGGTCCTGGTCTACACCCGCCTGGCCGCCGACAAGGTTGGCCCCACCAAGATGGACCGCGCAGAGGATGTCCAGCCGAGCCTGCACACCGGCAAGGTCTACGTCGCCTGCACCAACAACTCCAACCGCGGCGTGGGTTCGAACGAAGGCGCCACCGAGGTCAACCCGCGCAACCAGAACCGCGACGGACACATCGTGGAAATCATCGAAACCGGTGACCAGACCTCCACCACGTTCAACTGGAACCTGCTCATGGTCTGCGGCGACCCCAAGCAGGGCGACGTCACCTACTTCTCCGGCTTCCCGGTGGACAAGGTCTCGCCCATCTCCTGCCCGGACAACCTGGCCTTCGACTCGGTGGGCAACCTCTGGATCTCCACCGACGGCGCCCCCTCCGGCATCAAGAAGGCTGACGGCCTGTTCAAGGTCACCGTTGAGGGCCCCGAGCGCGGCAAGGTCGAACAGTTCCTCGCCGTCCCGCGTGATGCCGAGACGTGCGGCCCCGTCATCCACGACGAAGAGCGGACCGTGTTCGTTGCCGTGCAGCACCCGGGCGAGGACGGTTCCTTCGAGAGCCAGGTGTCCTTCTTCCCGGACTACGTCCCGGCAGGGGCGACGCCCGCTCTAGGCCAGGCCCGCGCACCGCGGCCGTCCGTGATCCAGGTGTTCCGCGGCTAGACCCTTCCCGTTGCCCTATCACTTTTGGTTCCTATGTGAGCGTTTTAGGGACCAATAGTGATAGGGCAACTCCGGCGTCGGGGGTGGCAGACTGGGACGGTGACTTCGCTGAACGAACCGGCCCCTGACGCCACCCCCGCCGCACCTTCCGACGCCACCCCCGCCGCACCTTCCGACGCCACCCCCGCCGCACCTTCCGGCGCCACCGCCGGCGCTGCAGCCGGCGCCTCGCAGGTGC
>NZ_BAAHNO010000002.1:78617-115632 GCF_054656615.1 Arthrobacter sp. AD-310 | reverse complement strand
GGCGCCGGCTTCGTTGATGCCGGGGTGGATCAGCTGCCCGGCGGGGGATTCCTTGTAGGCCAGGACGAGGTCCCGGTCCACGGAGAGGTAGTTCTGGCCCTTGGGGTTGTAGATCTTCGCGGTCGGGAAGAACGCGTCCATGCCGAAGGTGCGGGCCTCGTCCGGGATGATCGGGGCAATGTGCTTGCCGAAGTTCTTGTCCCGCATCAGGTCCTTGAGCAGGCGGACGAAGGCCATGGTGGTGGCGGCCTGCTGCTTGCCCGAGCCGCGCTTGGCCACCTCGTAGGACTTCGCCTCGGGCAGGGTGATCTCGGCGTGCTTGGAGCGGCGTTCCGGCACCGAACCGCCCAGCGCTGCCCGGCGCTCCATCATGTACTGGATTTCCGGGGCGTCGGTACCGGGGTGATAGTACGGCGGCTGGTACGGGTCCTTCTCAAGCTGCTCGTCGGTGACCGGGATCCGCAGGTGGTCGCGGAACTTCTTCAGGTCATCCAGAGTCAGTTTCTTCATCTGGTGCGTCGCATTGCGGCCTTCGAAGTGGGGTCCGAGTCCGTAGCCTTTGACGGTTTTGGCGAGGATGACGGTGGGTTTGCCCTTGAATTCGGTGGCGGCTTTGTAGGCGGCGTAGACCTTGCGGTAGTCGTGGCCGCCGCGTTTGAGGTTCCAGATCTGGTCATCGCTGAGGTCCGCGACGAGGTCCTTGGTGGCGGGGTCCTTGCCGAAGAAGTGTTCGCGGACGAACCCGCCGGATTCGGCCTTGTAGGTCTGGTAGTCCCCGTCGGGGGTTTCGTTCATGATTTTCACGAGCGCGCCGTGGGTGTCGCGGGTGAGCAGGTCGTCCCACTCCCGGCCCCAGACGACCTTGATCACGTTCCAGCCCGCGCCGCGGAAGAACGCTTCGAGTTCCTGCATGATCTTGCCGTTGCCGCGCACCGGCCCGTCCAGGCGCTGGAGGTTGCAGTTGATCACGAAGTTCAGGTTGTCCAGGTTCTCGTTCGCGGCGAGCTGGAGCAGGCCGCGGGATTCGGGCTCGTCCATTTCGCCGTCGCCCAGGAACGCCCAGACCTGCTGGTCGGAGGTGTCTTTCAGGCCGCGGTTGTGCAGGTACCGGTTGGACTGGGCCTGGTAGATCGCGTTCATCGGGCCGATGCCCATGGACACGGTGGGGAATTCCCAGAAGTCCGGCATCAGGCGCGGGTGCGGGTAGGAGGACAGGGCGTGGCCCTCGCGGGACTTTTCCTGCCGGAACCCGTCCAGGTCTTTCTCGGTGAGGCGGCCTTCCATGAACGCGCGGGCGTACATGCCGGGGGAGGCGTGGCCCTGGAAGAAGACCTGGTCCCCGCCGCCGGGGTGGTCCTTGCCGCGGAAGAAGTGGTTGAACCCGACCTCGTACAGGGTCGCGGCCCCGGCGTAGGTGGAGATGTGCCCGCCGACACCGATCTCGGGCCGCTGGGCCCGGTGGACCATCACGGCCGCGTTCCAGCGCATGTAGGCCCGGTAGCGGCGTTCGTATTCCTCGTTGCCCGGGAACGGTGCTTCCTGGTCCACCGGGATCGTGTTCACGTAATCGGTGGTGGTCACCATCGGCACCCCGACGCTCTGCGCGCCCGCGCGCTGCAGCAGGCTCCGCATGATGTATTGGGCACGCTCGGTGCCCTGTTCCCTGATCAACGCATCCAGGGACTCAACCCACTCGGCAGTCTCTTCCGGATCACGATCAGGCAGCTGGTTAGTCAACCCGCTGAGGATATGGGAGGTATCTTCTCCTGCAGCCACGTCCAACCTCTCTTTGCGCGCGTGAATCGGCGCACTCAGGCCAGGCAGGGTGACTGCCCGGCGTATATACGCCGTGTGCGACGTATCGGTTACAACAGCCCGGGCATGTGTGCCGGGCAGGGTCCTAGAGCTCCTATGTCTGCACGGAGATACAAGGATGTTGTCCTGCAGGCATAGTTGTCATCAGCCACTCTAGCCCTCACAACATGGGGATGCGTAGCCGCGGCCCGGGCACCCCGGTTGTATTTCGACGTCATACTGGTTGTGTGACAAAAGCTGGTGCACGCCACGGCTGGCGCACCCGGTGTGACGCAGAATATGCGCCATCGCGGGGGCGGCAGCTTGAAGCGCAGGCCCAAAGGGTGTTGGCTTGGGAGTAATGGAAATCACTATGCGCACCGCATATACGAGGCATTGGAGGAACACGTGAGCGAGGCCGACGCCGCCACTTCGGTAAATGTGGCGGAAAAATTGGGTTTCAAGAATGGGGATCTGATTCAGGAGTTCGGTTACGACGACGACGTCGATTTCGACTTGCGTGACGATATCGAGGACCTCACCGGTTCAGAGTTGCTGGACGAAGACGACCACGAGGTGGCGGACGCCGTCATCTTCTGGTGGCGCGAGGGCGACGGCGACCTGGTGGACAGCCTGATGGACTCGCTGACCACGCTCCGTGAAAACGGCGTTGTCTGGCTGCTCACCCCCAAGTCCGGCAGGGACGGGTACGTTTCCCCGGCCGACATCCAGGAGGCCGCCCCGACTGCCGGCCTGCACGTCACCACGTCCGCCGGTGTGTCCAAGGACTGGAGCGCCAGCCGGCTGGTCAGCAGGAAGAACAAATGACGGCGGCGGTTGCCGCTGACCCCGCTGCTGTCCCTGCCATAGGCGGAACCGCGCCGGACTTCGAACTTCCCAACCAGTTTGGTGAGCCCGTACGGCTTTCATCCTTCCGCGGCCAGAACGTGGTCCTGGTGTTCTACCCGTTCGCCTTCTCCGGCATATGCACTGGTGAACTCTGCGAAATCCGTGACAACCTGGCTGTCTTCGAGGACTCCAACGCTGTCGTCCTGGCCATCTCCGTCGACAGCAAGTTCAGCCTGCGGGCCTATGCAGGCCAGGAGAACTACAGCTTCGACCTGCTCTCGGATTTCTGGCCGCACGGCAGGGTGGCCAGCGCCTACGGCGTCTTCGACCCCGAAACCGGAATGGCCCGGCGCGGCACCTTTATCATCGACGCGGCCGGCACGATCCGCTATACCGTAGTGAATCCGCGCGGGCAGGCGCGTGACCTGAATGAGTACAGGGCCGCGCTGGCAGGCCTCGAGCAGGACTGACGTATGGAGGAGGGGCGCCGGCACGGTGTGGGGCTGACAGGTTTTGCCAGCATGCCACCGTCGCCCCGGGCAAAGCCCTCCGCGACCGACCTGGAGACGCTGGGAAGGATCCGCGAACTCCTGGCAGGGACCCGGTTTGCGCTGCTCACCGGAGCGGGACTCAGCACCGATTCCGGCATTCCCGATTACCGTGGCCCCGGTTCGCCGCCCAGGCAGCCCATGACGTACCAGGAGTTCGTCCGCGAGGCGGCAAACAGGCAGCGCTACTGGGCCCGGAACCACATCGGATGGTCACACCTGCGGCACGCGGATCCCAATGAAGGCCACTACGCCGCCGCGGAGCTGGAACGCCGCGGATACCTCACCGGGCTGATAACCCAGAACGTGGACCGCCTGCATGAGGATGCCGGCAGCCGCAACGTCGTCGACCTCCACGGCAGGTACGACCAGGTGGTCTGCCTCGACTGCGGACGCACGTACTCCCGGCGGCTTCTGGCCGGAATGCTGGAAGAACTCAATCCCGACTTCCTGGACCGCGCCAGGCGGAGCGGGCTCGTGGAGATGGCGCCGGACGCGGACGCCACCGTCGAAGACCAGGAACTCATCAGCAGCTTCGTCGTCGCCGTATGCCCGGCGTGTGGGGGAACCCTGAAACCCGACTTCGTTTACTTCGGTGAAAACGTGCCCCGGGACCGGGTGGAAAAGTCCTACGCCATGGTTGACGAAGCCGCCGCCCTGGTGGTGGCCGGTTCATCGCTGACCGTCATGAGCGGCCTCCGTTTTGTCCGGCACGCAGCCAAAGAGGGCAAACCCGTGGTCATCATCAACAGGGGAGACACCCGCGGGGACGACAAGGCAGCCATCAAGCTTGAGGCGGGAGTCACGGAGTCGCTGAGCTGGCTCGCGGCGGAACTGCCCCCGCTCTAATGTCCGGTGTGCGGCACGGGCACGCGGAACGGCCGGATTCGCGTTTACGGCTGCCGGTCAGGTAGAGTCTATGTTCGTTGGTTGCGGCGGTAACGCCCGGCTCGGCATCATGGGTCTTTAGCTCAGCTGGTAGAGCGCCACGTTTACACCGTGGATGTCATCGGTTCGATCCCGGTAGGACCCACCAGCACAACCCCGCACATTCCGGCTTCAGATCCGGAATGTGCGGGGTTTTTTGCTGTTCCGGACCGGCCGGGGGGAATGTCGCTGCCCTGCCATAGCGTTCAGGCATGGAACACGTAATTGTCCGCGCAGGCAGGGATGGAATACCGACGGCGGTGCTAAGCAGGGGCCGCGAATGGCGCGTTGGTGCCGAACCGGTTAGATGGTTCGAGCGGATCAACTGGTGGGAGAGCAACAAACGCATGCCACGTGGCGGCAGCAGCAGGGTGGACGTCGAGGTCCTCCAGGTACAGGTGCGTCTTGGGAACAATGCGAACTCGCCCCTCACCACGATGCTGCTCGAACGCGATGGGCTGGGCGGCGGCTGGAGGCTGAGGGAACGGGCCATGTACGCCGCCTAGCGCCGGCCCCAAAAGCTGCAGCCGGGCATTGGAAAACCCTCCACCGCGACTATTGGGGGATGCCGCGGTGGAGGGCCTGAAATGAATATACCGAAAACAGTCGGAAACAAGAAGTTATCGCCGAATGTGTCGCGGGCGTATGGGTACCGCCGGTTACGGCCCTGGAATCAGCGGTTGACGGGGATAAAAACCCGTGGCTGCTCTGTCCAGGTGCCGGCCATCCGGGTCATGGTGCGGCGCATGATGCGGTCCGATCCCGCCCTGGCTGCCGCCGCGTCACCCCGGGCGATCGCCTCAGCGACGTCCACATGCCACTGCAGCGCGCCCTCATGCGGGTGGTCGGGCATAAGGCCGTGAACCGTCCGGCCTGTGAGTGTTTCCGCCACCTGGCCCATCAGGTTGGCGAACATTTCGTTCCCCGAACCGGAAAGCAGCAGGGAGTGGAACTGGATATCCAGTTCCAGGAAGCGTGGCACTTCGCCGTTGTGCCCGGCGTCCCGCATTGCGTAGGCAACGTCCACCAGTTCCAGGCGGAGAGGGGCAGGAGCATTTTGGGCCGCCAGTTCGGCCGCTGCGGGCTCGACGGCGGCGCGGAGCTCGGCGAGTGAGCGCAGCTGGGCGCCCCTGGCATCACTGGCCAGCCGCCACCGGATCACCTGGGCGTCGAACGGGTTCCACCGGCTCGCCGGCAGTACCCGGATACCCACCCGCTTGGTGGTTTCCACCAGTCCGAGCGACTGCAGGACACGGACTGCTTCGCGGATGACCGAGCGCGACACCTTCAGTTCGTCCTCGAGCTGTTCAGCAAGCATGACATGGCCGGCAGGGAGCTCGCCCGAGATGATCCGGGTGCCGAGGTTCTCGATGGCACGTTGGTGCAGGCTGCTGGTCATGGAGCTAAGCCTAGTGGGAACGCGCCACCGAACCTGGCGCCTTTCGGGCCCGCGCAGACATATACCCGCGAAAACGATGGTGGTTACTTTCCTGTTACGTCCGGAATATATATGCTTTATTCCGACCGCAGTTTTAAGCCGGCGGGTTCCAGACCGGGAAGCCGCCGCGCCATCTGTCCCAAAGCAATGAAGTGGAGTTTTTGATGTCTGCACACATCGGTGTCACCGGCCTCGCGGTGATGGGCGCCAACCTCGCCCGCAACCTTGCCCGTAACGGCTTCACGGTCGCTCTGCACAACCGCTCTGTCGAAAAGACGGACGCGCTGCTGGAACGCTACGGCTCCGAGGGCGACTTCGTCCGGACCGAAAGCCTGCAGGAACTCGTCGACTCCCTGGAAAAGCCCCGCCGTGTGCTGATCATGGTCAAGGCCGGGAAGCCGGTTGACTCGGTCATCGAGCAGCTCGAACCGCTCCTGGAACCTGGTGACATCATCATCGATGCGGGCAACTCCCACTATGAGGACACGCGCCGGCGCGAAGCCGCACTTGCCAAGAAGGACCTGCACTTCGTGGGCGTCGGTGTCTCCGGCGGCGAGGAAGGCGCGCTGAACGGCCCGTCCATCATGCCGGGCGGTTCCAAGGAGTCCTACAAGGCCCTGGGCCCGCTGCTGGAGAAGATCTCCGCCAAGGTCGACGGCGAGCCCTGCTGCGCCTGGGTGGGCACCGACGGCGCCGGCCACTTCGTCAAGATGGTCCACAACGGCATTGAATACGCCGACATGCAGGTGATCGGCGAAGCGTTCGACCTGCTCCGCTCCGGAGCGGGCATTGAGCCGGCGGAACAGTCCAGGATCTTCACCGAGTGGAACAAGGGCGAACTGTCCTCCTTCCTCATCGAAATCTCCGCCGAGGTCCTGGGCCACGTCGACGCCAAGACCGGCAAGCCGTTCGTCGACGTCGTCGTGGACGCTGCCGGCCAGAAGGGTACCGGCCGCTGGACCGTCATCTCCGCGCTGGAATTGGGCTCCCCGGTCTCCGGCATCGCCGAATCCGTCTTCGCCCGCGCCCTGTCCTCCCAGGCAGGCCAGCGCAAGCTGGGCCAGGAACTGCTGGAAGGCGGGGAATCCGCCGTCGAAATCCCCGAGACCTTCGTCGAGGACGTGCGCCAGGCACTTTACGCCTCCAAACTCGTTTCCTACGCACAGGGCCTGGACATGCTGACCTCGGCCGCCAAGGAGTACGGCTGGGACCTGAAGCTGGACGAAATCGCCTCCCTGTGGCGCGCCGGCTGCATCATCCGCGCCGAACTGCTCAAGGACATCACCAAGGCCTACGCGGCAGACGAGAAGCCCGCCAACCTGCTGTTCGCCCCGGCCTTCACCAAGGCCATCGCCGATGCGCTGCCGGCATGGCGCCGCGTGGTGGCCACTGCCGTGCAGCTGGGCATCCCCGTTCCGGTGTTCTCCTCCTCACTGGCCTACTACGACGGCCTGCGCCGCAAGCGCGTTGCCGCCGCACTGATCCAGGGCCAGCGTGACCTCTTCGGTGCACACACCTACGGCCGAGTCGACGCCGAGGGCACCTTCCACACCCTGTGGGGCGAGGACAAGTCAGAAATCGAAGCGGTGGACACCCACTAACCTCGAAGCCAACAACGGCAGCGGCCGGTGGTTCCCGGATATTCCGGGGACCACCGGCCGTTGCCGTTTCCGGCGATCCCCGGCCATCGACGCTGCGGTCGTCCGTTGACCGGCGCTGCGCAAAAAGGACTGCCCGGCCGCCTGTCCAACGTGGCGGCCGGGCAGCCCCGGGCAGGCTAAGCGCCGGACCTAGATCCGGTATTCGATGTCGTATTCAGCGGGATCCACTGCGGGTTTGGTTTCCCGCTGCGCGTCCCGGTGGCGCCACTTGGCGGGAACACCCGTGACAATCGATTCAGGCGGCGCGTCCTTGACCACCACTGCATTTGCGCCCACAGCGCTGTCGCGTCCGATCGTGATGGGACCAAGGATCTTGGCTCCAGCACCGATGGTGACGCGGTCGCCAATGGTGGGGTGGCGCTTGATCCGCGCCAGGGAGCGGCCGCCAAGGGTCACCCCGTGGTACATCATGACGTCCTCGCCGATTTCGGCGGTTTCCCCGATGACCACGCCCATGCCGTGGTCGATGAAGAACCGGCGGCCGATGGTGGCGCCGGGATGGATCTCGATGCCGGTCGCGAACCTGCCCAGCTGCGAGATCAGCCGCGCGGGGAAGCGCAGTGCAGGGTTCTGCCAAAGGCGGTGCGTCAGCCGGTGGATCCAAATGGCGTGCAGGCCGGAATAGGCGAAAAAGTTCTCAAAAGAACCTCGAGCCGCCGGGTCGTGCGACCGGGCGGCGTCGAGGTCTTCCTTCAGTCTTGCGAAAAAGCCCACAAAGATCTTTCTACAGGAAACGGGCGGACGGCGGACCTAATCAGCCGCGGATGTCGTCATAGAGCACGGTGGAGATGTAACGCTCACCGAAGTCGCAGACGACGGCGACAATCAGCTTGCCCGCGTTCTCGGGCCGCTTGGCCAGCTCCAGGGCACCCCAGACAATCGCGCCGGACGAGATGCCGCCCAGGATGCCTTCCTTGACGCCCAGGTCACGGGCCACGCGGACCGAGTCCTCGAGCGTGGCATCCAGCACCTCGTCGTAGACGTTGGTGTCGAGGATTTCCGGTACGAAGTTCGCGCCGATGCCCTGGATCTTGTGCGGGCCGGGAGCGCCGCCGTTGAGGATGGCAGAGTCCTTCGGCTCAATGGCAACGATCTGGACGCCCGGCTTGCGCTCCTTCAGGACCTGGCCGACGCCGGTCACGGTACCGCCGGTGCCGACGCCGGCGACGAAGATGTCCACCCCGCCGTCGGTGTCCTTCCAGATTTCCTCCGCGGTGGTGTTGCGGTGGATCTCCGGGTTGGCCTCGTTGGCGAACTGGCGGGCCCAGATGGAGTTTTCGGTGTTGGCCACAATTTCCTGGGCCTTCTCCACCGCACCGCGCATACCCTCGGAGCCCGGGGTCAGGACGATCTCGGCACCAAAGGCGCGCAGCATAACGCGGCGCTCGGTCGACATGGTTTCCGGCATGGTCAGGATGACCTTGTAACCGCGGGCAGCACCCACCATGGCCAGGGCGATGCCCGTGTTGCCCGAGGTGCCTTCAACGATGGTGCCGCCCGGCTTGAGGGCGCCGGACTTCTCAGCGGCGTCGACGATGGCAACGCCAATACGGTCCTTGACGCTGTTGGCCGGGTTGTAGAACTCCAGCTTCACGGCGACGGTCGCGTCCAGCCCTTCGCTGAGCCGGTTGAGCTTGACCAGCGGGGTGCCGCCGACCAGCTGCGTTACGTCGTCATAGATCCGTGCCATGTACATACGCCTATCTCTGAGGGGTGGATACTGAGGTCAGCCTAACGAGGCGGCGTAACCGTGGCTAAGCGTTAAGCCATGCAGAGTAATATTTCCTGGCCTTGGCGAGCTTTGGATTGATGATCACCTGGCAGTACCCCTGCTCGGGATGCTTCGCATAGTAGTTCTGGTGGAATTCCTCGGCGACATGGAACCGCGGCAGCCGGCTGACCTCGGTCACGATCGGGTTCCGCCACAGCGCCTGGTTCCGTTCGATGGCCTCCTCGAACAGGATCTTCTCCTCCGTGGTCTCGTAGAACATGGACGACCTGTATTGGGTTCCGACGTCGTACCCCTGCCGGTTCAGCGTCGTGGGATCGTGCAGGGCGAAGAACATGTCCAGGATGACCTCTGCCGGAATGACGTCCTCGTCGAAGGTCACGGCGACGACTTCGGCGTGCCCCGTCGTGCCGCTGCAGACGGAGTAGTAGTCCGGGTAGGGGTCATGCCCGCCGGTGTAGCCCGACACCACCGCTGTGACGCCCCTGGTCTTCTGGTAGACGGCGTCGAGGCACCAGAAGCAGCCTCCGCCCAGAACAAAAGTTTTCATGACCTCTTCAATGGTTGGCAGCCCCGGATGATTCCCTGTGCCGTTGCGCGGGAAGCGGTCGGGTGCGGGCGTCACCGGGACGATGCGGTAAAACTAAGACTATGGAACCAGTGGACAGCGACGTTACGGGCGCCCAGGGCGGAAAAGACCAGGACCGCGACGGCGGCGCTGCCGCAGAGCGGTCCCCCGGCGCCCCCACCCTTGGTGACCTGCTGCTCGCCGTCGAGGAACTATGGCCTGAATCCCTTGCTGAGAACTGGGACGAGGTGGGACTCGTGGCGGGGCATCCTTCCGCGCCCGTCACCAAGGTGATGTTCGCCGTCGATCCCACCCTGGAGGTCATTGACGAAGCCGTCGAGTGGGGTGCCGAACTGCTCATCACCCACCATCCGCTGCTGCTCAAGGGCGTCACGTCAGTAGCCGCCACCACAGCCAAGGGCCGTGCTGTGCACCGCCTGATCGAGTCGGGCACGGCGCTGCTGACCGTGCACACCAATGGTGATTCCGCGGTCGGAGGTGTCTCCGACGTCCTGGCTGACGCCCTGGGGCTTCGTGACGTGGCCCCGCTGACCGTAGCCGCAAACGGCCTGCCCGAAGAAGGCATTGGCCGGGTGGGTGACCTTGAGGACGCCATGACTTTGGGGGACTTCGCGGCCCGCGTGTTCGGCATCCTGCCTTCTGTGGCCGGGGGAGTCAGGGTGTCCGGGGACAAGGACGGCCTGGTCAGGCGCATCGCCGTCTGCGGCGGGGCCGGCGATTCGCTGTTCAACGAGGTCCGGGCCAGCAACGCCGATGTGTACGTCACGGCGGACCTCCGCCACCACCCGGCGTCGGAAGCCAGGGAAGCTGCAGTGAACGGCCGGCCCTACCTGGTGGACGTCTCGCACTTTGCCAGCGAATGGCTGTGGCTGCCCGCCGCGGCCGCAGCCCTGGGCAATGTCCTCACGGACCAGGGGCACGACGTCGAAATCCAGGTGAGTGCCACGAACAGCGATCCCTGGGACTTCATCCTGACACCCGGCTGAGCGGGACGTTGAGGAAATCCCTGGTCCTGGAAGGTTGCCCGGCGGGCACGGCAGCAGGCCAGGCGCTAGAGTCAAGGAAGCGCCGTAGGGGTGCCCGGCTCCGGCCGGCAGTGATGAAGCGGAGGTAACAGTGGCGAAGGCAGCACCGGCGGAACAGTTGAAGTTGCTCGAGCTGCAGGGCCTTGACGCGAAGCTGAAGTCGCTCGCGAACCGCCGCCGCGCCCTCGAGGCCGACCCCCGAATCAAGGATTTGGAGGCAGCCCTTGCAGTGGCCAACGGGGAACTCGGGGCAGCCAAGGTGGCTGTCCACGACGCCGAAGCCGAACTGAAGCGGGCAGAGGCCGACGTGGAACAGGTAGCCGCCCGCATCGAACGCGATGAGGCACGGCTGAACAGCGGGACGGGACTGTCCAAGGACCTGGTGGCCCTGCAAAAGGACATCGCCTCCCTCAACAAGCGCCGTTCGGACCTGGAGGACGTGGAGCTGGAAGTGCTGGAGCGGCTGGACACCCTCCGGGAGCGCCAGGCGGCCCAGCAGGCAATCGTGGACGACATCCAGGGGTCCTTCGGGGCGATCCGCGCCGAACTCGACGGTGCACTGGCGGCTGTTGATTCCGAGGCCGCCGATATGCGGACCCAAAGGGCGGAATTCGCGCAGGGCCTGGACGCCGGGATGCTCGCCGTTTATGACAAGACGCTCGCCCGCCGTGGAGTGGGCGCAGCCCGCCTCTTCCATGGAACCTCGGAGGCGTCCGGCATGAAACTCAGCCCCGGGGACCTTGCAGAAATCAACGCGGCGTCCGCCGACGACATCGTCTTCTGCCCCGATTCCGGGGCCATCCTGGTCCGCTCCGAAGAGTGGGCCTGACCGCCGGGAGCGTCAGCCCGGCAGAATGACGTTCAGGGCGTGCGGCTTTCGCGCGGAGCCGGGCACGAGTTCGGCGTCCCACTTTTCCCGCGCAGCCTTGAGCAGCTGCTCCGGGGTGGCCGGGGCCTTTCCGCGGCGCGCCAGCAGGTGCCGGGCGAGTTCGCCGCGGGTGTGCTTGGCAAAGTGGCTGACCACCTTCCGCACGCCCTTCACTTCCGTCAGGACAGTCACCGTCACGGTCGCTTCCGCAGGCGGTGCCCATGCGGCAGCGTAGGTGCTGGACCTGCAGTCCACCAGGAGGTGGCCTTCGGCCACCTCTTTCAGGGCGTCGGCGAGGAGGGGTTTCCAGAATGCGGCGAGGCGGCCGACGCCGGGTAATGCCGTTCCCATGGACAGCCGGTAGGCAGGCACGCTGTCACCAAAGCGGATGGCGCCCCACAGGGCCGAGACCACCAGCACCGACTCGTCCGCTTTCCGGCGCTGGGCCGCAGTGAGGCTGCTGTAGCCCAGCGCGTCGTACAGGACTCCCGAGTAGATTGTGTGCGCCGGCGCAGCCGGTTCGGCATGCAGGCGGGTGTTGCGTTCGACGTCGGCCCGAAGCGAGGTGCCCACGCCCAGCAGTTCAAGGGCGTCCTCGTGGGCGCTCACCGTTCCCAGCGCTTCCAGCACTTTTGCGCGGTACGGGTTGATCGCTGGAAAGCCCAGCGACGGCCAGTCGACGGCGTCGCCGCGCACTGCGGGCGTCTTGCCTTCGGAGGGGGGAAGCAGAATCAGCACCGTCCGATACTACCGGCGGCGCAAGACGCCCTCCGCCGCCGGTAGACTTGACGCGGATGGGACAGCCAGGCGGCCGCGCGTCACGCAAGTGGCTCGAGGAACGTCCGGGCTCCGCAGGGCAGGGTGGTGGGTAACGCCCACTCGGGGTAACCCGCAGGCAAGTGCCACAGAAAACAGACCGCCCGCATCCCTTGTCCCCGGACAGGGGAGCGCGGGTAAGGGTGAAACGGTGGTGTAAGAGACCACCAGCTTCCCGGGTGACCGGGAAGGCTAGGTAAACCCCACCCGGAGCAAGGCCAGACAGGACACGTTCGAGGGCTGCCCGCCCGAGTGTCCGGGTAGGCCGCTGGAGGGTGCCGGCAACGGTACTCCTAGATGGATGGCCGCCGCTCCCTTCCCGGTAACGGGAGGAGAGGCACAGAACCCGGCGTATCGGCTGTCCCATCCATTAAGCTGTTTCTGACACTGAAAGCTTTGTTGGGGATCCTGAAACGTGCACGCAAAGACCGATCCGCAACCGGCGCCGCGAACGACCTTCCTGCGCACGTCCGGCCTGGTAGGCCAGGCCGTGGCGCTGCTGGGTTTCCTTGCCCTTTCGACTGCAGCCTGGGCCGCTGCCTCGATCCCCATCATCCTCCACTCGTCCGGCTGGTTCGCCGCCTCGGTGAAAGCGCCCTGGATGCCGCCGGGATGGATGTTCCGGTCCATGTGGATCCTGCTGTACGCCGGTGTCGCCGTCGCAGCGTGGCTGGTCTGGCGGAAGGGAGCCCTCAAGGGCCAGACCCTTGCCGGGTACATCGTCCAGCTGGTGCTCAACGCAGGCTGGCCGCTGGCCTTCTTTGGCCTGTATCCCGTGCTGGGCACCGCCGCGCTTTGGGCCGCCTTCGGCGTCATAACCGCCCTGGCCCTCTCGCTGGTGTTCCTGATCCTCCGCTTCGGCCCTGTCAGTACCGGCGCCGGGCTGCTGGTCCTTCCCTACTTTTCCTGGGTGGTGTTCTCCTCCAGCCTGAACTTCTACTCGGCCCTGCACAACTGACTGCGCGTGTGAGTGACTTCACGCGACACAGACCTGTTTAGCCGGGCCTGCCAATTTAGAATGGATTCCGGACGTAGGGGTTCTTCCGCCGGAACTGCGTTCGCAGCCGGCGGTTTTTCTTTGCACACGATCCACGCGCCTGGGGGCCGAACCCTGCAGGCGCGGGCGCCCCTGGACATCATCAGGTGGCAGACATCCGCGTACGAGGACGTATGCGGCTGAACCGAGGAAGGTAGTTCTGTGAGCCAGACGTCAGATTCTTGTCTTGATACGTGGATGGGCCGGGAGGCCCTCGCCGAAGCCATGATTCCGGTGATCGGCCGGCTGTACCGCGAAAACAACGTGGTGACCAGCATCCACGGCCGGAGCCTGATCAACAAGTCCACCATGAATATCCTCAAGGCGCACCGTTTCGCGCGCCGAATGAGCAAGGATGAGTTGCTCCTGGAGGAAACCGCACCGCTGTTGAACACGCTGGCGCAGCTGGAGCTGGGCGCCGCCGCAATCGACATCGCCCGGCTGAACCAGAAGTTCAAGGAGGAGGGCAACGGCGCCACCCTCGAAGAGTTCCTGCGGGCCGAACTTGCCGACATCGTGGGCAAGCGCGGCGGGGATGACCGCACCAGCACCGACGTCGTGCTATACGGCTTTGGCCGCATCGGCCGGCTGCTGGCCCGCCTCCTGATCGAAAAGGCCGGTGGCGGCCATGGCCTGCGCCTGCGCGCCATCGTGGTGCGCCGCGGATCCGACAACGACCTGCTCAAGCGTGCCAGCCTGCTCCGCCGCGACTCGGTCCACGGTTCCTTCGAAGGCACCATCCGCGTGGACGAGGAAGCCAACACCATCACGGCCAACGGCGTCCGGATCCAGGTCATCTACTCGAACGACCCCGCCACCATCGACTACACCGCCTACGGCATCAACAACGCCCTGGTGGTGGACAACACCGGCCGCTGGCGCGACGCCGAAGGACTGTCCCAGCACCTGAAGAGCAAGGGTGCGGCCCGCGTCCTGCTGACCGCGCCGGGCAAGGGCGAGCTGAAGAACATCGTTCACGGCATCAACCACGGCACCATCGAGGACACGGACACCATCGTTTCCGCCGCCTCCTGCACGACGAACGCCATCACCCCGGTGCTGAAGGCCCTCAACGACAAGTTCGGCGTGGTCCACGGCCACGTTGAAACCGTGCACTCCTTCACGAACGACCAGAACCTGATCGACAACTTCCACAAGGGCGACCGGCGCGGCCGCTCCGCCGCGCTGAACATGGTGATCACGGAGACCGGTGCGGCCAAGGCGGTTGCGAAGGCCCTGCCCGAACTGCTGGGCAAGCTCACCGGCAGCTCCATCCGCGTCCCCACACCGGACGTTTCCCTGGCCATCCTGAACCTGAGCCTGGAAAACGGCACCACCAAGGACGAGGTCAACAACTACCTCCGCGAAATGTCGCTGCATTCCGACCTGCGCAAGCAGATCGACTACATCGACTCCCCGGAAGTTGTCTCCACCGACTTCGTCGGTTCCCGCCGCGCCGGCATCGTTGACGGCCTCGCCACGGTTTCCACGGACAAGAACCTGGTTGTCTACGTCTGGTACGACAACGAGTTCGGCTACAGCTGCCAGGTCATCCGGGTCATGGAAGAGATGGCCGGTGTGAACCCGCCGTCCTACCCTGCAAAGGAAAGCGCCAAGTCCCTGGCCGCCATCGCCGTCTAGGCTCCTCCTGCCGGTCCTTCGAATTCCCGGCTGGTTCTCTGGAATCAGCCGGGAATCGGGACCACACTAATGGCATGGAAAAAGATTCGACACTCCAGCACGACACAACCCTGGAACACGCCCTGGACGTCGCCAAGGCCAACCACAAGGAAGCGGTCCGGCTTCTCGATAAGGCACGGGCCGCCTACCAGGCCGGAGATGTCGGTGAGGACCGGGTGCGGCAGCTCGAAGGGCTCCTCGCCATCGCGGAGGAAGACCTCCGCCGGGTGATGAGGGAGCAATAGCCGCTCCGGCCACCCCCACCACCTGCCCTCCACACTGTGCATAACCGGCGGGCCCGGCCCAACTCCGGCCTAGGCTCGAAAGGTGCATGACACAGGCCTGGAGCAGGCAACCCCGTGACCATCAGCTGGTCCGCCTACCGGCAGGCCCGGCGCCGGTCGCGGCAGGCCTGGGCGCTCCTTGCAGCCGCCGCCGTTTCCGCCCTGGCCGCACTTTCCTGGTTTTTCACGGCCGGCCAGTTCGGGCTGGCAGAAACGGCCCCGCCGGGACCCGCCGAAGCACCGGTGTTCGATCCGGCCTGGATGAAACCGGTGGTTTCCCCTCACGGCGTTCCTGCCGGGCGTGCCCTCGACGCCCTGGCACGGCTTCCCGTCAAAGGACGGGCGGCCAGGGACGACTATTCCCGGGAAGCCTTCGGCCAGGCCTGGCTGGATGCGGACCGCAACGGCTGCGATACCCGCAACGACATCCTCCGCAGGGACCTTGCCGGCGTCGCCTACACAGATGGCTCCGGGTGCCGGGTCGCGGCCGGCCGGTTCCAGGAGCCCTACACGGGGAAGGTTGTCGAATTCCGCCGCGGCTCCGACAGCAGCCGGGCGGTGCAGGTCGACCACGTCGTTGCCTTGGCTGATGCCTGGCAGAAGGGCGCGCGGAACCTGAGCCCGGCACAGCGCCAAAGCCTCGCCAATGATCCGCTGAACCTCATCGCCGCGGACGGGGATGCCAACCAGCAGAAAGGTGCGGGCGACGCCGCCACCTGGCTTCCTCCCAACAAGTCCATCAGGTGCCACTACGTCTCGCGGCAGGTTTCCGTCAAGGCCGCTTACGGGCTGTGGGTCACCGGCGCCGAAAAGGACGCCATCCAACGCGTCCTGGCGTCCTGCCCGGAACAGCAAACCATCAGCGCAGGCTAAAAGTTCTCCGGGAGCCTAGTGGCCGAAGGGGTCCGGGTCCACACCCGGCATCCAGGTAAGCCCCGGTACGCCCCACCCCTTTTTCTTGGCCTGCTTCATGGCTTTGCGTGAATAGCGGTCCATCAGGCGGTTGACATACAGCTTGCCGTCAAGGTGGTCGTATTCGTGCTGGATGACCCTGGCAAACCAGCCCGTTGCCTCAAACCTGACGGGTTGTCCGAAGCCGTCAAAGCCTTCCACCCTGGCCCATTCCGCTCGCTTGAGCGGGAACTGCTCCCCGGGGAAGGAAAGGCAGCCTTCTTCTTCCTCGTCCGGGTCAGGTGCGGCACCCGAGATCTTCGACAATGTCAGCACGGGGTTTACCAGCACGCCTGTGGGAGGGGCGCCGTCGTCATTGGCGTACTTGTATACGAAGATCCGCTTTCCGACTCCGATCTGCGGGGCGGCCAGCCCCACACCGTTGGCGGCGTCGTTCGTTTCGAACATGTCGGCAATCAGGGTGCGCAGGTCGTCGTCGAACACCTCCACTTCGGCGGCCCGCCGGTGGAGCACCGGTTCCCCCCAGATGGTGATTGGCAGAACAGTCATGTCAGCGGTCCTTCGGCTTGCGGCCCGGGCTGGGAACTGCCAGGGCGGTGGTGCAAAAGAGGTGGTGCAAAAAAAGGAGGCCGTACCGGATATCCGGTACGGCCTCCTTCTCTGAACGGCTCCATGCCGTCAGGTGAGGGTGAGCGACGGGGGTTGAACCCGCGACCTCCTGGACCACAACCAGGCGCTCTGCCAACTGAGCTACGCCCACCATGTTTTCCCTCAGGCTGACCGGCTTCCCGGCCCCCTGGAAAGGCAACTCAAATAGCTTACCTGCTCTTCAGGGGTGCTTTGTCCACTTTCGGCCATTTCGGGAAAAATTCCTGGAAACGTGGCGCAGATTACGTTTCGGGCAGTGCCGCACTGCCGCCGGCGGTGATCCGGCGGGCGATCTGCTGCGCCGTGACGCTGTCGGGTCCGGGTGCGGGAACGAAGACCGCTTCCCGGTAGTACCGAAGCTCGTCGATGGAGTCCTTAATGTCGCCAAGGGCCCGGTGCCCGCCCTTTTTCGCGGGGGACTGGAAGTAGGCGCGGGCAAACCAGCGGCGGGACAGTTCCTTGATGGTGCTGACGTCAATGACCCGGTAGTGCAGGTGCTCAACAACCGACGGCATGTCCCTGGACAGGAACACCCGGTCCGTTCCGACCGAGTTGCCGCCCAGCGGGGCCTTGCGGGGGTCCGGCACCCATTCGGCGATGTACTCCATGACGGCTGCCTCCGCCTCCGCCATGGTCTTGCCGGCGGGCAGTTCCTTCAGCAGGCCGGACTTGGTGTGCATGTCCCGGACAAAGTCGTTCATTTGGGCCACGGCGGCATCGTCGGGCTTGATGACCACGTCCACGCCGTCACCGAGGATGTTCAGTTCGGAGTCGGTAACCAGGGCCGCCACCTCGATCAGGGCGTCGTTTTTGATGTCCAGACCGGTCATTTCACAGTCGATCCAGACAATCCGTTCGTTAGATATAGGCACCGGTCCAGCCTACCGGTACACCTCCGGGCGTCAGCCCGGTGCTAGGATTTTTGGGTATGCGGCGGGTCGCCCTGCCGCCGGGGAAGCGCCCCGGAGGGCTGGACCAAGGGGCAGTTCAAAGACGGCTGTAGAGTTCACCCGGGAGCACGCCGTGCACAACGTACAACGTGTGCAAACGTAAAAGATTGGACGATCCTGAGATGACGGCGCCTTTGCCCGCGACGGGGGAGCAGGCAGCCGCCGCTGCCGGAGTGGGCGGCACCGCCATGGACAGTCCGCGGTCGCCGCTGTTGGCGGGTTTCGCCGGTTCCATGTTCCTGCTGATCGGTTCCCTGGGGGTCGGGTGGCTGGCCCCGGTTTCCGAGCTGCGGCGGATGCCCGTGTTCATCTGGATGCGTGCCGAAGCAGCCGGTGTGGCCCTGTCCATCGTGCTTTTGGCTGTGGGTGCCATGCTGTTGGTGCGTGCCTGGCTGCGCCTCGGGCAGGTGGTCCATGACTGGGGCCAGGAAGCGCGGAAGGCAACCCTTCGGGCCGTGGTTGCGTGGGGGCTGCCCATGATGTTCTGTGTACCGCTGTTCAGCCGGGACGTCTACGCCTATATCGGCCAGGGCCGGCTCATGGTGGAGGGCTTCAACCCCTATGAGAACGGCATCTCTGCGCTGTCCAACTATTTCCAGCTTGGCGCGGACAAGATGTGGACGGAAGCCCCGGTTCCTTACGGCCAGCTGTTCCTGTGGATAGAGCAGTTTGTCGTCTGGTCCACCAACGTCCAGCCGGAGGCCAGCGTGATGCTGTTCCGCCTCGTGGCGCTGGCCGGCGTGGTCCTGTGTGTGATCTACGTACCGAAGCTCGCCGAACTGCACGGGATCAACCCGAACCGGGCGCTCTGGCTTACCGCCGCAAACCCGCTGTTCCTGACCAATTTCATTGCCAGTGTCCACAACGATGCCTTGATGATTGGACTGGCACTGGCCGGCCTTTACTACTCGGCGACCCGCCGGGCAGTCCGCGGCGTGGTCCTGGTGACACTTTCCATCGCGGTCAAACCCATCACCATCGTCTTCCTTCCGTTCATTGGGCTCCTGTGGGCCGGCCGGGAAGCGGGCTGGATGCGCAGGTTCCTGTTTTGGGCCCTGACCGGCAGCCTCAGCCTCGCGCTCCTAAGCCTGATGGCCCTGGTGAATGGCTTTGGATTCGGCTGGATCAACGGGCTTTCGGCGCCGGGAAGTATCTATATCTGGTATGCGCCCGTCGGCCTGATCGGAATGGTGGTCGCTTCGCTGGCGAACTCGTTCGGCCTGGACGGGAAGCTGCTGGCCGACTGGGTTTTCGACGCCGGGAAGCTGCTGGCGGTGGGCATCGTCGCCTGGCAGATCTTCCGCGGCGACTACGACCGGCTGATGCGGCGCCTCACGCTTGCCTTCGCCGCTGTTGTCCTGCTGGCGCCCATGATCCAGGCCTGGTACGTCGTATGGCTCATCCCGCTGTTCGCCGTCACAGGAATCCGCAATGACTGGCAGGTCAAGGCGCTCTACTTCGTGGTGTCCTTCTTCATGATCTACGCCATTTCGGACCAGCTGGAGGTCTTCCCCTACCTCCAGACGGAGGACCTCGGCTTTGCCCTTGCCCTTGCCCGCGTGGCGGCGGCCGTGACCGGACTGCTGTTCGGGCTGTACCTCATCTTCTGGGACCCGAAGACAAAGCACCTGTTCCGCAAAACCGGCGGAACCGTCGTCGAACGTCCCGTTATCTAGCCAGGCTGCACCCCGGGTGCCGGCAGCCGCCGGAGTGCCTCCCTGCGTGACAGCGGGCTCAAGGCGGACGCATGCTGCGCCACGAAGGCGCGAACCCACTCCGGCGACGTTTTCGCGTACTCCCGCAGGGCCCAACCGATTGCCTTGCGGATGAAGAACTCCTTGTCGTCGAGGTTGGCTTCGATGACCCGGGCCAGCAGCACGGGATCCGTGGCAGCTTTCGCCTTCAGCTGGGCCGTGATCGAGGCACGCCGCATCCAGAAGTCGGCGTCGGTGCTCCAACGCAGGAGGACAGCTGTCATTTCCGGGCGGTGGGCCTGCAGCAGGTCACAGATCCGGCCCGAGACGCCGTCGGCGAAGTCCCACCACGCCCCGGTCCGGATCATCTCCTCGTACACCGGAAGCATGCGCAGGTCGCTGCGCACCAGGCGGTTTCCGGTGAGGTCGATGGCCGCATAGCGTTCTTCCCGGAAACCGGCGCCGCGCCAGAGGTCCAGCACGGTGGAGCGGAGGTCCTCGGCCGACGCGAAGGGTGCCGCCGCAACAGCCGCGGCGACGATGCGGCGGACTGCCGGTACCCGCACGCCCAGGGATGGAAGCTGCGACTTCATGTAGGCCTGCGCCCCGGCCGCCCGGACAGGGTCCGCCTGTCTGCGGAGGCGGTCCTTGATGGCGGCAATCAGGCTGCCGTGCACCCTTGCAGGATTGTCCATCCGGCCACTCTATCGGCCGTGGGAGCGCGTTCCCGGGGATGGAACAGGGACCGTCAACCGCGGTCGGCTGCCACGGCCCCGGCGCGCGGTGTTCCTTCCCGGGACGCCCAGCCGGCGCGCACCAGCCAGTCCGCGCACAGGGCAGGCCACTGCCGGACGCCCGGTTCCCCGCCGGCCAGCCCCAGGCCATGGCGGCCGCTCGGAAAGACGTGCAGTTCGGCCGGAACGCCTGCAGCCATCAGGGCCCCTGCGTACCGCAAGCTGTGACTGACCGGGACGGCGGCGTCATCCGCCGTGTGCCACAGGAACGCCGGCGGGGTGGACGCAGTCACCTGGCCGTCGGCGGACAGGGCGGCCAGGAGGTCCGACGACGGCGCGTGGCCGAGCAGGTTGTCCACGGAGCCTTGATGTACTTCGTGCGTCAGGGATACAACCGGATAGCAGAGGACGCTGAGGTCCGGAACGGCTTCGGCCACGTCCAGGCGCGGGTCCCCGGTGGCCGCCGCGGTGGAGAGGGTCGCGGCGAGGTGTCCTCCGGCCGAGAACCCGAGCACCCCCACCCGCGCCGGGTCGATTGCCAGGCCGTGCGCTCCGCCGCGGATCTGCAGCATGGCCTCTTTCGCATCCTCGAGGGGGCCGGGGTGCCGGCTGGGTGCCACGCGGTATCTAAGTACGAAGGCATGAATTCCCAGCCCGGCAAGCCAGTCGGCCACCGGCTCCGATTCGTGCGGGGCCTGCCGGGCATATCCACCGCCGGGAAGCACCAGGACCGCGGGGCGGGGGCCGGCGCCCTGTTCCGTCCCGGCCGGGACGGTGGTGAGGTCGATGGCCGCGTTCATTCCGCCTCGGTGCTTCGGCGCAGGGTGACCTCGCCCGTGATCGGCTCCGGCAGGCCGCCGTCGGGATCGCTGCTGCCTGCACCGGGAGCGGTGGCGCGCGTGGCGAGCCGGCCGATTTCTTCCAGCGGCAGGCGGACGGTGGAAAGGGCGGGGCGGAAGTCCCGCAGCGTCTCGATGTCGTCGAAGCCGGCAATCGTGGCGTCGCGGGGGATGCGCAGGCCCTCGGCGCGCAGGGCTGCTGTTGCGCCAATGGCCATGACATCGTTGACGGCGAAGATGCAGAGTTGCGGACCTGCAGGTTCACCGGACGCGTCCCGGGCGGCTTTGATGCGCGCCGCGATTTTGAGCCCGGCCTCATAGCCGCCGGCCCGGTTGAACGAGGTGCGCAGGATCTCCGCCGGTGCACGGCCCGCGCCTGACAGGCCGTCCTGGAAGCCCCGGATGCGGTCGTCCGACGTAAACAGCCCTTCCGGGCCACCGATGATGGCGAACCCGCCATCCCAGCGTGCCGCCAGCTCGGACGCCAGCGTCCGCGCCAATTCCTGGTTTGGCACGGCCACCACGTGGTAGCCCTCGGGTGCCTGCGCGCCCACGACGGGATGCCCGACAACGGCGACGCGCCCGCCGTTGCGGCAGTACCTGTCGAGTTCGGAGGCAAGTTCGGCGTTGTCCTCCTGGTCCTCTGCGCGGGACGACCGGGACCCGGCGATCACAATCGAGTCGGCGCGGCGGGCGGCGAAGGCGGCCACCGCTTCCTTCTCCTCGGCCGGCGCACCGCCGGTGGTGGCCAGCAGGACCATTTTCCGCTGTTCGCGGGCGGCCTCCTGGACGCCGCGGGCGATCGCTGCGAAGTAGGGATCCGCGATGTCATGCACAATCAGGCCTATCAGGCCGGAACTCGACTTCGCCAGGCCCTGCGCCTGCGCATTGGGGATGTAGCCCAGTGACTCCGCAGCCTGGCGGACCCGCTCGGCGATGTCCTTGCCGGGTTTGCGTGCGGAGCCGTTGAGGACGCGGGACGCCGTGGCGGGGGAGACCCCGGCCAGCCGGGCCACTTCGGTAAGGGTACTTGCAGCCACAGCATCTCCCGGGCGTCGATAGGCCAATAAAGCGGTTACCACATTATGGCAGTTGGCAGCCGACCTCGGAAAGCGCTTGCCAAACTCGCGGAGGGATGTGCATTATTGAAGCAGCGGGAATGCGCTTTCCCAATACCTCGATCCAAACTCACTCATCGTGGAGGACACATGGGCTTCGAAACCAAAACAATCCGTATTGCCATGAACGGCATCACCGGCCGGATGGGCTACCGCCAGCACCTGCTGCGTTCCATCCTCCCGATCCGCGATGCCGGCGGCTTCACCCTTCAAGACGGCAACAGGGTCCAGGTGGAACCGATCCTCGTCGGCCGCAACGAGGGCAAGATCCGCGAACTGGCAGAGAAGCACAAGGTTGCGGAGTGGACCACGGACCTGGACTCGGTCATCAACGACCCCACCGTGGACGTTATCTTCGACGCCTCCATGACCAGCCTCCGCGCCGCAACCCTGAAGAAGGCCATGCTGGCCGGCAAGCACATTTTCACCGAGAAACCCACCGCCGAAACCCTCGAAGAGGCCATTGAACTGGCCCGGATCGGCAGGGAAGCAGGCGTCACCGCGGGCGTCGTGCACGACAAGCTCTACCTCCCCGGCCTGGTCAAGCTGCGCCGCCTCGTGGACGAAGGCTTCTTCGGCCGCATCCTGTCCATCCGCGGCGAGTTCGGCTACTGGGTCTTCGAAGGAGACATCCAGGCCGCCCAGCGCCCCTCCTGGAACTACCGGAAGGAAGACGGCGGGGGAATGACCACGGACATGTTCTGCCACTGGAACTATGTCCTCGAAGGCATCATCGGCAAGGTCAAGAGCGTCAACGCCAAGACCGCCACCCACATCCCCGCCCGCTGGGATGAAGCCGGCAAGGAGTACAAGGCCACCGCCGACGACGCCTCCTACGGCATCTTCGAACTCGAGACGCCGGGCGGCGATGAGGTCATCGGCCAGATCAACTCCTCCTGGGCCGTCCGCGTCTACCGCGACGAACTGGTCGAATTCCAGGTGGACGGCACCCGCGGTTCCGCCGTTGCCGGCCTGAACAAGTGCGTCGCCCAGCAGCGCGCCCACACGCCCAAGCCCGTCTGGAACCCGGACCTGCCCGTCACCGAGTCCTTCCGCGACCAGTGGCAGGAAGTGCCCGCCAACGCCGAACTGGACAACGGCTTCAAGCTGCAGTGGGAGGAATTCCTGCGCGACGTCGTCGCCGGCCGCGAACACCGCTTCGGCCTCCTGTCCGCCGCCCGCGGAGTTCAGCTTGCAGAACTCGGCCTCCAGTCCAACGACGAACGGCGCACCATCGACATCCCGGAGATCACCCTCTAATGACTTCGCTCATCCTTCCCTCTTCCGACGGCGGCACCCGGGAATACCGCCTGCGGGGCGCCACCACCTGGGCCCGCCCCGCCGCGCCGCTGACGGCGCGCCGGGCCTACGCCGCCGCCCACGTCATCCCGGAGGTCCTCGCCGACAACACCCCGGGCGCCCCGGCCCGGCTCGACTGGGACGCCACCATGGCCTACCGCCACGAGCTGTGGTCCTATGGCCTGGGCGTTGCCGATGCCATGGACACCGCCCAGCGCGGCATGGGCCTGGACTGGGCTGCCACCCAGCAGCTCATCAAGCGCACCGGGGTGGAAGCGGCGTCGGTTGTGTCCGCGGGCAACCCTGCGACCGCCGGCAAGTCCGTCCGGGACCTTGTCTCCTGTGGCGCCGGAACTGACCAGCTGGACCTCGACTCCCTGCCAGGAGGCGAAGCCGGCCTGAAGGCCGTTCTTGAGTCCTACCGCGAGCAGATCGCGCTCATCACCGAGGCAGGACCCAAGGTCATCCTGATGGCTTCCCGGGCCTTGGCCAAGGTGGCCAGCGGCCCCGAGGACTACCTGAAGGTCTATTCCACCCTGCTCCAGGAAGTGGACCAGCCCGTGATCCTGCACTGGCTCGGCACCATGTTCGACCCCGCACTCGCCGGCTACTGGGGCTCCGACGACGTCCCTACGGCCACCAGTACGTTCCTGGGCCTCATCAAGGACAATGCCGACAAGGTTGACGGCGTCAAGGTTTCGCTGCTCGATGCCAGCCATGAGGTTGCCCTCCGCGCCGCGCTGCCCCAAGGCGTCCGCCTCTACACCGGCGACGACTTCAACTACCCCCAACTCATCGACGGCGACGGTACCCACCACTCCGACGCCCTGCTGGGCATCTTCGCGGCCATCTACCCGGCCGCCTCGGTAGCCCTGCAGAACTACGACGCCGGAAACGCCGCCAAGGCGCGCGGGATACTGGACTCAACCCGGGAACTGGGCAAGCACATCTTCAGCGCCCCCACGTTCTACTACAAGACCGGCATCGCGTTTATGTCCTGGCTCAACGGCAAGCAGCCCGGCTTCCAGATGGTGGGCGGCCTGCATTCCGGCCGCTCCGTCTGCCACCTCGCCAAGACCTTCGAACTGGCCGACCGGGCGGGGCTGCTCAAGGACCCCGCACTGGCAGCGTTCCGGATGTCCGACTACCTGCGGATCAACGGGGTGGGCGTATGAGCGACTTCTCCAGGCTGTCCATCAACAGCGCCACCACCAAAAAGTGGACGCTTGCGCAGGTTGTCGAGGGCTGCGTCAAAGCCGGAATCCCCTCAATCGGCCCTTGGCGGGACCGTGTCGGGGAAGCCGGCCTGGACAAGGCCGCCCGCCTGATCAAGGATGCGGGACTGCGCGTGTCCTCGCTCTGCCGCGGAGGTTTCCTCACCGCAGCAGACGCCGAGGGCCAGGCCGCAGCGCTGGCGGACAACCGCACAGCAATCCTCGAGGCCGTGGCCCTGGACACTCGGGAACTGTTCCTGGTGGTCGGCGGCCTCGCCCCCGGCGAGAAGGACGTTGTGGCGGCACGGCAGCGGGTGGCAGACCGGCTGGCCGACCTGGTTCCCTTCGCAGAGGAAAACTGTGTCCGCCTGGTGCTGGAACCGCTGCACCCGATGTATGCCGCCGACCGCGCACTCATCTCCACCCTCGGCCAGGCCCTGGACCTCGCAGCCCCGTTCGACGCAGCAACCGTTGGCGTCGCCGTCGACACCTTCCACGTGTGGTGGGATCCGGAGCTGAAGGCGCAGATTGAACGCGCCGGCCGGGAAAGCCGGATCGCCTCCTACCAGGTGTGTGATTTCAACATGCCAATCGCCGCCGACCCGCTGCTGTCCCGTGGATACATGGGCGACGGCGTCGTGGACTTTGCCACCATCGGCGCCTGGGTGCGCGACGCCGGGTACACCGGCGACATCGAAGTGGAAATCTTCAACCAGGAGATCTGGGACACCGACGGCAACACCGTCCTGTCCACAGTGAAGGAGCGCTACGCGGAGCTTGTCCTTCCGTGCACGTGATTGGCGCAGACGGCGTTTGCGCGGAACGTGCGACGACGTCCGTCATAAAAAGGCTCCCCGGTCCGAAGACCGGGGAGCCTTTCTGTCTGTGCCCCAGGAGGGAATCGAACCCCCGACCGGCGGATTAGAAGGCCGCTGCTCTATCCCCTGAGCTACTGAGGCGGTCATGGCGTCCGGATGCTGTCATCCGGCACCTCAAAAAGTCTACATTGCCGGAAGTCAAGGCGCCGTCACTGACCTGCAGCGGAACCCACCAGTCCTCCACAGCGGTCCGGGGAGCCTGTTATGCACATACGCCGATCCTGGCCTCCCCGCCGGCCTGCTGCGGCGCAATGCTTGTTTTGCCTGCAAGGCACCACCATTGAGACAGGACGTGAAGATGAAAGACTTGATCACTATCCGCGGCTTCGTCGCCACGGAGGTAACGAGCACCACCACTGCCCGCGGGACCGCCACGGCATCCTTCCGCGTCGGGGTCACCTCCCGCCGTTTCGACGAGCCAACTAAAGAGTGGGTGGACGCACACACCAACTGGTTCACCGTCAAGGGTTACCGGCAGCTCGCAGGAACCATCGGATGCAGCATCAGGAAGGGCCAGCCCGTCATTGTGGTCGGCAAGCTGAGGCTCAGCTCGTGGGAGAAGGACGGACGCGTCTACCACTCCACCGTTATCGACGCCGACGCCGTCGGCCATGACCTCACCTTCGGATCGGCCAATTTCACACGGACGTCGTCAAGGCCTGCCCTGTCGCTCGTGGAACCGCCCCACACAGCGGACGTTGAACCCCCGGCAGGCATGGACGAACCCCAGGACGGGCCCGAGGATGACGAGGACGGCCAACTTGAGGAGGAAGGCCACCCTGCAGTCATCATCGAGGACAATGACGGCGACCTCGTGTCCCTTGACCTGGAAACGGGGGAACTGGCAGAAGTCTAGGAACCGGCAGCAGGTATCAACGCCCATCAGACCCGGGCGGACGGAACGGCGGCACCCCCGGCCCTGTTCCGCCCGCCCGTCACACGCGGTCAGTCCTTGCGCCTGCGCCGTGGCAGAATGACAACATGCGGCTGACCCCTGACCATAGGCAGAAAACCACGGCCGGGGCCCACGGGGCCGCTCACTCCGCCCGGCTCCGGGACGCATCCCGGTTATCGTCGGCAGCAGTCTCCGCCCTGGTGCTCCTGGCGGGTGTGACGGGCTGCACCGGCGGAACTGCCTCGGAGGTCCGCCCCGGTCCAACAGCGCCAGTTGCGGCATCCCCTGCGGCCACGCAAACGAAAGCAGCCACACCGCTGGCGGATACCGCCAGCCGGGCACCGGCCCCCGCGGCCGACGCTGCGGCGACCGAGACCGTGAAGCAGACCGTCACCGCCGCGCTCGGCGGGCTGGCTGCGGCAGCACCAAAACCTGCTACCGCCCAGGTCACGGACGCGCTGACCGCCGCCGGTATTGCACCCTCTGCGCTCCAGGTCTCCCAAAGCCGTACCCCCACGGGGCTGGAGGCCGACGCCATCGAAGCAGCTGTCCTGCAAGGTAAAGACTGCGTCATTGGACAAGTCCGGGAAGGGACAGTCACCGTGACTGTGCTTCCCGTCCTTGCAAGCGGCAAGTGCTTCGTGGGGTCCTGAATCCGCCGGCAAATATGAGATAAGCCCGCCAACCCACTAGATTTGGAACCATGGCGGAATTTATCTACACAATGACCAAGGCCCGCAAAGCCGTTGGCGAAAAACTCATCCTCGATGACGTAAGCATGTCCTTCTTTCCCGGCGCCAAGATTGGCGTTGTAGGCCCGAACGGTGCCGGTAAGTCCACCATCCTCAAGATCATGGCCGGACTCGACACCCCCTCAAACGGCGAGGCCCGGCTGAGCCCCGGGTACACCGTGGGCATCCTGATGCAGGAGCCCCCGCTGAACGAAGAGAAGACCGTCCTGGGCAACGTCCAGGAAGGTGTGGGCGAGATCTACGGCAAGATCCAGCGCTTCAACGAAATCTCCGAGGAAATGGCCAGCCCCGACGCTGACTACGACACCCTCCTCGAGGAAATGGGCAAGCTCCAGGAAGCCATCGACGCCGCCGACGCATGGGACCTCGACTCCCAGCTGGAGCAGGCGATGGACGCCCTTCGCTGCCCGCCGGCCGACGCGGACGTCACCAACCTTTCCGGTGGTGAACGCCGCCGCGTGGCCCTCTGCAAGCTCCTGCTGCAGAAGCCGGACCTGCTGCTCCTCGACGAGCCCACCAACCACCTGGACGCCGAAAGCGTGCTCTGGCTTGAACAGCACCTCTCCACTTACCCGGGCGCCGTCCTCGCAGTCACCCACGACCGTTACTTCCTGGACCACGTGGCCGAGTGGATCGCGGAAGTCGACCGCGGCCACCTGTACCCCTACGAGGGCAACTACTCCACCTACCTGGAAAAGAAGCGCGCCCGCCTGGAGATCCAGGGCAAGAAGGACGCGAAGCAGGCCAAGCGCCTCGCCGAGGAACTCGAGTGGGTCCGCTCCAACGCCAAGGGCCGGCAGACCAAGTCCAAGGCACGCCTTGCGCGCTACGAGGAAATGGCCGCCGAGGCGGACCGCACCCGCAAGCTTGACTTCGAAGAGATCCAGATCCCGCCGGGACCGCGCCTGGGCGGCCTGGTCCTGGAGGCGAAGAACCTCCAGAAGGGCTTCGAGGACCGTGTCCTCATCGACGGGCTGTCCTTCAGCCTGCCGCGCAACGGCATCGTGGGCGTTATCGGTCCCAACGGCGTGGGCAAGACCACCCTGTTCAAGACCATCGTCGGCCTGGAACCGCTCGACGGCGGCGACCTGAAGATCGGCGACTCTGTCAAGATCTCCTACGCCGACCAGAGCCGCGGCGGCATCGACCCCAACAAGACCCTGTGGGAGGTTGTCTCCGACGGCCTCGACTTCATCCAGGTTGGCAACGTCGAAATGCCTTCCCGTGCCTACGTGGCGGCCTTCGGCTTCAAGGGCCCGGACCAGCAGAAGAAGGCCGGCGTGCTGTCCGGCGGTGAGCGCAACCGCCTGAACCTCGCGCTGACGCTCAAGCAGGGCGGCAACCTGCTGCTCCTCGACGAGCCCACCAACGACCTCGACGTCGAAACCCTCAGCAGCCTGGAAAACGCACTGCTGGAATTCCCCGGCTGCGCCGTGGTCGTTTCGCACGACCGCTGGTTCCTGGACCGCGTCGCCACCCACATCCTTGCCTACGAGGGCGACGACGAGAACCCCTCCAAGTGGTACTGGTTCGAGGGCAACTTCGAATCCTACGAGGAGAACAAGGTGGAACGGCTCGGTCCCGATGCCGCCAAGCCCCACCGCGTCACTCACCGGCGCCTGACCCGCGACTGATCAGCCGGCCCGCGACTGACCTGCGGGCTGCGGCCACAACAATAAACGCATATGGCAGGAGGCCGGAACCCCTCGGGTTCCGGCCTCCTGCCATGCCGGTGGGAGCCCGTCAGTCGCGCACAGCCTTGCGGATCTGGTGCTCCATGACTTTGGACTGGAAGGCGCCCATGACCTTGCTCTTGACGTCGGTGGGGAGCCGGACCATGCCCTCCTGCGCCACTGAGGCCACGTGCTGGCCGGCGCGGTTGAAGATCTTGCCGGTGGCAAGCCCCCTGGCACCCTGGGCGCTGGGAGATTCCTGGACGTAGAGGAGCCACTCGTCCACCCGGGCGGGGCGGTGCCACCACATGGCGTGGTCAAGGCTCGCAACATTCATGCCGGGAGTGATCCAGCTCAGCCCGTGCCTGCGCAGGATTGATTCCAGCAGGGTGTAGTCGCTCGCATACGCCAGGGCGGCCCGGTGCAGGTTGGTGTTGTCCGGCATCGGTCCGAATGTCTTCATCCAGACGGCGTTGCGTGCCTCCCGGGCGCCCTTTGCCGAGACATACAGCGGCGGGTCGATGTGCCGGATGTCGAAGGGCCGCTCGTACGCCCAGTGCCGCGCGACCGGATGGTCGAACTTGCCCAGCAGGTCGGCGGTGCTGGGCAGGGATTCCGGATCCGGGATTCCCTCCGGCATCCGTGACTCGTGCTCAATGCCCTCGTCATCGCCCTGGAAAGAGGCGATCATCGACAGGATGGGCACCCCGTCCTGGTAGGCGTGCACGCGCCGCGCGGAAAAGGACCGGCCGTCGCGGAGCCGCTGGACACCGAAGGTGATGGGCTTGTTGGCGTCGCCCGGCCGCAGGAAATAGCCGTGCATGGAATGGACAAAGCGGTCCGGTTCCACGGTCCGGATGGACGCGACGAGTGACTGTGCCAGCACCTGGCCGCCGAAGACGCGCTGGTGGGGCTGCTGCTGGGAGGGGCCTAGGAAGATGTCCTCGTCAGTGCGTGCTCCCTCCAGCTGGCCGAGGTCGAGAAGTTTGATCAGCGACGAGGTGGGGTCGCCGCCGGGCGGCGCGAGGAGTCCGGTTTCGGCTTCAGTCATGGTCTGACTCTAGACGGCGCCCCGGGACTGCTCAACAAAGCTCCAGCCGGTAGTGTTCTTGGTGTGTCTGATCTCCTCACCTCGTCCTTCCGTTTCGCCGATCCCCGCGATCTCGCCGACCTGAAGACCTACGTCACCCGTGCAAAAGCGATCGACGACGGCGCCATCCGGCTGCAGGCGGCGGGTTCCGTCCTTGCCGCGTACGTCTGCGTCCTGCGGCCCCGGCTCCTCGGCGAAGCGACGCCCACCATCCTTGGCCTGCGCACCATGGCGCTTGCGGCGCCGTCGGAAACGGACGTCACGGTGACGCTGTCTGCCGTGCTGGACCGGCTGGCACGTGCGGCAGAAGACGACGTCGAGCTGCCGGTTCCGCCTGCCACGGTCACCGAGTCGTGGACCGGCGTCGGCGCGCCGCGGGGCGGCTGGGAGCTGCTGGGTTCAGTCAGCGACGCTGCACTGCGGGCGGCGGCGGAAGCGGGCATCGCCGAGGTGGCCGCGATCGTCCCGGAGAAGCCGGGCGCCATGATGGTCAACAACGCCCGGGCTGCCGTGTGGGGAAGGGACCTGGACGAATCCGGGTTGCCCGCAGGTGCGGCGTTCGCGGCCCTGGCCCTGGGCTTCCTTGCCGACGGCGACCAGAAGCTGTACCGCGCCGGGCGGTGGTTCCGGCTGACGGGCAGCCGCGGCCACGTCCTCGCCCGCACCGGAAGCGGGCTCCTGTAACCGCGGCTGGAGAAGCGGGAACTACGCGTCCGAGGGACTGTTGATCATGGACAGCGCTGCGCGTTCCATGTAGTCCCAGAGGGTCCCCTCATACAGCGGCGGCAGGCCGAGGGCATCCACGGCCTTGCGCATGTGGAACAGCCAACGGTCCTTGGCCTCCGGCGTCACCCTGAAAGGCATGTGCCGCATCCGGAGGCGCGGGTGGCCCCGCTCCTCGCCGTACGTGGTGGGTCCGCCCCAGTACTGTTCCAGGAACATCAGGAACCGCCGTTTGGCCGGCTCCAGGTCCTCTTCCGGGTACATCGGCCGCAGCAGCGGGTCCGTGGCGACGCCGTCGTAAAAGACGTCAATGAGCTTCACGAACGTCTCATGGCCGCCCACCGCGTCATAGAAGTTGTCGGTGTAGCCGGGCTGGCTGAACGGGTCGTTCTGCATCAGCTGCTTCGGCCGCTGCGGCTCAATGGGAATGGTCATGGCTACTCTCCGGCCTGCTGGTTGGTCTTCGTCGTTTCCGGACCGTGGGCAGAACCCTGGTCCGTGGTGCCGTCCGGTTCCTCGTGCAGCGGCACATAGTTGCCCTGTGAGCGGTTGCCCACACGCAGGATCTCGCCGTTGCGCAGATACCAGATGGCGCCGTCATCGGAGCGGACACGGGTGATGCGCAGGCCCATGGATTCGACCACGCCCACCACCTCGCTGGTTTCGATCACGTCGCCGATGCCGTACTGGTCCTCAATAGTGATGAAGATGCCGGCCAGGAAGTCACGGATCAGCTGCTGGGCGCCGAAGCCGATGGCCACACCCAGGATGCCCACGCTGGTGAGCAGCGGGGCGATGTTGATGTCCAGGTTCTGCAGCACGTACATGCCGGTGATGACCACCACCAGCACCCCCACAACGCTGTTCAGCAGCGACCCAATGGTCTCCGCCCGCTGCACCCGCCGTTCGTGGTCCAGGGCGCGGAGGGCCGGCGCCACCCACTTGAAGGTGCGCTTCTTGAAGAAGTTGCTGCCTGACGCGACCCGTGCGGTGATGCGCGAGATGACGAAGGTTGCCACCAGCCACACGGCGACTCCAACACCGAGGCTGATGACGATCCCCGTGATGCTGATGCCATCCGGATCGGACGTGGCGGAAGGCAGGACTGACAACATGCTGACCATATGCGGGGGAAACTCCTTGAAGCGTGGCTCTGTTCTCCTTTAACCCTAGCGCCGTAGCGTGGGGCAATGCGCATCCTCGTCCTCGGCGGAACCGCCTTCCTGTCAGCAGAAATCGTCCGCCAGGCGGTGGCCGCCGGGCACCGGACCGCCTGCCTGGCCCGAGGAACCGCGGGCCCGCCGCCGCCCGGGGCTGAGTGGATCAGGGCGGACCGTTCTCTTGGCGCGAACACGTACTCCGGCGTGGCGGGGGAATGGGACGCCGTGATCGAGGTGGCGAGGAACCCCGGTTTCGCCCGGGACGCCCTCAGCAGCCTGGCCGGGCGGGCCGGCCACTGGACCTTCGTTTCCAGCTGCTCGGTGTACGCCGACCATTCAGTTCCCGGCGCGGCAGAGGACGCGGCGCTCCTTCCCCCTCTGCCGGCCGGAACACGGTCAACACCGGAGAACTACGGCGAATCGAAGGTTGCCATCGAGGAGGCCACCCTTGCGGCAACCGCGGGCACCTCCCACCTGTGCCGTGCCGGCCTGATCGCCGGCCCGGGGGACGCGTCGGACCGGTACGGCTATTGGCCCGCCCGGTGCGCCCGGACGACGGCGGTCCGGGACAACCGGCCGGTCCTGGTCCCGGACATCGACTGGACCCCACTCAGGCGATCGACGTCCGCGACCTTGCCGCCTGGATCCTGCTCGCCGCCGGACAAGGAACCACCGGCGCCCTGAACGCCGTGGGGGAGCGGGTCCCCTTCGGCACGTACTTCGCCGCCGCCCGGGCCGCGTCCGGGCACGAGGGCCCCGTCGTGACAGCTGGTGAGGAGTGGCTGGCCGGAAAAGGCGTAGGATACTGGGCCGGCCCGGATTCCCTGCCGCTCTGGCTCCCGCCCGGCAACGATGGATTCATGGCGCGCAGCAATCAGGCGGCCAGGGCCGCAGGACTCACCCTGCGGCCCTGGCAGGAAACACTGGAGGACACGCTCCGCGACGAACGCAGCCGCGGCCTGGACCGGCCCCGCAAAGCGGGCCTCGCACCGGAAACCGAGGAGCGGCTGGTGGACAAGCTGCGCGGTTAGCCCGCCATAATCACCGGCTCATGGTCCACGGGGAAGTTCACGCTGCGTGCAATGAAGCACACCTGGTTTGCTTCCCGGTGCAGCCGGGCAGCCAGCTCCGCCTGTCCGGCGTCGGCGAGCGTGACCCTGGGGCGCAGCGTCACCCGATCGAACTGGCCGCTGCCGTCGCGGTTCAACCGCAGCAAGCCCGACGCCTCGTCACGGTAATCCGTCACCACAACGCCGTGCCTGACGGCCACATGCAGGTAGGACAGCATGTGGCACTGGGCCAGGGCAGCCAGGAGCAGCTGTTCCGGGTTGTAGCGTTCCCGGTCTCCGTGGAACGTGGCATCCGCGGAACCCTTGAGGACGGGCAGCCCGGGGATGACCACGTCATGGTCCCGCGAGTAGCCCCGGTAGGAGGACGTCCCGTCACCCAGGTTGCCGGTCCATTGCACGGCCAGTTGGTAGCGGTGTTCGGAAATACCCATCACACGCCACCCAGCTGGGCGTCCGCGGCCCGCGCGCGCAACGCCCGCGCAACGCCGTCGCGGTTTTCCAGCATCATGCGCCGCAGCGCCGCGCTCTGCGGCGGAAGCGACGCGAGGAACCCGTCCGTACGGTCGACGGTGGCCTGCGTCGTCAGCAGCGCCGGGTAGAGGCCGACGACGATCTGCTGGGCCAGTGCGTGCGTCCGGTTTTCAACTATTCCCGGCACAGCCTCGAAATACTTCTCCGCGTACGGTTCCAGGAGCGAGCGGTCCCAGACCCGCATGAAACCGGTGACCGCGGACCCCTGCAGGGCATTGGAGAGCTCGCCCTTGACCACAATCGACTCCCAGGCCGCAGCCTTGGCTTCCGGCGTGGGGATGGCCGCCTTGGCCAGGGCAGCGGCGTTCTGGCCACTGGAGGTGTTGTCCCGCTGCAGTTCGGCGTCAATCCCGTCCTGTCCCATCCTGCCGCCGGCCACCAGGGACGCCACCAGTTCCCAGCGCAGGTCCTGGTCCACCGCCAGCCCGTCCAGCGCCACGGAACCATCCAGCAGCCCGGCCACGTTGTCCAGCTGTTCACCGCTGCCGGCGAGCAGGGCGAAGGATTTCACGAACTGCAGCTGCGCGTCGGAACCGCCGGGAACTTCGGACGCCAGCTCCCAAAGACGGTCCGCGGCTGCCGCGGTGGTGGCCGGGCGGTGTTCCTCCGCGACGTAGAAGTTCAACGTGGTCGCCAGCTGGCGGAGCTGCACCAGGATCACTGAGGAGTCCGATTCGGCCGCCACGTTGGCCAGGACCAGTTCCACGTACTTCCGTGCCGGCGTCTCCCCGTCCCGCGCAGCCTCCCACGCGGAATTCCACACCAGCGTGCGGGGCAGGCTCTCGGCGAAGTCCTTCAGGTGCGCGGTGGCAGTCGCGAGCGACTTCGGATCCAGCCGCACCTTTGCATAGGCGAGGTCGTCATCGTTGATGAGGATCAGGTCGGGCCGGGCCAGGCCCGCCAGGCCGGGCACGTGGGTGCGTTCGCCGTCGACGTCCAGTTCCTCGCGGTGCACCCGCTCAAGCTTCCCGGCACCGTTCAGGTTGTAGAAGCCCACCGCGAGCCGGTGCGGACGGATGGTGGGCCATTCCTCCACCGCCGTCTGGAGGATGGTGAAGGACGTCAGGGTGCCGTCGGCAGCCATGTCCAGTTCCGGCGCCAGGGTGTTCACTCCCGCGGTCTCCAGCCACTGCCGTCCCCAGTCGTCGAGGTCGCGGCCGCTTGCCTTCTCCAGCTCCACCATGAGGTCGCGGAGTTCGGTGTTTTGCCAGGAGTGCTTGGCGAAGTACTCGCGCACGCCCGCCATGAACTGGTCGGGCCCCACCCAGGCCACCAGCTGCCGCAGCACCGAGGCGCCCTTGGCGTAGGTGATGCCGTCGAAGTTCACCTCAACGTCCTGAAGGTCGTTGATCTCGGCAAAGATCGGGTGGGTGGTCGGCAGCTGGTCCTGGCGGTATGCCCAGGATTTCTCGACCGAGGCGAACGTGGTCCAGGCACTCGTGAAGGAGGTGGCGTCCACGGCGGCCAGGTGCGACATGTACTCCGCGAACGACTCGTTGAGCCAAAGGTCGTTCCACCACCGCATCGTCACCAGGTCGCCGAACCACATGTGCGCCAGTTCGTGCAGCACCGTGATGGCGCGGCGCTCGACCTGGGCCCCGGTGACCTTGCCGCGGAAGACATACCCTTCAAGGATGGTCACCGCGCCGGCGTTCTCCATGGCCCCGGCGTTGAACTCCGGCACGAACAGCTGGTCGTACTTTTCGAAGGGGTACGGGCAGCCGAACTGCTCCTCGAAAAAGGCGAAGCCTTGCCGCGTCAGCTCGAAGATGTTCTCGGCGTCCAGGTACTGCATCAGCGATTTCCGGGCAAAGACAGCCAGCGGAATGACGCGCCCGTCGGAGCTCTTAACGTCGCTGCGGACCGACTGGTACGGCCCGGCGATCAGTGCTGTCACATAGGAGGAAAGCCGTGGCGTCGGCGCAAACCTCCACACCGAGCGGGCGCCGCCGTCTTCACCCGGTGTCTCCGGGACAGGCTCGGGCGTGGGGGAGTTGGAGACGACGTCCCAGTGCGACGGCGCCGTGACGGTCAGCGCGAACGTCGCCTTCAGGTCCGGCTGCTCGAACACGGCGAACATCCTGCGTGAGTCCGGGACTTCGAACTGTGTGTACAGGTAGACCTCGTTGTCCACCGGGTCCACGAAGCGGTGGAGGCCCTCGCCGGTATTCATGTACGGGGCATCGGCCACCACGGTGAGTTCGTTGTGCTCCGCCAGGTCCGGCAGTTGGATCCGTACCCCGTCTGCGACGGCAGCCGGATCCAGGCTGCGGCCGTTGAGCGTGACATTGTGCACGGTGCGGGTGACCGCGTCGATAAACGTGGAAGATCCGGGCCTGGCACTGAACTTCACGGTGGTTGTGCTGCCGAAAACGTCAGCGCCCCGGGTCAGGTCGACGTGGATGTCGTAGGACTCGACGGTGATGAGTTCGGCGCGTTCCCGGGCTTCGGCGCGGGTCAGGTTCATGCCTGGCAAGTGGACCTCCAGAGAAGTAGCGGCTGCCGGCTGGTGGTACCCACTCCGGCACAGATCATTCTTGCACTGCCGGCCGCCCCCGCGTTGCCCCGGTCACATCGGCGCGGCTGAACGCCCGGGCGCAGGGGCCCCCGGGCCGGAGTAGCGTTAACTTATGGGAAAGTTCCTGGATTCGGTGGATGGCAAGGCACTGCGGTTTGCCATCGGATTTCCGGTTGTTCTGGCCGGCGCCTTCGTCCTGTGCGCGTCACTGCTTCGGCGGGACCTGCCCGAGCCGCTCGCCATCCGCTGGACGGACGACGGCGGTGCGGACTTCGCCCCGTTCGGCGCCTACGTCGGGACCGGGGCGCTGATGATCGTGCTGTTCGGCTGGCTGGTCCTCTGCCAGGCCGTGCCGCTGGGCAGGCCCGTGGTGATGCGGCGGATCATGATGGGTGCCGGGCTCTTCCTCAGCCTCTTCATCACCAGCGCCCTCGCCGCCGGCCTGGTGGGGCAGGCCGGCCTCGCGGACGCCCGCGAATCCCATGTGGACCTCACCGTCCTTGCCCTGGGCAGCGGCGCTGCCGTGTCGCTGGGCGTCATCATGGGCTTCGTCTACAAGGCGGACCGGCAATGGTCGCAGGACGACGACCGTGCCCTGCAGGCGGCCATCGCCCGGGAACTGGACCCGGACCTGACCCGGGACAGCATCCGGCTCTGGGTCCACGCCAGGAGCTCGGTCTTCGTCATGATCGGGATCGCCTCGCTCTTCCCCGCCGCGCTGATCGCCATCGCCGTGCCGTGGCTGGGTGTCCTGCTGGTGGCCGTGGCCCTGTTTGGTGCAGCCTTCCTCTGCGCCCGGGTCAAGGCGGACCGCGCCGGCCTCAAGGTCCTGCTCGCCGGGGTCGTTCCGGTGATGGACATCCCCGCGGGGTCGATCTCGGCCGCCAGCGCCGCTGAGGTGCGCGCCGCCGACTACGGCGGCTGGGGCTACCGCAACCACGGTGAAACCGCAGCAATGCTCGTGGGCAGCGGCCCCGCCGTCGTCGTCAGCAAAACCGACGGCCGGCGCCTCGCCGTCAGCGGCGGCAGCCAGGCCTCGGCGGCGCGGCTCGCCGAGGTGCTCACCCGTGTGG
>NZ_BAAHNO010000002.1:56826-78517 GCF_054656615.1 Arthrobacter sp. AD-310 | reverse complement strand
GTGCTCACCCGTGTGGCCGCCAGGGCGCGGCGGGGCGGAGGGACCGCCCAGCAGGCCGGCGGGGCGGACTCCTAGTATCCTTGACCGTGTTGTTTACCTCCCCGGCGCCTCCCCGGCCGGCCGCCAGCGCCGCCAACTGAACGGATTCTGCTCGTGACCTCTACCCCTGCCTTCCCGCGGGTCCACATCGCCACCGACCACGCAGGCATGGAGCTCAGCGCCCACCTGGTGTCCCACCTCACCGCCAAGGGATACGAAGTGGTGGACCACGGGCCCAAGGTCTACGACGCCCAGGACGACTACCCCTCCTTCTGCATCAACGCCGCCCTCGCCGTGGTAGCCGACCAGCAGGCCGGTGTCCACGCCCTCGGCATCGTGCTCGGCGGTTCGGGCAACGGCGAGCAGATCGCCGCCAACAAGGTCAAGGGCGTCCGGGCAGCGCTCGCCTGGAACCACTCCACCGCCACCCTCGCCCGCGAACACAACGACGCCAACGTGGTGGCTGTCGGCGGACGCCAGCACACCGTGGAAGAGGCAACTGGGCTGATCGAGGCCTTCCTGGCTGAACCCTTCAGCAATGACGAGCGGCATGTCCGCCGGATCGGCAAGATCGCCGCCTACGAGGCCACCGGCGAGGTCATCGAATAGTGCCTGAAGGGCATTCCGTCCGGCGCCTTGCCCGGCAGTTCGGGGACGTTTTCACCGGCCAGCGGCTCGCCGTCTCCAGCCCGCAGGGCAGGTTCAGCGGGGGAGCGGCGCTGCTGGACGGCCACACCCTGCTCACCGCCGACGCCCACGGCAAGCATCTGTTCCTGCATTTTGACAACGCCCTGGTCCTGCATGTCCACCTGGGCCTGTACGGAGCCTGGAGCTTTGGCGGCGACCGCACCTTCACCGGGGCCTCCAGTATTGGCGCGCCACGCCGGGTGGGCGAACAGGAATCGTTCGCGGAGGACGGTGCCGACGACTCCTATGCCGGGCCGCCCGCCCCGGTCGGCGCGGTCCGGGTCCGGCTTGCCGGCAGCCACGGATGGGCTGACCTGCGCGGCGCCACGACGTGCGAAACCATCACTGCGGCGGAAGCCGACGCCGTGCTTGCCCGGCTCGGCCCGGACCCGCTCCGGAACCGCCGCGGCGACGCCGGCCGGTTCGCCGAAAACCTGCAAAGCCGCAAAACACCCGTGGCCGCCCTCCTGATGGACCAGAGGATCATCGCGGGCATCGGGAACGTCTACCGCGCTGAGGTCCTGTTCCGCCTGCGCCTGCACCCCTGGCTTCCGGGCTCCGCCGTCACGGACACCACTGCCCGGAAGCTGTGGCGGGACGTTGTCACGCTCATGGGCGACGGCGTAGCCGACGGCCGGATCATCACCACTCCGCCCAGATACTGGGCGGTTCACGGAACGACGGCCGCCAAGGCAGCCGCCGCCGGCCTGCCCGTTCCGCCCAAAAGTGGAAGTTTCCCGGCGGGGGAGGACGCCCATTTTGTCTACAAGCGCCAGGGACTGCCCTGCCGGGTGTGCCGCACCGCCGTGCTGATCGCGGAACTGGCCGGGCGCAACCTGTACTGGTGCCCGAACTGCCAGCAGGAGTAGAAACAAAAGAGCCCCTCCAAGGAGGGGCTCTTTTGTAGTGCAGAGGGGACGACGGGAATCGAACCCGCGTAATCAGTTTGGAAGACTGAGGCTTTACCATTAAGCTACGTCCCCGAGGAAGATCCTTCTGCGTGGTGCGGGTGGAAACTTCGGGCTGGCTGTTCAAGCCGGATATAACTAAACCTAATCCATGGGCTACGTGTCAAATGTGCAAACACGGCGCGGATCACCGTAGACTTGCCTGTGCACTAACGGGGTGTAGCTCAGCTTGGCTAGAGCGCCTGCTTTGGGAGCAGGAAGTCGCAGGTTCAAATCCTGTCACCCCGACTCTGCCGCCCGGGCCTGTGGCCTGGACAAAACATTGCGTTTGCAGAAACCCATCCCACAAACCCAGGAGTACTTAGACCGTGAAGAGCGCTGTCGAGAACCTCACCCCCACGCGGGTCAAGCTCAACGTTGAGGTTCCCTTTGAGGAACTGAAGCCCAGCATCGACTCGGCTTACAAGACTGTTGCTTCGCAGATCCAGGTCCCCGGTTTCCGTAAGGGCAAGGTTCCCGCAAAGCTCATCGACCAGCGGGTCGGCCGCGGCTACGTACTCGAAACCGCCATCAACGACGGCCTCAATGGCTGGTACCAGGCTGCCGTGCAGGAGTCCGGCATCCGCCCGCTGAGCCGCCCCGAGGTCGAAATCACCGAGGTCCCGGACCCTTCCGCCACCGACGGCGGCCTGAAGTTCGCTGCCGAGGTTGACGTCCGTCCCGAAATCGAACTCCCGGATTACTCCGGCATCAAGGTCGAGGTTGCCGCTGCGCAGTCCTCCGACGAAGACGTTGACAAGGCCCTCGACGAGCTCCGCGGCCGCTTCGGCACGCTGAAGTCCGTGGACCGTCCCGCTGCCGACGGCGACTTCCTCACCATTGACATCACCGCCACCATCGACGGCGAGGAAGTGGACTCCGCTTCCGGCCTGTCGTACCAGGTTGGCTCGGGCACCATGCTCGAAGGCCTGGACGAGGCCGTTACCGGCCTCAGTGCCGACGAGGACGCCATCTTCAACACCACCCTGGTGGGCGGCGACCACGCCGGCCAGGAATCCCAGGTCAAGGTTGTTGTGAAGGCCGTCAAGGAGCGCGAACTGCCCGAGGCGAACGACGACTTCGCCCAGTTGGCCTCCGAGTTCGACACCCTGGCCGAGCTGCGCGAGGACCTCGCCAAGCAGGCTGCCGACTCCAAGATCGTCGAGCAGGGCGTTGAGGCCCGCGACAAGGTCCTGGACAAGCTTGTTGAGCTCGTCGAGGTTCCGGTTCCGGACTCCGTCGTCGAAGAGCAGCTCGAAGCCCACTTCAAGGAGGGCAACGGCCACGGTGAGGGTGAGCACGACACCGAGGAGCACCGCGAAGAGGTCCGTGCCAACACCGCACGAGCCTTCCAGAACGAGATCATCCTTGACGCGATTGCCGAAAAGGAAGAAGTCAACGTCAGCCAGAACGAGCTGATCGACTACATTGTCACCACCGCCAGCCAGTACGGCATGGACCCCAACCAGTTCGCGCAGATCATTGACCAGAGCGGCCAGGTTCCGATGATGGTTTCCGAGGTCCGCCGCCGCAAGGCGCTGGCCGTGGTCCTGGGCCAGGCCGAGGTGACGGACACCGAGGGCAAGGCTGTTGACCTGAGCGACTTCGTCCGCCCCGGCGGCGAGGAAGCACCGGCAGCCGACGCTGTTGAAGCCGCTGACGCCGGCGAAGCCGAGACCGTCGAGGCCTCCGAAGAGGGCGACAAGGCTGAGGCAAAGGCCTAGTCCCGCGATGCGCTGAACGGCCCCCGGATCACCAGATCCGGGGGCCGTTGGCGTTGTGGCACAGGCCCTGCACTGTCTCTTGCGCCGCTGCCGCATAGCCGCTGCGCCGATCGTGCGCCGTCAGCGAACAGCCGCGGGGGCGCGAACAAAATGTCGGTGAAACCGGTTAGTGTCCAAGTAGTGATTTTCAGTGATGTCACCGTCACCAGCGAGAGGTAAGTAACCATGTCACAGCACCCAGAGGCCCCCCGGATGGCGACCGTCGATCCTGCAGCCCAGGACAACTACATTTACAACCGCCTGCTGAAGGAGCGGATCATCTGGCTCGGTTCGGAGGTGCGTGACGACAACGCCAACGCCATCTGCTCCCAGCTGCTGCTGCTCTCCGCTGAAAACCCGGAAAAGGACATCTACCTTTACATCAACTCCCCGGGCGGCTCCGTGACGGCAGGCATGGCCATCTACGACACCATGCAGTTCATCCCGAACGACGTCGTGACCGTGGCCACCGGCCTGGCAGCCTCGATGGGCCAGTTCCTGCTGTCCTCCGGCACCAAGGGCAAGCGCTACGCCACCCCCAACGCCCGCGTCCTGATGCACCAGCCCTCCGGCGGCATCGGCGGCACCGCCTCGGACATCAAGATCCAGGCAGAACTCATCCTCCACATGAAGAAGGTCATGGCGGAACTGACCGCCGAGCAGACCGGCCAGACCGTGGAGACGATCCTCAAGGACAACGACCGCGACAAGTGGTTCACCGCCACCGAGGCGCTCGAGTACGGATTCTTCGACAAGATCGCCGCGCACGCCGGTTCCGTGTCCGGCGGCGGTGGAACGTCCAACGGTTCCTCCGGCGAATCGGCCTCCCAGAACTAATCCGGCATTAAGAACACTTTCGATCAGGAGCAACAAAATGAACTACAACTTCGGGTGGTCCGCCGGCAATCTTCCGTCCAGCCGCTACGTCCTGCCGCAGTTCGAGGAACGCACCCCGTACGGTTTCAAGCGCCAGGACCCCTACACCAAGCTCTTCGAGGACCGCATCATCTTCCTGGGCGTGCAGGTGGACGATGCCTCCGCTGACGACATCATGGCCCAGCTGCTGGTGCTTGAGTCGACGGACCCGGACCGCGACATCACCCTGTACATCAACTCCCCGGGCGGGTCCTTCACCGCCATGACGGCCATCTACGACACCATGCAGTACATCCGTCCGGAGATCCAGACCGTGTGCCTCGGCCAGGCCGCAAGCGCCGCCGCCGTCCTCCTGGCGGCCGGCACCCCCGGCAAGCGCCTGGCGCTGCCCAACGCCCGTGTGCTGATCCACCAGCCCGCCCTCTCCGGCGGCCAGGGCGGACAGGCCTCCGACCTTGAGATCCAGGCCGCGGAAGTCATGCGGATGCGGTCCTGGCTGGAGGACACCCTCGCCCACCACTCGGGCCGCACGTCCGAGCAGGTCAACAACGACATCGAGCGTGACAAGATCCTGACCGCCGACGAGGCACAGGCCTACGGCCTGATCGACCAGGTCCTCGATTCACGCAAGATCAAGCCTCAGGCAATCACGAGGTAGCAGTACGTAAAGCGCCGGTGCGGGCCAGTCCATTTGGCCCCACCGGCCTTTTCCTTCCACCCTTGGGCGCCAATGTGACCTAGAGTGGATGTTGTCACAAACCGGTCCTCGCAGGCTGGTGAAGATTCCAGCAACGGTGCAAGGCTGCCTGGCAGCAAGATACTAAGGGGTTCACATATGGCTCGGATTGGCGAGAGCACGGATCTGCTGAAGTGCTCTTTCTGCGGAAAGAGCCAGAAGCAGGTGCGCAAGCTCATTGCCGGGCCCGGTGTCTACATCTGCGATGAATGCATAGAGCTGTGCAACGAAATCATTGAGGAGGAGCTCGCCGAAGTCGCCGACCTCGGCAGCTTCGAACTGCCAAAGCCCCGCGAAATCTTCGACTTCCTCCAGGAGTACGTGATCGGCCAGGAGCCGGCCAAGCGCTCCCTGGCCGTCGCCGTCTACAACCACTACAAGCGCATCCAGGCCGGGCACGCGCCCAAGGCCGGCAGCCTGGGCGACGGCGGACACCATGACGACGTCGAAATCGCCAAGTCGAACATCCTCCTGATCGGCCCCACGGGCTGCGGCAAAACCTACCTTGCGCAAACCCTCGCCCGCCGCCTGAACGTCCCCTTCGCCGTCGCCGACGCCACGGCCCTCACCGAGGCCGGATACGTGGGCGAGGACGTCGAGAACATCCTCCTCAAGCTCATCCAGGCAGCAGACTACGACGTCAAGAAGGCCGAGCAGGGCATCATCTACATCGACGAGATCGACAAGATCTCCCGTAAGAGCGAAAACCCCTCGATCACCCGTGACGTCTCCGGCGAGGGCGTCCAGCAGGCATTGCTGAAAATCCTTGAGGGCACCGTTGCCTCGGTGCCGCCGCAGGGCGGCCGGAAGCACCCGCACCAGGAATTCATCCAGATCGACACCACCAACGTCCTGTTCATCGTGGCAGGAGCCTTCGCCGGACTTGAAGAGATCATCGGGTCACGCTCCGGGCGCAAGGGCATCGGATTTGGTGCTCCGCTCAACGACGCCAGCAAGAAGGTGGATTCCTACGGAGAGGTCATGCCCGAGGACCTCCTGAAGTTCGGCCTGATCCCGGAATTCATCGGCCGTCTGCCGGTGATCACCACCGTGTCCAACCTGGACCGGGAAGCCTTGATCCAGATCCTCTCCACGCCCAAAAACGCCCTGGTCAAGCAGTACCAGAAGATGTTCCAGATCGATGGCGTTGAGCTCGTCTTCGACGACGCCGCCCTGGATGCCATCGCGGACCAGGCCCTGGAACGCGGCACCGGTGCCCGGGGCCTCCGCGCCATCCTGGAGGAAGTCCTGCTGCCCGTGATGTTCGATCTCCCCAGCCGCGAAGACGTGGCCAGTGTAGTCATCACGGCGGATGTCGTCCTTCGGGGCGCCGAACCCACCATGATCCCGCACGCCGCCAAGCGCAGGAAGTCCGCCTGACGCATACCACCCTGCACGTCATGGCTGCCCCCTGCGCAGTCCCCTCTACCTGAAGGACCCGCCATGCCTGAAAACGCCAAGAACAGGGCCGACTTCTGGTTCGATCCGCTCTGCCCCTTCGCCTGGATCACCTCCCGCTGGATCGGTGAGGTTGAAGGCGTCCGCGACATCGAGACCGTCTGGCACGTCATGAGCCTCGCTGTCCTCAACGAGGGCCGCGACCTCGAGCCGTCCTACCGAGAATCAATGGACAACGCCTGGGGCATGGTCCGGGTGATCATCGCCGCGCAGCAGGAACACGGACCGCAGGTGGTCAAGGCACTCTACGACGCCATGGGTACGCTGATCCACGACGCCGGCGAAAAGGACCGCACCCTGGTGATCACCAAGGCGCTGGCCGAGTGCGGCCTTCCCGCATCGCTGGCCGAAGCGGCCACCACCGACGCCTACGACGCCCAACTGCGCGCCAGCCACGACGAAGGCATCTCCCTGGTGGGACAGGACGTCGGCACTCCCGTAGTGGCATTCAACGGGACGGCGTTCTTCGGCCCTGTCCTCACCCGTATCCCCCGGGGCGAGGAAGCCGGCCAACTTTGGGACGCCACGACAGTCCTGGCAGCCTATCCGCACTTCTTCGAACTCAAGCGCAGCCGGACGGAAAGCCCGGAATTCAGCTGATTCAAACCCGCTTCTTGCGGGACATAACACCGCCCAAGGGCCCCGCGATAACTACCATGATGTAGTTCTTCCGGGGCCCTTGCGCATGCCCCCGGCCGGGACAACAATAGTTCTTACCCACTTCGAAAGAAGCGGGACGCAGGAACCAAAGATTCAGTGATAGGTATCCGACGCAGCCTTTGGCAAAGCCGGATACAGCTACCAGTGACGAGGTAGGAAGACCTGAAATTCCACGGATTCTGCCAGACCATCAAGAACGTCACCAGATGGCCGAAAAGTCGAAGCCCCACCAACGGCAAAACGCTGATGGGGCTTCCCCTTTGCCCTGAAACAGGGCGCATGTCCTGAAACCGGGCGCTATGCCTTGGCAGCCTCTTCCGTCGCCAGGTCCACATCACTGACGGCCAGGTCGCCGTCGCCCACCACCAGGGTGATCTCCCGCGCGTTCGAGGCAGCCTTCAGGTCCTGCAGGCCGGCCTGCAGTTGTGCGGTCAGCGACTCCGGAGCCGTGATCGTGGCCGACAGCACCTCCGTGCGCTGCTTGACCTTTGCCTCGGACTTCGCCTTCCGGACGCCGCTGAGCGCGGTGCCCACGGTAGCGAGCATGGTGGTGTCACCGTCCACCTCGATACCGGCGGGCCAGGCGGCACGGTGGACGGAACCGGTCCGCCACCAGCTCCAGACTTCCTCGGTCGCGAACGGCAGGAACGGTGCGAACAGGCGCAGCAGGGTATCCAGCGTGGTGGCCAGGGCAGCCAGCACCGACGCCTGTTCGGATTCGCCCGCCGCCCCGTAGGCGCGGTCCTTGATGAGCTCGACGTAGTCGTCGGTGAACTGCCAGAAGAACGTCTCGGTCAGCTGCAGGGCACGGGCGTAGTCGTAATTGTCGAACGCTTTGGTGGACTGGGCAACGACGTCGGCCAGCTGGGCCAGCAGCGCACGGTCCAGGGGGTTCGTCAGGACGGACAGGTCGCCGGACACCACGGAGTTTTCCGTGGCCCCCAGGTTCAGCACGAACTTGGACGCGTTCAGCAGTTTGATCGCCAGGCGGCGGCCAATCTTCATCTGGGCGATCTCATAGGCTGTGTCCGCGCCCAGGCGTGCCGAGGCGGCCCAGTAGCGGACGGCGTCCGAACCGTACTCGTTCAACACATCCGTGGGGACAACCACATTGCCCTTGGACTTGGACATCTTCTTGCGGTCCGGGTCCAGGATCCAGCCGGAAATCGCTGCATGCTTCCACGGCGCGGTCTTCTGCAGTGCATCGGCACGCACCACCGAAGAGAACAACCAGGTGCGGATGATGTCGTGGCCCTGGGGACGCAGGTCGAACGGGAAGACCTTCGAGAACAGGTCCTCATCACGGCTCCAGCCGCCCACAATCTGCGGCGTCAGGGAAGAAGTGGCCCAGGTGTCCAGGACGTCGGCGTCCCCGGTGAAGCCGTTGGCCTGGTCGCGCTGGGATTCGTCGAAGCCCGGAGCCGCATCCGCCGCCGGATCCACGGGAAGCATGTCGTCGGTGGGCAGGATCGGGTTTTCGTAGTCCGGATTGCCCTGGGCATCAAGGGCGTACCAGACGGGAATGGGCACCCCGAAGAAACGCTGGCGGGAGACCAGCCAGTCACCGTTGAGGCCCGCGATCCAGTTTTCGTAGCGTGACCGCATGAAGGACGGGTGGAAGTTGATCTCCTGGCCCCGGGCAATCAGCCGCTCCCTGCGGTCCTCGTCGCGGCCGCCGTTACGGATGTACCACTGCCGGGACGTGACAACCTCCAGCGGCTTGTCGCCCTTCTCGAAGAAGTTAACCGGATGGCTGATCTTCTTTGGCTCGCCGTCAAGGAGGCCGGCAGCGGTGAGGAGTTCCACCACCGCCTCCTTGGCGGAGAAGGCCGTCTTCCCGGCGATGGCCGCATAGGCCTCCTTGCCCGCGTCGGTGGTGATCCAGTCCGGGGTATCGGCGATGATCCGCCCGTCACGTCCCATAATGGCGCGGGTGGGCAGCTGGAGTTCGCGCCACCAGGTGACGTCGGTAAGGTCGCCGAAGGTGCAGACCATGGCAATGCCGGAGCCCTTGTCCGCCTTGGCCAGCGGGTGGGCCTTGACCTCAAGTTCGACGTCGAACAGCGGGGACCGCACGGTCTTGCCGAAAAGCGGCTGGTAGCGCTCATCGTCCGGGTTGGCCACCAGCGCGGCGCAGGCGGCCAGGAGCTCGGGGCGGGTGGTCTCGATGAAGATCTTTTCGCCGTCCACCGTAAAGAAGGGGTAGCGGTAGTAGGCGCCCGGTACCTCACGGTCTTCAAGTTCGGCCTGCGCCACTGCGGTGCGGAACGTCACGTCCCACAGGGTGGGGGCTTCTGCCATGTAGGCATCACCGGCGGCGAGGTTGGCCAGGAACGCGCGCTGGGAGACCGCACGGGACGTGTCGTCGATGGTGCGGTAGGTCAGGTCCCAGTCCACGGACAGGCCGAGGGTCTGGAACAGGTTCTCGAAGACCTTCTCGTCCTCCACGGCGAGTTCTTCGCACAGTTCGATGAAGTTCTGGCGGGAGACGACGTCGAAATCACGCTGGTTCTTGGCCGGCTGCGCGGGCGGCCGGTAGTCGGCGTTGTATGGGATGGCCGGATCGCAACGCACGCCGTAATAGTTCTGGACGCGGCGTTCGGTAGGCAGGCCGTTGTCGTCCCAGCCCATGGGGTAGAAGACGTTCTTGCCGGTCATCCGCATGTAGCGGGCCTGGACGTCGGTCTGCGTGAAGGAGAACATGTGGCCCACATGGAGCGAGCCGGACGCAGTCGGCGGGGGAGTATCGATCGAGTAGACCTGGTCCCGGGTGGTATTGCGGTCGAACTTGTAGGTCCCTTCGTCCAGCCAGCGCTGCGTAAGGGCAGCTTCGAGGCCTTCGAGGGCCGGCTTGTCCGGAACGTTGATGGGGGCGGTGGTGGGCGTGTCTGTACCCTGCGTGTCTTCAGCCATTAGGCAATTCTTTCATGCCCGGGGCAGGGCTGAGTTAACGCGTGTAACGGCAGCGCCGGCGGTTCCCTCCGCGGGCCGGGCTAGGGTGGTGCCATGACTGACGATGCGAAGAACGCAGCCCTGGTGACCGGCGCAAGCAGCGGGATCGGCGAAGCCGCCGTGCGGGCGCTCCGCGCCGAAGGATGGACCGTATTCGCGGTGGCCCGCCGGGCGGACCGGCTGGAGGCCCTCGCCGCGGAAACGGGGGCGGTGGCCATCCCCGCCGACATTTCCGAGGACGACGACGTGTCCCGGCTCCTGGCCCAGGTCACCCGGGCGGGCGGCGTGGACACGCTCATCAATATTGCCGGCGGCGCCCGGGGAGCAGACACGATCGGAGCTGCAAGCACCGAGGACTGGGACTGGATGTACCGCGTGAACGTGCTGGGCACCATGAAAGTGACGCGGGCGTTCCTGCCCATGCTTCGTGCCCATGGTGAAGGCACAGTGCTCAACCTCACGTCCACAGCGGCCATCGCAGCCTACGAGGGCGGCGGTGGCTACAATGCCGCCAAATTCGCCCAGCATGCCATGACCGGGGCGCTCCGGCTGGAAGAGGCCGAACACAACATCCGCGTGATTGAGGTTGCGCCCGGGCTGGTCCGCACGGAAGAGTTCGCCTTGAACCGGCTCGGCGACCGGCAGGCGGCGGAGAAGGTTTACCAGGGCGTGGAGAAACCCCTTACCGCTGAAGACGTCGCCGAAGTCGTCCGCTATGCCGTCTCCTTGCCGCACCACGTGAATCTGGACCAGATCATCATCCGGCCCGTGGCGCAGGCCGCCAACCACAAGCTGATCCGCAAAGGCTGAGCCGCTACGGAACGGGGACGTCCAGGGTGGCGGTCACGGCAGCGTGGTCGGTCCCGGCCAGGCGGTGGGCAGCGTAGTCCGAGCCGTGGATGCCCCCGCCCGTCACCAGATGGTCCAGTGTGACGCCGGGAAGATGATAGCCGCGCATGGGCCACGTAGGCACCAGCCGGTTTCCGGACGCTGCAGCCACGTCCACCAGCGGCCGGCGCCCGTCCGCCAGCAGTCCGCGGAACTCCCGATGGTCCAGCGTCGCGTTGAAATCCCCCGCCAGCAGCAGCGGTCCGGACCCCGGATCGGCATCTCCCAGTGCTGCAAAGTCCCGGCGCCACTGCGCGAGTCCGTCGTCCACCGGCGCCAGGGTGTGCACGGCGACCACCCGAAGGGTACCGCGCCCCAGATTGACGGTGACAATAGGCATGGCAAACCGGGTTCCGGGCACGAGTCCCGCTCCGGTCAGGGGATAGGAGGAATATACGGCAGCTCCCGCGGCCCGGCCGCGGGGATGCGACACCTGGTGAGGGAGAACGGCCGTCAGTCCGGCGACGGCCAGCCTGTCTTCCAGGTCCGGCGTGTACTCCTCAATCGCAAGCAGGCCCACGTGCTGTTCCCGTACCAGCTCCACAACGCCGGCGGCGTCCGCCCCGCCCAGTTCGGCATTGATCGTCATAACCTTCACCCGTACGGCCGGTGCACGGGCATGTGCCGCGTCGCTGGCGGGAACCCCGGGCGGGAACAGCCACAGCACCTGCACGCCGAGCAGCACTGCCGTCAGGACCTGCAGCGGCCTGCTGCCGCCGGGCAGGGCCAGCAGGAACGCCATGGCGGCCGGCACTGTAAACCAGGGCAGAAAGGCCAGCAACTGCACTGCCGTGACGGGCCATTCAGCGGGCACTGCCCGCAGGAAAAACATCCCCGCCACGGGAGCCGCAGCCACGCATGCCAGCCGGCGCAGGACGCGGTTCCGCCCGGCATTCCGGCCCGCAGGGAGGCCTGCCGCACCGGCGGGCGCATTCATGCATCCGATTCTAGGCGCGGCAGCCCCATTCCAGGCAGGACGAATGGAAACCACAGGCAGGGGGATAGTAGACTCGAAACCGGCTATGACCCGGCAATCACCGGTGAGCTTCCGGAAGAACACGCAGGAAACCCCCAGGGCATCCTGCGCCAGTAGAACCGGACGGGTAAGCCCGTCACAGCAGTAATGAGAGGCCGACGCCAGGCTGGTCCACAGGTCCAGGCAGCGGCGGTAAGTGAGGTGGTACCGCGGTGAGCGTGGAGTCCGGCGGACAACACGGCAGCCGTCCTCGCATCCTGAACGGAACAGCCGGCGCCCGCCGGCGGTTCGCCACGCCCAACCCAGGATGTCGAGAATGACGTATTACCCCAAGGCCTCAGCCTCCACCAGCGGCACCTCCTCCAGCCGTGCAGGCGTATCCGCCTCCGTGAAGTTCCCGGAGATCGAAGAGCGCATCCTCAAATACTGGGACCAGGACGGCACCTTCCAGGCCAGCATTGACCAGCGCAGTGCCGACGCCCCCGGCGGGGAACCCGGCAGCAACGAGTTCGTCTTCTACGACGGCCCGCCCTTTGCCAACGGCCTGCCCCACTACGGCCACCTCCTCACCGGCTACGCCAAGGACCTGGTGGGCCGCTACCAGACCCAGCGCGGCAAGCGCGTGGAACGCCGCTTCGGCTGGGACACCCACGGGCTGCCCGCCGAGCTGGAAGCGATGAAGCAGCTGGGGATGACGGACAAGACCCAGATCGAAGCTATGGGCATCGACAAGTTCAACGACGCCTGCCGTGCCTCCGTGATGAAGTACGCCGACGAGTGGCGCAGCTACGTCACCCGGCAGGCGCGCTGGGTGGACTTCGACAACGACTACAAGACACTCAACGTGGAGTACATGGAGTCGGTTCTGTGGGCGTTCAAGCAGCTGCATGAAAAGGGCCTGACCTACAACGGCTACCGCGTCCTGCCCTACTGCTGGAAGGACGAGACGCCGCTGTCCAACCACGAACTGCGCATGGACGACGACGTCTACAAGAACCGCCAGGACCAGACCGTCACGGTCACGTTCCCCATCCTCCCGGGGGAGTCCGCCCTGTCGAAGCAGCTTGCCGGCGTCCAGGCACTGGCCTGGACCACCACCCCCTGGACGCTGCCCACCAACGCCGCGCTCGCCGTCGGCCCTGACATCACCTACGTGGTCCTGCCCGCGGGACCCAACGGCATCAAGGCAGCCTCGGCCGACGCCCCGGTCACCGGCAGCTTCCTGCTGGCTGCCGACCTGCTCTCCGCCTACGCCAAGGACCTCGGCTACGAGGGCTTCGACGACGCGGAGGCCGCCGTCATCTCCACCCACTCCGGCGCCGAGCTGGAAGGCCTGCGCTACCGGCCGCTGTGGAACGACTTCAGCGACAACGAAAAGTACGGCATGGAGAACGCCTGGCGGATCCTGGTTGCCGATTACGTCACCACCACCGACGGTACGGGCATCGTGCACCAGGCACCCGCTTACGGCGAGGACGACCAGAAGGTCTGCGAGGAGGCCGGGATCCCGGTGGTGCTCTCCGTGGACGAGGGCGCGAACTTCCTGCCCCTGTTCAAGCACGGCGACCTCCACGACATTGCCGGGCTGCAGGTGTTCGAGGCCAACAAGCCCATCACCCAGGTGCTGCGCGCCCAGGGCCGCCTCGTCAAGCAGGCCAGCTACGAGCACAGCTACCCGCACTGCTGGCGCTGCCGCAACCCGCTCATCTACCGGGCCGTCTCCTCCTGGTACGTGGAGGTCACCAAGTTCAAGGACCGGATGTCCGAACTGAACCAGGAGATCAACTGGATCCCCGGCAACGTCAAGGACGGACAATTCGGCAAGTGGCTGGAAAACGCCCGTGACTGGTCCATCAGCCGCAACCGGTACTGGGGCAGCCCCATCCCCGTCTGGCAGTCCAGCGACCCCGAGTACCCGCGCACCGACGTGTACGGTTCGCTGGCCGAGATCGAGGCCGACTTCGGCCGCCTGCCGCTCAACAAGGACGGCCAGGTGGACCTCCACCGGCCCTTCATCGACGAACTGACCCGGCCCAACCCGGACGATCCCCGCACCCCCGAAGAGGGGCAGTCCGTGATGCGCCGGGTGGAGGACGTGCTGGACGTCTGGTTCGACTCCGGCTCCATGCCGTACGGCCAGGTGCACTACCCGTTCCAGAACGAGGCCTGGTTCGACACCCACAACCCTGCCGACTTCATCGTCGAATACATCGGACAGACCCGCGGCTGGTTCTACATGCTGCACATCCTGTCCACGGCACTGTTCGACCGGCCGGCGTTCCGCAACGTCATCAGCCACGGCATCGTGCTGGGCTCGGACGGGCAGAAAATGTCCAAGAGCCTGCGCAACTACCCTGACGTGTCCGAGGTCCTGGACCGTGACGGCTCCGACGCGATGCGCTGGTTCCTGATGTCCAGTCCCATCCTCCGCGGCGGCAACCTGATCGTCACCGAACAGGGGATCCGCGACGGTGTCCGGCAGGTCATCCTGCCGCTGTGGAACGTGTACAGCTTCTTCACCCTGTACACCAACGCGGCCCGGGGCGGCGAGGGCTACGACGCGAAACTGCGCTACGACGGCTACACCGACACCCTGGACCAGTACCTGCTGGCCAACACCGGAGACCTGGTCCGGAACATGACCGTCCAGCTGGACACCTACGACATCTCCGGTGCCTGCGATGAGCTGCGCAGCTACCTGGACATGCTCACCAACTGGTACGTCCGACGCAGCCGCCAGCGCTTCTTCGACGAGGACCAGGACGCGTTCGACGCGCTGTACACGGCGCTGGAGACCGTCTCCCGTGCGGCAGCATCACTGCTGCCGCTGGTCTCCGAGGAAATCTGGCGCGGGCTGACGGGCGGCCGCTCCGTGCACCTCGCCGACTGGCCTGACGCGGACCTGTTCCCGGCCAACCCGGACCTCGTCCAGGCCATGGACCGGGTCCAGCAGATCTGCTCCACCGGCTCATCCCTCCGCAAGGCCGCCAACCTCCGTGTCCGCCTGCCCCTGCAGGAACTCACCGTGGTGGCACCCGGTGCCGATGCTCTGGAAGGCTTCGCCGCCGTCGTCGCTGATGAACTCAACCTGCGCTCCGTCCGGCTGCTCGACGCCGCCACGGCCTCCCCGGAGGAATTCGGCATCCAGCAGAAGCTGGTGGTCAACGCCCGGGCCGCGGGTCCGCGCCTGGGCAAGAACGTCCAGGTGGCCATCAAGGGCTCCAAGTCCGGCGACTGGTCCGTGGATGACGCCGGTGTGGTGACCGCGGGCGGGCTGCAGCTGGAACCGCAGGAATACACGCTGGAGACTGTTGTTGCTGAATCCGAAGGCGGCAGCGCCTCTGTGGCCGTGCTCCCGGGCGGCGGCTTCGTGGTCCTCAACACCGAGGTCACGCCGGAGCTTGAGGCCGAAGGCCTGGCACGCGACATGGTCCGCGCCATCCAGCAGGCACGCAAGGACGCCGGACTCAATGTCAGCGACCGCATCCGGACCTCGGTCACTGCACGGCAGAACGTCGTCGACGCCCTGCTGGCGAATGCTGACCTGGTGAAGGGCGAAACGCTGACCATTGACCTCACGGCCGGACCGGCCGACGTGAATGAACCCGCCGTCGCCGTCGAGAAAGTGGAGGCCTAGGACATGACCGACGAATTCTCCGTGGAAAGCGTCTACGCCGAACTGCTCGGACGGGCGCCCGAAAACAAGATGGAGCCCCGGCTCGCGCCGCTGTTCCGCGCCATGGATGTGCTCGGCGAACCCAACAAGGCGTACCCGATCATCCACGTGACCGGCACGAATGGTAAAACCTCGACGTCCCGCATGATCGAGTCCGTCCTGCGCGCCCACGGCCTGAGCACCGGGCGCTACACCAGCCCGCACCTGTCCAAGGTCACCGAGCGGATCAGCATCGACGGGCACCCGGTCCCTGACGAGACGTTCGTCCGCATCTGGGACGAGATCCGCCCCTACCTGCAGATCGTGGATGCTGAGCTGGAAGCCGAGGGGCAGCCCCGCCTGACGTACTTCGAGTGCCTGACCATCCTGGGCTTCGCGATCTTCGCGGACCAGCCCGTGAACGTCGCCATCATCGAGGTGGGCCTGGGCGGCATCACCGACGCGACCAATGTGGGCGACGGCCAGGTCTCCGTTGTGACGCCGATTTCGCTGGACCACACGGACCTGCTGGGGGACACCACGGCCGACATCGCCTACGAGAAAGCCGGCATCATCAAGCCGGGCGGCTACCTCGTCAGTGCCGCGCAGCCGCTGGATGCGGCACAGGTCCTGCTCGAGAAGGCCAAAGAGGTTGGCGTACCCTTCCGCTTCGAAGGCGTGGAGTTCGGCGTCGAGTCCCGGACCGTCGCCGTGGGCGGCCAGATGGTCACCATCCAGGGCATTGCGGGGCGCTACCCGGACTTGCTGGTGCCCCTGCACGGCGCACACCAGGCACAGAACGCCGCCGTCGCCGTCGCTGCGCTGGAAGCGTTCTTCGGCGGGGAGAAGGAGTTGCCCTTCGACGTGCTGCAGGAAGGCTTCGCCGCGGTGTCATCGCCCGGCAGGCTCGAGGTGGTGCGGACCGCGCCCACCATCATCGTGGACGCCGCGCACAACCCGGACGGCATCAAGGCGTCCGCCGCCGCCCTGCAGGAGGCCTTCTCCTTCACCCGGCTGGTCCCCGTGGTGGGGGTGCTGCAGGAAAAGGACGCGGAGGAGATTCTCCGCGGGCTGAAGGAGCACCTGGGCGATGTGGCGGAGGAGTACTGCTTCACCCAGTCGAACTCGCCGCGGGCCATCCCCGCTGCCGAACTCGCTGAACTCGCCGTGGACCTGGGCTTCGGCGAGGACAACGTGCACATCGCCGAGAAACTGGACGACGCCCTGGAATGGGCGGTGGAGCGGGCGGAAGCCAACGACGACCTCTCCGGCGGTGTCCTGGTCACAGGTTCCATCACCCTGGTGGCGGAGGCCCGGATCCTGCTTGGAAAGACGGAGGCGTAGGCCATGGCACGACTGACGAAAGCGCAGCGCGAGTGGCGTCCCGGCATGCCGAAGAAACGCCGCTCCACCAAGGTGATGTTCGCCTCGACGGTGCTGCTCCTGGAAGCGTTCGTGATGTTCTTCGCCACCCTGGCGGTGTTCGGCCTGCGCCGCGGCGAGTTTCCGCCGGCGCTCATCCTGGGCGTGGGCATCGCACTGAGTGTCCTGATGGTGGTGGCGTGCGCGTTCCTCACCAAGCCCTGGGGCGTGGCCCTGGGCTGGATCCTGCAGCTGGTGCTGGTCCTGACCGGCATTTTCGAGCCGGCCATGTTCCTGGTGGGCGCCCTGTTTGCCATCGCCTGGTGGTATGGAATCCGTACCGGCATCCGACTGGACCGCGAGGCTGCCCAGCGCGAGCGTGAGCAGGCCGAATGGGAGGCAGCCCACCCCGACCAGGCCAGCGGTTCCGGCCAGCCACAGTCGTCCTGACCCGGCCGTTCACGCCGCCCCGTAGACTTATTCCGAAACCCCATCCCAACGCATTGGAGCAGCTGTGACCACTGAGCGCACCCTCGTCCTGATCAAGCCCGACGGCGTCGCCCGCAACCTCACCGGCGCCATCCTGGCCCGCATCGAAGCCAAGGGTTACAGCCTGGCGGAACTGAAAAAGGTTGACGCCACCCGCGAACTGCTGGAGCAGCACTATGAGGAGCACGTGGGCAAGCCGTTCTATGAGCCCCTGGTGGAGTTCATGCTTAGCGGCCCCGTGGTGGCGGCGATCTTCGAAGGCCACCGCGTCATCGAAGGCTTCCGCTCCCTGGCCGGCACCACGGATCCCACCACGGCCGCCCCGGGCACCATCCGCGGCGACTTCGGCCGCGACTGGGGCCTGAAGGTCCAGCAGAACCTGGTGCACGGATCCGATTCCACCGATTCCGCCGAGCGCGAGATCAAGATCTGGTTCCAGTAGCCACGGGCCCAAAAGCTAAGGCCAATGTTCGTCATGAACATTGGCCTTAGCTTTTGGCTGCAAACGGGCTAGAACCCCGAGGTCCCCGCGAACACCTGGATGAAGGCGAAGAAGATGCTGGCGATGACGGCAACGTACAGCAGGGCCACAATGATCCAGCCGGAGTCGCCCAGGACCCGGGCCGCCCCCGAGGGCACGGGAATGACGCCGGCCGTCATGTTCCGGACTGTCACCCACACGAACAACGGGATCATGGCAGCCCAGACGATCATGCAGAACGGGCAAAGGATGTGGATGTCGTACAGCGCCTGCGACCACAGCCACACAACGAAGGCAAAGCCCAGCGTGACGCCCGTCTGCAGGCCCACCCAGAACCACCGGGCAAACGTGGCACCGGACAGCAGGGCCATGCCCACGGTGATGATGACGGCGAACGCCACGATCCCGATGAACATGTTGGGGAAACCGAACAGCGAACTCTGCCAGGTCTTCATCACATCGCCGCAGGAAATCCACGGGTTTACGTCGCAGACCGTGGTGTGGTTCGGGTCCTGGAGCACCGCGAGTTTTTCGAGGACAAGTGTTCCGGACGCGAGCCACCCCACCGCGCCGGTGACCACCAGCAGCCAGCCGAACGGCCGGTTGCGTGCCATGGCAGGCAGCGCTGGAGAACTGGTGTCCGGTCCGGGCGTCCGGTCCGGGGCATGGGTGCCGCTGGCGGGGGAGATGCTGGGCATTGGTGTGGCGTCCTTTTCGTCCGGTGCTCCTTGCCCGATTGTAACGCCGGCGGCTGGAAGCCATTCCCAGCCCAGGGACAGCAGGCCTTCGCCTCCCCGGGATTTAGCCCGGATGTGAGAGAATGAACGTGGCTGGAAGCCGATCCACATTCGGACTCCGGTCCGGTGGCTTGTTCCCAAGACCGCCAATGACGAGCAGGGCAGGCTACGGACGCCTCCCGCGACTCCATTGAGCGGCACCTGGTTGTGGCATGTAGAACAACGGGTTTCAGAACATCCCTCCGGCTCCCACGGGCTGCCGCACCCCACCGCCGGTGCGAACCTGGGAGTATCCACTTGACTTCTGTCAACGCCTGCGGGTTTTGACAATATGTGCCCCAATGGGTGCCGGATGTGGCGGTACGTCAGGGGCAGGAGTGTAGCTGCATATGGACAACGAACAGGATCTGGCCGTTAACGGGGAAGCGGCGGCCGCTGTGGCGCCGAAGAGGACACGCCGGAAGGCGGCCGCAAAGAAGGACGACGACGCAACCGGCCAGGCGGAGAACGTTCCGGCCGACGCCGCCACGGCTGAAAACGTGGAAGCTGCCGCCGCGGAAACCCCCGCCGAAACCAAAGTGCCCGCCCGCCGGACGCGTGCCCGCAAGAAGGTCGAGGCCCCCGAACCGCTGCCTGCCTTCGCAGCTGATGTTGAACCCGCAAGCGAGGCCGCCGTGGAGGCACCGGCTCCGGCCGCCGCTGAAGAAGCGGCCGGCAAGCCGGTCCGCCGCCGTCGAGTTGCCACCCGCAAGACCGCCGCCCCCGCGGTGGAGCCGGAGGCAGCAGTGGAGCAGGAAGCGGCAGCAGCGCCGGCTGAAGCAGGTGTGCCCGTTGCAGAATCCGCACCAGCGGAACAGGACGCCCCGGCCCTGCCTGCGGCCGAGGCCGAAAATGCGGATGCAACCGCCGTCGAAGCCGTTGGTGCCGCAGCAGCCGGACCGGAAGGTGCGGATGCCGCCGGAACAGGGCAGGCGCCGTCGGCCGCCCCCGGTGCCCCGGAAAGCAAGCCCGAAGAAGCAGCCGCCCCCAGCCCGTTCGCGTCCCTCTTTATGGAGCCGGCGTCACCGACGTCCGTGCTGTTCCAGGCCCCCGACCTCAGCACCGTGATGCGCCCGGCGCCGGCAGCAACGGCGGAACCGGGCGAGGATGAAGCCGGGGACGACGAGGATGACGCCTCGGGCCGCCGCCGGCGCCGCAGCCGCGGCCGCCGTGGCCGCAGCCGCCTGGACGACCGTGACGCCGAAGCCGTTACAGGCACCGACAGCGAGGAAGACGCCGGCGAGGCCGACGACGACCAGGCACCGCTGGAAGACGGCGTCACCTCACGGCGCAGGCGCCGCCGACGCCGCGGCGACCAGGACCTCGAGCTCACTGGTGGCGGGGAGGACGACCCGCCCAACACCATCACCCGTGTCCGGGCCCCGCGCACCGTCAGCGATCAGCCGGCCTCCAACCGGGTTACCAGTGTCAAGGGCTCCACCCGGCTGGAAGCCAAGAAGCAGCGCCGGCGCGAATCCCGCGACACCGGCCGCCGCCGCACCGTCATCACCGAGGCCGAGTTCCTGGCCCGCCGCGAGTCCGTGGACCGCCAGATGATTGTCCGGCAGCGTGACGACAGGATCCAGATCGCTGTCCTGGAAGACGGCGTGCTGGCAGAACACTTTGTGTCCAAGACGCAGCAGGATTCGCTGATCGGCAACGTATACCTGGGCAAGGTCCAGAACGTGCTGCCGTCCATGGAAGCGGCCTTCGTTGACATCGGACGCGGCCGTAACGCCGTCCTGTACGCCGGCGAAGTGAACTGGGAAGCCGTCAACCTCGAAGGCAAGCAGCGCCGGATCGAAAACGCGCTCAAGTCCGGCGACACCGTCCTGGTCCAGGTGACCAAGGATCCCGTCGGCCATAAGGGCGCCCGCCTCACCAGCCAGATCTCCCTGCCCGGCCGGTACCTCGTGTACGTGCCCGGCGGTTCGATGACCGGCATCTCCCGCAAGCTGCCCGACGTCGAACGCAACCGGCTCAAGCGCATCCTCAAGGATCGGCTCCCGGAGCAGGCCGGGGTCATCGTGCGCACGGCGGCTGAAGGTGCGTCCGAGGAAGAGCTGACGCACGACATCAACCGGCTGCGTGCGCAGTGGGAAGGCATCGAGAGCCAGTCCACGTCCACCAAGGTCCTGGCCCCGGAACTGCTCTACGGCGAACCCGACCTCACCATCAAGGTGGTCCGGGACGTCTTCAACGAGGACTTCTCCAAGCTCATCGTCTCCGGTGAGGAGGCCTGGGACACCATCGAGGCGTACGTCACCTACGTGGCCCCGGACCTGGTGGGCCGGCTCGAAAAGTGGACCAAGGAGCAGGACATCTTCGCGGCCTGGCGGATCGACGAGCAGATCCACAAGGCCCTGGAACGCAAGGTCTTCCTGCCTTCCGGCGGCTCCCTGGTGATCGACCGCACCGAAGCCATGACCGTCGTGGACGTCAACACCGGCAAGTTCACCGGCAGCGGCGGCAACCTCGAGGAAACCGTCACCAAGAACAACCTCGAAGCAGCCGAGGAAGTGGTGCGCCAGCTCCGGCTCCGGGACATCGGCGGCATCATCGTCATCGACTTCATCGACATGGTCCTTGAGTCGAACCGCGACCTTGTCCTGCGCCGCCTGGTGGAATGCCTGGGCCGCGACCGCACCAAGCACCAGGTCGCCGAGGTCACCTCCCTCGGCCTGGTCCAGATGACGCGCAAGCGGATGGGTACCGGCCTCTTGGAAGTCTTCGGCGAGCAGTGCGAGGCGTGCGCCGGGCGTGGCGTGGTCACCCACGAGGACCCTGTAGAGCACCGCCGGGCCAACATCGTTGCCGCCGAGCACCACGTGCAGCGCTCCGACAGCCGGCCGGAAGCCCGCCACGAGCACCGCAGCGAAGGCCAGCGGACGGACACCAGCCAGCCCGCCGGCCGGCCGGACCGCAAGCGGCGGCGCGGACGTGGCG
>NZ_BAAHNO010000002.1:0-56726 GCF_054656615.1 Arthrobacter sp. AD-310 | reverse complement strand
CAGCCGGACACCGCGCCGGCAGCGGTCCACGTCCACACCGTCCACCCCGACCCCGCGGACGCGGAGCGCCACGCCAAAGCCGAAGCCACCCGGCTGGCCCTCGCCAACATTGCGGCGGCCGCGCACGCGGCACACCTTCACGACGACGAGGTGGCGGCCGCCAAGCAGGCACAGCCCGCCCAGCCCGTTGCACCCGCAGCAGGTGAGAAGCACGACGGCGACACCCCGGCCCGGCCCGCGGCCGTCCTGACGTTCGGCGGCGAGAAAGTCGCGCTGCCGTTCGTGGAGCACACCGAAGAGCAGCCCGTGCGGCCGGCCCTGACCCTGGACCGGCTTGCGGAAGCCTTCGCCCACCTGGGTGAGCCGGCACCGGCCGCTGAGGCACCTGCTGCCGAAACGCCGGCTGCGGAAACGCCCGCCGCGGCAAAGCCGGCCGAAGAACCGGCAAACGAACGGCCGCTGCCCACCCCGGCCGCCGAACCGCAGGCCGCCCCGGCGCCGGCTGACAAGGACTGGTCGGACCACACAGCCGACCAGTCCCGGCAGCGGCGTCCGCGGCGCAACCGCAGCGCCAGCCGCGCCCAGGGAGCTGCGAACGAAACATCGGTCCAGCAGCACGAGAACGTGCCGGCTGCCAGTGCAGGCCACTCCCATGCGGCGAAAGCCCCGGAACCTGCCCGGAGCAGGGAAGCCTCTGCCAAGCCGGCCGAGGCGCCCATCATCCTGGGCGTGGGAGTCCCGGCCTCGGAGCTCTAGAAGCCCTTTCCGGATGCCCGGTACCGCCGCACACGTGGCGGTACCGGGCATCGCCGTTTAACCCGGGCCGGCAATGGATGTCACCTTTCAGGCGGAGACAGCAAACCGGCTAGGCTGGGGAACCGACACGGGGTGCCGCGCGAAGGGCCGGCTGAGATCCAGACCCGTTGAACCTGTCCGGCTAGTACCGGCGAAGGGATGTCCATTGTCTTCGACCCTTGTTATGCCTGCCGAAACCAGCCAGCGCGCTGCTGCCCAGCCCGGCGCAGGCCGGGACGTTCCGCGGGTCCTGTCCATCGCAGGCTCCGACCCGTCGGGCGGTGCCGGGATCCAGGCCGACCTGAAAAGCATTGCCGCCCACGGGGGCTACGGGATGGCCGCAATCACGGCCCTGACCGCGCAAAACACGCGCGGCGTGGCGGCGGTGCACGTCCCGCCAGCGTCGTTCCTGACCAGCCAGCTGGATGCCATCAGTGACGACATCAGCATTGATGCAGTGAAGATCGGCATGCTGGGCGACGCCGGCGTGATCGGGGCAGTGCGGTCGTGGCTGGACAAGGTGCGTCCCGCCGTCGTGGTTCTTGACCCGGTGATGGTGGCCACCAGCGGTGACCGGCTGCTTCAGGAGACGGCCGAGGCGGCGCTGCGCGACCTGCTTCCGCTCGCCCACCTCATCACGCCCAACCTCGCCGAACTGGCCATGCTCCTCGGCGAAGAAACATCGGACACCTGGGCAGGAGCGCTGGAACAGGGCAAGCGGCTGGCCGAGGCCACCGGCGCCACCGTGCTGGTCAAGGGCGGACACCTTGCCGGGGCACAGTGCCCGGACGCCCTGGTCAACAGCCGCGGGCTGCTGTCGGCGGATGTGGTGGAGGTGCCAGGCAGCCGGGTGGCAACGCGGAACAGCCACGGTACCGGGTGTTCGTTGTCGTCGGCGATGGCTACCGTCCAGGCGCGGCTGGGGGACTGGGAGGCGTCCCTGCGCGAGGTCAAGCCCTGGCTCGCCGCTGCCCTGGAAGCGTCGGAAGGCCTCGAGGTGGGCGGGGGCAACGGGCCCGTCAACCACTTCCACCACCTTCAGGCCGTGCCGCAGGAGGGGGCCTTTGCGGCCCGGCTGTGGGCGGAGGCGGAAGCGGACCTGGCCGCAATCTATGAGCTCGATTTCATCAAGGGGCTGGCGTCGGGGAACCTGCCCGAAAAGGAGTTTGGCTACTACCTGGCCCAGGATGCCATCTACCTCAACGGGTACTCCCGGGTCCTCGCCCGCGCCAGCGCCCTGGCTCCCAGCGAGGCCGAACAGCTTTTCTGGGCCGGATCCGCGCAGCAGTGCCTTGAGGTCGAGTCCGAGCTGCACCGTTCCTGGCTTGGCACCCGCACCGTGAAGCCGGAACTTGGCCCGGTCACGAAGTCCTACGTGGACCACCTCACCGCCGCATCGGCGTCGGGCAGCTATGCGGTGCTGGCCGCCGCAGTCCTGCCGTGCTTCTGGCTCTATGCGGAAGCCGGGAAGACCCTGCACGCGCAGTTCGTGGCCGCAGGCGAACCCGACGGGCACCCGTACGCGGACTGGCTCCGGACCTACGCTGACGAAGGCTTCGCGGAGGCAACCCGCAAGGCCATCGCCATCGTGGACCGGGCCGGGCGGGACGCATCCGGGCAGGAACGCGCAGCCATGGCCACCGCCTTCAAGCAGTCATGCCGCCTCGAAGTGGACTTCTTCGACGCGCCGCGGCTGCACTCCTGAGCCGTCCGCAGGCGCTCCGCCGGTATCATTGCAGGGCGCCGGTCCCGCCGCGAAGCCTGGCTGTGGTTCTTATCACAGCCGGCGCGCCGGAACCAGCCTCATTTGCGGCCGAAGAGGAAATTAGCGTAATCTAGTTCTTCGGTGCTTACGCCAACACTTGGGTTATGACCCCACGGCGTTGAGGCACAGCGGGAAACCAGCCATTTAGCAGCCGGTTCCGCACGCAAATTTAGTTAGAAACGTCGAGAGAAGTGAGTTCCCAAGTGGTGTACGCGATTGTCCGCGCAGGCGGCCGCCAAGAGAAGGTTTCCGTCGGAGACTTCGTTACCCTGAACCGCGTCGCCGGTGGAGCCGGCAGCACCATTGAGCTGCCCGCACTGCTCCTGGTGGACGGTGACAAGGTCACCTCCGCTGCTGCTGACCTGGCCAAGGTGACTGTCACGGCTGAGATCCTCCAGGACCTCCGCGGTCCCAAGATTGTCATCCAGAAGTTCAAGAACAAGACCGGTTACAAGAAGCGCCAGGGTCACCGCCAGGAACTGACCAAGGTCAAGATCACCGGCATCAGCTAACCACCGGTTACTGTTCAGGTTTTTCAACAGATTCCCCGAATTCTAAAGGCAGGCATTTGAGATGGCACATAAAAAGGGCGCGAGCTCCACTCGCAACGGTCGTGACTCCAACGCACAGTACCTCGGCGTCAAGCGCTTCGGCGGCCAGGTAGTTTCCGCCGGCGAGATCATCGTCCGCCAGCGTGGCACCCACTTCCACCCGGGCGCCGGCGTTGGCCGTGGCGGCGACGACACCCTGTTCGCACTGACCCCGGGCGCCGTTGAATTCGGCACCCGCCGCGGTCGTCGCGTCGTCAACATCGTTGCTGCTGCAGCTGCAGAGTAACAACCGGTTCGGAAGAGGGGGAGCGGGCCCCGTTCCCCCCTCCACTGTTCTTTTAACCGCACTACAATCGATAGGGCGTCGTGGACGTCCCGCAAACAGCATTGAGGAGATTTACGTGGCCAGCTTTGTAGACCGGGTAGTACTGCACGTATCCGGCGGTACCGGCGGCCACGGATGCGTCTCCGTCCACCGGGAGAAGTTCAAGCCGCTGGGCGGCCCCGACGGCGGCAACGGGGGCAACGGCGGCGACGTCATCCTACGCGTCGACCACCAGACCACCACGCTCCTCGACTACCACCACGCCCCCCACCGGCACGCCACCAACGGCGGCCCCGGCATGGGCGACTGGCGCGGCGGCAAGAACGGCGAATCACTCATCCTGCCCGTCCCGGACGGCACCGTGGTCAAGTCCAAGGACGGCACGGTCCTGGCGGACCTTGTCGGCGAAGGGGCGGAGTACGTCGCCGCTGCCGGTGGCATTGGGGGACTGGGCAACGCGGCCCTGTCCTCGCAGAAGCGCCGTGCGCCCGGATTCGCCCTGCTCGGCATCGAGGGCGAATCCCGCGACATCGTCCTTGAACTGAAGTCCATCGCCGACATCGCACTGGTCGGCTTCCCGTCCGCAGGCAAGTCGAGCCTCATCGCCGCGATGTCTGCTGCCCGCCCGAAGATCGCCGATTACCCGTTCACCACACTGGTCCCCAACCTGGGCGTCGTCCAGGCCGGTGACGTCCGCTTCACCATTGCCGACGTCCCCGGGCTCATCGAGGGTGCCAGCGAGGGTAAAGGCCTCGGTCACAACTTCCTCCGGCACGTCGAGCGCTGCGCCGCCCTGGTCCACGTCCTGGACTGCGGCACGCTCGAATCGGACCGCGACCCCCTCACCGACCTCGCCATCATCGAGGCCGAACTTGAGAAGTACGCCGTCGACATGAGCTACGCCGGGCAGGACGGCGAAGTCGTCCCGCTGAACCACCGTCCCCGCCTGGTGGCGCTGAACAAGGTGGACCTGCCGGACGGCAAGGACATGGCCGGATTTGTGCGGCCCGAACTGGAATCCCGCGGCTACCGGGTGTTCGAAGTATCCGCCACCAGCCATGAGGGCCTCCGCCAGCTCGGGTTCGCGATGGCAGAGATCGTCAAGGCTGCCCGTGACCAGGTCGCCGCCGCCCCGCCGAAGGTGCAGCCTGCCGTGCTGCGGCCCCGTGCCGTCAACGAGACCGGGTTCCGGATCCGGCGGGAGGAAAAGAATCTGGAGCCCCTGTTCCGCGTCCTTGGCGAAAAGCCCGTCCGCTGGGTCAAGCAGACCGACTTCACCAACGAGGAAGCCATCGGCTACCTTGCCGACCGCCTGGCCAAGCTCGGCGTTGAAACGGAACTGTTCAAGTTGGGCGCCAAGCCCGGCGACACCGTGGTGATTGGCGAGGACGACGGCGTCGTCTTCGACTGGGAGCCCACCATGATGGCCGGCGCCGAACTCCTGGCCTCGCCGCGCGGCACCGACATCCGGATCGCCGACGTCGGCGACCGTCCCACCCGCAGCCAGAAACGCGAGGAGCAGCAGGAACGCCGGGACGCCAAGGCTGCCGCCCGCGCCGAGCTTGAAGCCGAGCGCAAGGCCGGCATCTGGACAGAGTCCGTCAGCGGACGCCGCGCGGCCAAGCCCCTCAAGGAGAGTGGACTGGACGCCGATGAGTTCTAGGGCAGCCGCCGCGGAACTGGCAGGTTCGGTGGACAGGAGTGAGCTCGCCAACGCCCGGCGGGTTGTAGTGAAGGTCGGCTCGTCCTCCCTGACCAGCATCAAGGGCGGGATCTCGGAGGAGTCCCTGACGGCCTTGGCTGACGCCCTGGCCGCCAAAAGGAACGCCGGCACCGAAATCATCCTGGTCTCCTCAGGTGCCATCGCAGCAGGCCTGGCGCCGCTCGGCCTTGCCAAGCGGCCCCGGGACCTTGCCACCCAGCAGGCCGCGGCGAGCGTTGGCCAGGGCCTGCTTATGGCCCGGTACACCCAGGCGTTCGGTGCCCACGGCGTGACGGTCAGCCAGGTGCTCCTGACCGCGGAAGACCTGATGCGGCGCAGCCAGCACACCAACGCCCTGCGCGCCATGGACAGGCTCCTGAACCTCGGCGTGGTCCCCGTAGTCAACGAAAACGACACCGTGGCCACCCATGAGATCCGCTTCGGCGACAACGACCGCCTCGCCGCCCTGGTTGCGCACCTGGTCCGGGCGGACGCGCTCGTCCTGCTGTCCGACGTCGACTCCCTCTACGACGGTCCGCCGTCGCTCGGTGCCAAACGGATCCCCCTGGTGGAAGGCCCCCACGACCTGGACGGCGTCACCATCGGCAAAGCCGGCAAGGCCGGCGTCGGCACGGGCGGCATGCTCACCAAGGTCGAAGCCGCCACCATGGCAGCAGGCTCCGGCATCCACGCCCTGGTGACATCGACACCCAACGCAGCCGCCGCGCTGAACGGGGAGGACGTGGGCACCTGGTTCACCGTCAACGGTGCCCGCAAGCCCGTCCGGCTCCTCTGGCTGGCACACGTCGCCTCGGTGCAGGGCCGGCTTGTCCTGGACGACGGCGCCGTGCGCGCCGTCCGGCACCACCGCACCTCCCTGCTGCCCGCAGGCATCTCGGCGGTGCACGGTGTTTTCGAGGCGGGCGACGCCGTCGAAATCGCGGGTGCCGACGGCACCGTGGTCGCCCGGGGGCTGGTGAACTACTCGTCGGAAGAACTGCCCCGGATGCTGGGCCGGTCCACCAAGGACCTTGGCGAGGAACTGGGCAGCGGCTACGACCGCGAAGTTGTTCATGTTGACGACCTCGTGCTGGTCTGAGCTCCCGGCTCGCCTAAACTTGGAACATGACTGAAGCCCTGATCTCCAACACTGCTGAAAACTCCGCAGACGCTGCCGCTGCCGGTGCGCAGCCGGTTACGCCTGCAGCAGCGCCGGAATCAGCCGCTGAATCCCGCAGCGAAGCTGAGGTCCAGGCCGCCGTCCACGCAATCGCGGACCGTTCTCGGCACGCCGCCCGGCGGATGGCCATGGCCAACCGCGCCTGGAAGGACCGCGCCCTGCGGGCCGTCGGCGACGCCCTTCAGGAGAACTCCCAGGCGATCCTGGCCGCCAACGCCAGGGACGTGGCCGCCGGCAAAGCCAACGGCACCTCCACGGCCATGCTGGACCGGCTCACCCTGACCGAAGCCCGCATCGGCGGACTCGTTGCCGCACTCGAAAACCTGGCCAACCTGCCCGACCCCGTGGGGAACGTCGTCCGCGGACAAACCCTCCCCAACGGCCTGCGCCTGCGCCAGGTCAACGTGCCCATGGGGGTGGTCGCCGCCATCTACGAGGCCCGGCCCAACGTTACGGTCGACATCGCCGGACTGGCACTCAAGAGCGGAAACGCTGTCATCCTGCGCGGCGGCAGTGCCGCCGCGGCAACTAACGAAGTCTTGGTGCGGGTGCTGCGTGAAGCACTGGAATCCGTGGGCCTGCCCGCCGACGCCGTCCAGACCGTGGACCAGTACGGCCGCGCCGGCGCCAGCGTGCTCATGCGCGCCCGCGGCCGCGTGGACGTGCTCATTCCCCGCGGCGGACGCGACCTCATCCAGACCGTCGTCAACAACTCCGCCGTCCCGGTCATCGAGACGGGGGAGGGGAACGTCCACATCTTCATCGACGAATCGGCCAATGAAGAGATGGCCGTTGAGATCCTGCTCAACGCCAAGACGCAGCGTCCCAGTGTCTGCAACACCGTGGAGACCCTCCTGGTGCACTCCGGATCGACGGTGCTGCCGGCCGTGGCCGCCGCACTGAGCAAGGCAGGGGTCCGTCTGCACGCCGACGATCGCATCCGCGCCGCGCTGCCCGCCTCCATCGACTCCCAGCCCGCCACCGATGAGGACTGGGGGACCGAGTACATGGACCTCGACCTCGCCGTGGCAATGGTTGACAGCCTGGACGAGGCCGTCAAGCACATCCGCACCTGGTCCACCGGGCACACCGAGGCCATCCTCACCAACGACCTCGCCAACGCGGAGCGGTTCATCGCCGAGGTGGACTCGGCAGCCGTCATCGTCAACGCGTCCACGCGCTTCACCGACGGCGGGGAACTGGGGCTGGGCGCAGAGGTCGGCATCTCCACGCAGAAACTGCACGCCCGCGGTCCCATGGGCCTCACCGAGCTCACCACCACCAAGTGGATCGTGCAGGGCGAAGGCCAGGTCCGCGCGTAGCAACGCGGTAACATAGACCAGACGCCAGAAAGCAGTGGAAACTTCCGCTGCCCATCAACCATTTTGAACTTTTAGGGGAGAAAATGCTGTTCCAGCAGATCGCCATGACCGTCGCCGAAGGCGAAGAACACGAACTCGCGCCATTGTGGGCTGAGCCGTGGGTCTTCGGCATCGTCATTTTCGCAATCTTCCTGGTCATGATGTTCGTCACCCTCTCCTACACCAACCTCGGCAACCGCCACGCCCCCACCGAGGAGCACGCGGACCCGCACCGCCAGCACCCGAACAAGCACGATCACGGGCAGGGCCACTAACATTTCCCGCGTGCTCCGCCACCGCGGAACCAACGGCCGGCTGCGCCTGGGCGTGATGGGCGGGACATTTGATCCCATCCATCACGGCCACCTGGTCGCAGCCAGCGAAGTGGCCGCCGAGTTCGACCTCGACGAGGTGGTATTCGTCCCCACGGGCCAGCCCTGGCAGAAGTCCCACAAGCAGGTCAGCGAACCCGAACACCGGTACCTCATGACGGTTATCGCGACCGCCTCGAACCCGCGCTTCACCGTGAGCCGCGTGGATGTTGACCGTCCGGGGCCGACGTACACCATCGACACCCTGCGGGACCTGCGGGCCCAGCGCCCTGATGCAGACCTGTTCTTCATCACCGGCGCTGACGCCCTGGCACAGATTTTGTCGTGGAAAGACATCGACGAGCTGTGGTCCTTGGCCCATTTCGTTGGTGTGACACGGCCCGGCCATGAGCTCGACGGCATGGGCCGGGATGACGTCAGCCTGCTTGAGGTACCGGCCATGGCCATCTCCTCAACCGATTGCCGCACCCGCGTGGCCGCGAACAACCCTGTCTGGTACCTGGTTCCGGACGGCGTGGTGCAATACATCGCCAAGTACGGCCTCTACGCCCAGGAGCCGGCCAGCGGGAACGAACCATCGTCCGAAACCCGTGAACCCGCCAGTACCGAATGAGTTTTCCATGAGCCAGGAACAGCCCCCCATCCGCAGCCGCCGGGAACTCCGGCAGGCCAGGGCCGCCGAGCAGGCGAACCTTGCCGAGGGCGCGGAGCAGCTTAGCCCTGCCACGGAAGGGCAGCCTGCGCAGCCCGCCGCCAGCGCGCCAGCCGCCGAAAAACCGGCTTCGGGCACGGTCAAGGCTGACAATCCGCCGGCCGCGGGCCTGCCTGCAACAACTGCCTCTGCCGGCCCGACAATGGCCCCCGGGGCCGGGGCCGCCGAGCAGGCGCCCGTACAGACTCCCATGCAGCGGTCGTCCCAGATCCGCGCGCGTGACCGTGCAGCCCTGCGCACCATCAAGGAACTCGAAGAAAAGGAAGGGCAGCTCGCCGCGGGCGGGCCGCCCACCCGGCGTCAGCTGCGCCTCCAGCAGCTCAAGGAACAGGCGCTGACCGCTGCCAACCCGGTGGTTCCGCCGGCAGCCGGGGCGCCGGGTGCTGCCCCCGCCGCGTCATCCGCCGCTGCGGCTTCGGCCGGCGCAGGAACGCCCGGTCCGGCAAAGGATCCTGCAGCGCCACCTGCCGCGGAGGCGGAAGCACCGGACTCCGCCGCCACGCCGCGCCCTTCCGGTCCCGCGGGCATGACTGTGGAACAGGCCCTGGCTGCCCGTGCCCTGATCGCTGAACAGGCCCGGAACCAGATCGCCAAGATGGAGCACATCGCCTCCATGGATCCGGAAGCTATCGACCCCGACATCCTGGCAGAACAGATCGCCCTGGCCGAACGCGCCGCGGTGATGAACCGGCGTGCCATCGCGAGGCAGAAGCTGGCAGAGCAGGCGGGAGCCCCGGCCGGTCCGGCGAAGGACGCGGGAGCAAAGGAATCCGGTGCCAAGGAAACTGCCGCCCCCAACCGTCCCGGTCCGTCAACGGCAAACAACCTGGCCATGGTGACCCCGCTGGAGTTTGTGCAGGTGCCGGGTGTGGACCGTCCCGTCATGAAGCCGCCGGCAACCTCCCATGTTCCCGTCACCACCGGGCCCGGCACGAAGGTGCCGGCAGGCACTGGCAAGCGGCGGCCGTCGAGCCGCCCCGCTCCTGCCAAGGCTGACGCTGCGTCGGGACGCTCCCAGGTCATTGCCCGTGCCGAGGCCGCCGCCCGGGCAGCCACCCGGCCCAAGCCGGTGATGTTCCCGGAAAACCAGGTGGACCATCTCCAGGAGGACCTTCCCCGGATTCCGGCCAGCGCGGCGCACGGATTGGACCCGCTGGACGCTGCCACCGCCGGCCTGGCCCGGGCTCAACGGAACCGCGTGCTTCAGCTGTGCATCCTGCTGTTCGGGCTGGTGGCACTTATTTCCGGCATTTTCCTGATCATCAGCGGCATGACCCGCTGACCGGTCACCAGCACAAACTTTCACACCAACAAGGAGTCCCGTGACCGCATCAGATACATCCATCACCATTGCCCGCACTGCTGCCCGGGCAGCAGCGGACAAGATCGCCCAGGACATCGTGGCCCTGGACGTCAGCGAGCGGCTGGCGCTGGCCGACGTCTTCCTGATCGCTTCCGCACCGAGCGAGCGCCAGGTCAACGCCATCGTTGACGGCATCGAGGAAGAGCTGGCCAAGCAGGATCTGCGGCCTGTACGCCGCGAAGGCCGGTCCGGCGGACGCTGGGTGCTGCTTGACTACTCGGACATCGTCATCCACGTCCAGCACGAGGAGGACCGGGTGTTCTACGCCCTCGAGAGGCTCTGGAAGGACTGCCCCGTGGTGGACCTTCAGCTCGGCGACGACGCTTCTGCGAAGGCAACGGCAGCGTCCGACAGCGAGTAAGTCCGCCGCCAATCTACCGAATATTCCCGATTTGGAATTTTCGGAATTGCTGTTCTAAGATATTGGAGTTGCTTCGGGGAAATCCGAAAGGAAAGATCCATGGAGCAGCAATAGTTCGGGGCTGTGGCGCAGCTGGTAGCGCACCTGCATGGCATGCAGGGGGTCAGGGGTTCGAGTCCCCTCAGCTCCACCGGAAAATCCGCTGGAATCATTTGATTCCGGCGGATTTTTTTGTTGCCTGGCCGACCCGGGTGCCAGCCACCCCCGCCCCGCGCCCGGGGGGCGAAATTCGGTCGAAGCCTTAATTTCGTCTGCCCGAAGGCCCTGGGGCATGGCTTTTCCGCCGATTTGGCATGCAGCCCTCCGGTACTCTAAGCTGGTCAGGTTGCTCCGGCCGGTACGGCCCGGACAACGATCCAAGGGGCTGTGGCGCAGCTGGTAGCGCACCTGCATGGCATGCAGGGGGTCAGGGGTTCGAGTCCCCTCAGCTCCACCGGGATCTCCAGCAGGAGAACAAAAGAGGAACCAATCCGAGAGGATGGTTCCCTTTCTGTTTAAGCCCCGGCAAGTTCGCTCATCTGCCCAAGCCCTTGCTACATCCACGCCGTCCGGCGCAGCGGGGGCTCCTCACCGCCTGGCCGGCGGACCAGCACCTGGTTGACGCCCGTGAGGTTCGCTTCAAAGCCCAGGGCGCTGGCAGCCATGTACAGCCGCCACACCCGCACCCGGCCCGGGCTGGTCAGCGCCACGGCCTGGTCCCAGCTCTCCTCCAGCCGCTTCACCCACGCGCGCAGCGTCAGGGCGTAGTGCCGCCGCAGCGCCTCGACATCCAGGACTTCGAAACCTGCCGCTTCCAGGGCCGTGACCATCTCGCCGAGGCTGATCATTTCGCCGTCGGGGAACACGTACCGGGGGATGAAGGAATCGGGGTCCGGGCTGGTGGGTCCGGCGTTCCAGGAGATGGCGTGGTTCAGTAGCCTGCCGCCGGGAGCCAGAAGGGCGAACAGGGCAGCAGCATAGCCGGGGGTCTGCTCGCGCCCTACGTGCTCGGACATCCCGATCGAACTGATCGCATCATAGGGCCCGTCGCTGATGTCCCGGTAGTCCTGGACCCTGATGTCCACACGCTCGGTCAGCCCGGCTTCGGCGGCACGTTTCCGGGCCAGGGTGGCCTGTTCGCGGGACAGGGTGACGCCCACAACCGTGGCCCCATACTTGCCGGCGGCGTGCAGGGCAAAGCTGCCCCAGCCGCAGCCCACGTCCAGGACCCGCATTCCCGGCTTGAGCCCCAGCTTCCGGCAGACGAGGTCCAGCTTGGCTTCCTGCGCGGCATCCAGCCCTTCGGCACTGGCGGAATCTGCTCCGGGCGTTCCTGCGTCCGCGGGCCAAACGGCACAGGAGTAGACCATTGATGGTCCCAGCACCAGCCCGTAAAAGTCGTTGCCGACGTCGTAGTGGTGCGATATGGCCGCCGAGTCCCGGCGGCGCGAGTGCAGCCTGCCCTTCCGGCTGATCCGGGCCTCTTCGGGCGGCGGGGCAGGGTTGGGCCCCACCGCCCCCAACCGGACGGCGGTGCCGGCCAGGGTCAGCAGCTCGCCCGGCGTCAGGGGCCGGAAGGGTCCGGGTTCGGCAAACTTCCCGGCGGAACTCAAGGCCGTGAAGGCGGCAAATATGTCACCGGGCGCGTCGATTTCGCCGGCAACGTACGCCCGGCTCAGGCCCAGCTGGCCGGGGGACCACAGCATCCTGCGGAGGGCCCGCCGGGAACGGAATTCCAGCACGGGGGCGTCTTCCGGTCCTGCTTCCGACCCGTCCCAGGCCTTGAGCCGCAAGGGGATCTGCCCGGTGCCCAGGACGATGCCCAATGCTTTGGCCAGCCTGCCGGCGGCCCCGCGTTGTGTGGTCATGATCGCTGCCTCCTTCTGCCAGGGTAGCCCTGACGGGCTGACCGCCTCCGGTGACGTACCGGGGCGGTTCCATGGCCCCACCCTAAGGCCCGAACGCCCCGCGCGACTATGATGGGGGAGTGAATTCAGTCCGGACCGGTGTCGCCGTCATCGGCGCCGGACAGGCTGGTCTCTCGGCTGCCTACCACCTGCAGCGCCGCGGGCTTGACCATGTGGTGTTCGACGCCGAGGAAGGCCCGGGGGGTGCGTGGCGGCACCGCTGGAAAAGCCTCAGGATGGCCACGGTCAACGGCATCAGCGACCTGCCTGGCATCGCCAAGCCCGCTGTGGACCCCCGCGAGCCAAGCTCGGAATTTTTGACCCGCTACTTCGGCGCGTATGAGGACGAGCTGGGCCTGGCGGTACGCCGGCCCGTCAAGGTCCGCGCGGTCAGCCGGGAGGACTCCGACCCTGCCGGCAGGCTGCTGGTTTCCACGTCCGACGGGGACTGGTCGGTCAAGGCCGTCATCAACGCCACCGGAACATGGACGCGCCCCTTCTGGCCCATCTACCCCGGTCAATCCACCTTCCGGGGCCGCCAGCTGCACGTGGCCGACTACGTTGCCGCCGAGGAGTTCGCCGGCAAGCACGTCGTCGTCGTGGGTGGCGGGATTTCCGCCGTCGGCCTCCTCGACGAAATCTCCCGGGTGACCTCCACCAGCTGGTTCACGCGGCGCGAGCCGGCCTGGCGCGACGACGCCTTCGATTCCCGCGCCGGCCACGATGCCGTGGCCCTCGTGGAGGAACGCGTGCGCAAGGGGCTTCCACCGCAAAGCGTCGTGTCCGTGACAGGCCTGATCTGGACACCCGCCCTCAGGGCCGCGGCAGCCCGCGGTGCCCTGGACCGGCAGCCCATGTTCACTGCCATTGAACCGGACGGGGTGCGGCTGGCCGACGGGCGGTTCCTGAAAGCGGACGTCATCCTCTGGGCCACAGGCTTCCGGGCCGAACTTGAACACCTGGCCCCGCTCCACCTCCGCGGTCCCGGCGGTGGGATCGCGATGGACGGGACCCGGGTTGCAGCCGAGCCGCGCGTCCACCTGGTGGGCTACGGGCCGTCGTCGTCCACCATCGGCGCCAACCGTGCGGGCCGGGCCGCCGTCGCCGCCATCCTCCAGCTCCCGGGAGTGGCGCCCGCCGCGGAACCGGTAACGTGGGGCTGAAGTGCGCACGGGTGCACAGCAGTGACGAAAGAAAGCAGCAGCAGGTGCCAGCACGCGATCTCGACGACGTCTTCCGGGTGCTGCGGCGGCGGCCTGACGTTGAGGCGCCCAATCTCCAGGCGTGGGACGCCACCGACCGGTTGCTGCTGGAAACCGCCGCGGGGTACACTCAGCCGGGCGGGACGCTGGCAGTCATCGGCGACCGTTACGGTGCGCTGACCCTTGGCGCCATCGCGGCGCTCGGACCCGGGACCGTCCGCGTGCACCAGGACCTGATCACCGGCGAACGCGCCCTGCGGCTCAACGCGGAGGCGTTGGCGGCGGCGCGGGCCGCCACGGCAGCGGACGACGGCGGCATGCGCCAGGTGCCGGGCTTCGAGCAGGTGCCGCTGGGCCCCGGTCTCCTCTCCGGGGCGGACACCGTGCTCCTGCAGCTGCCCAAAACCCTGGCCGAACTGGAACAGACCGCAGCTGCCGTAGCCAGGCATGCTCCCGCCGGGGTCACACTGCTCGCCGGCGGGCGTGTGAAGCACATGTCCCTGGGCATGAACACCGTCCTGGAACGCTACTTCGGGTCCGTCCAGCCGCAGCTCGCCCGTCAGAAGTCCCGCGTGATCCTGGCCACCGGCCCGAAACCGCCGCAGGAGCCGGACCGTTTTCCCGTCGTCGAACACCTCGCCGAACTGGACCTGCACGTGGCAGCCCACGGCGCCGTGTTCGCCGGCCCCAGGCTCGACATCGGCACCAGGTTCCTGCTGACTTTCCTGCCCGCCATGGCGCCCGCCCGCCACGCCGTCGACCTCGGCTGCGGCACCGGAATCCTGGCCGCCATGTACGCCCGGCAGTTTCCTGGCTCCATGGTGACGGCCACGGACCAGTCGGCCGCCGCGGTTGCATCCGCCCAGGCAACCGCCCGCGCAAACGGGCTCGAGGACCGCGTCAGGGTCCTGCAGGATGACGCCGTCAGCACCCTCGAACCGGGCAGCGCGGACCTGGTGCTGCTCAACCCGCCGTTCCATGTCGGGGCCGGGGTTCACGCGGGCGCGGGGTTGAAAATGATTGAGGCCGCCGGACGCGTACTCACGCCCGGCGGCGGGCTGTGGACGGTTTTCAACCGGCACCTGCCCTACCTGCCGGCGCTGGAACGGAACGTCGGCCCCACCATCGTGGAGGGCCAAAACCCCAAGTTTTTGGTGGCACGGAGCACTAAACGCAGGGTTTGGTAAAGGCGAGCCACAGCGTTCGGTAAAAGTATGCACAAGCCCTGCCGCGCCGCGGTCCCGCCTATGGGTCTGTGTCCATGCGTAACGTACGATTCAAGCAGCACCACAACCACGTGGCCAAAGATGTTTAGGGGACACCGTGACTGAGATCCGCCAATCCTCACCGAGGCGCGGAACCAACCTGCCCAGGATGGGGGACTTCAACCTGACGGTGATCCTCGACGCGATCCGCAGGACTTCGGGCGGGCTGAGCCGGGTGGAACTCGCACAGATCGTCGGCCTGTCCCCGCAGACCATCTCCAACATCTCCCGCCGCCTCCTGGACCAGCACCTCATCGTCGAGGCCGGCAAGGAAGGCAGCGGACCCGGAAAACCGCGCACCATCCTTCGCCTCAACCCGGGTGGCATGTACGCCCTGGGCGTGCACCTGGACCCGGCCGTTACCACCTTTGTTGTCCTTGACCTGGTGGGCGCCGTAGTCCGCCACTCGCGGATCAGGACACCCGGCGGAAACGACCCCTCCGCGGTCATCAGCACCATCGCCGCCGAGATCGCCAAGCTCGTCGAGGATTCAGGCGTGGACCGGGAGAGGATCGCCGGGCTGGGGGTAGCCGCCCCCGGACCCATCGACCTGGATAACGGCACCGTGGTGGATCCGCCGCTGCTCCCCGGCTGGGACCGGGTGGAGCTGCGCAACGCACTGTCCGACGCCACCGGCTACTCGGTCCTGATGGACAAGGACGTCACCAGTGCCGCCGTCGCCGAGACCTGGGCCGGCGGTCCGAGCGGTGCCGGCAGCTTCGTTTTCATGTACATGGGCACCGGCATTGGCTGCGGGATCGTACTCAACGACGAGGTGGTCCGGGGAACGTCCGGCAACGCCGGCGAAATCGGCCACATCGTTGTGGACCCGGACGGCCCCCGGTGCGACTGCGGGCTGCGCGGCTGCGTGAAATCGTCCTGCATCCCCCAGGTGCTGGTGGCTGAAGCCGAGGCCGCGGGGATTCTGGACGGCTCCAGGGCCGGGAACAGCGGCGCCGAAGTCCAGCAGAGCTTCGCCAGGTTGTGCGAACTGGCCGACGGCGGGGACGAACGGGCCGCCGCCATCATCGACAAGTCCGCCGTCCTGGTTGCCCGGGCAGTCTCGGTGGTTACCAATACTTTGGACGTGGAACGCGTGGTGTTCGGCGGACCGTTCTGGAGTGCCATGGCTGAGCGTTTCCTGGCAAAGGTTCCGCCGCTGCTCGACGCCAACAGCGCCGCCCGGCTGATCCACCCCATCGAGGTGGTAGGCACAGGGGTAGGGGAGGACGTGGGGGCCATTGGCGCGGCCTCGCTGGTGCTCGAACACACCCTCGCGCCCCGCGCACAACGGCTGCTGCTGGAGAGTTAGTCGACTCATTGGACTAGTGTCTTGCCTGCGGCACCCTGCCCATCTAGCATGTGCATATTGCCGCGGCTGGGGCCCGCTGACAACGGGGTCCGCAGCTTTGAACCGAATGGAGCACCATGCGCTGCCGGGCCCTGAAGACCTTGTCCCTGATCTCCACCGCGCTGGTTGTTATGACGGCCTGTTCGCCCGGCACGCCTGATGAAGGCTCAAAGACCTTGAAGGTCGCCTACCAGAAGACCGACTCCTTCACCGCCCTGGACACCATGTTCCAGGCTGCCAAGGAGGAGTTTGAAGCCGCCAACCAGGGCGTCACCGTTGAGCTGCAGCCCATCCAGGGCAACGACGACGATTACGGCACCAAGCTGGCACTTGCCCTGCGCTCGCCGTCCACCGCGCCGGACGTGTTCTATGAGGACACATTCAAGGTCCGCTCCGACGTTGACGCCGGATACCTCCTGAAGCTCGATCCGCACCTTGACGGCTGGCAGGACTGGCAGAAGTACGATGATGCCGCCAAGGCCGCCGGTAAAGCGGACGACGGCGGCATCTACGCGGTCCCTCTGGGCACCGACACCCGGGCCATCTGGTACAACAAGAAAGTCCTCGCCGCGGCCGGCATCAGCGACCCCTGGCAGCCGCGCAGCTGGCAGGACATCCTGGATACGGCCCGGAAGATCAAAGCCAACGACCCCTCCGTCATCCCGTTCAACATGTACGCCGGCAAGGGCACCGGGGAGGGCAGCGTGATGCAGGGGTTCTACGAGCTGCTCTACGGCACCGGGTCCAGCCTGTACGACGAGGAAGACAAAAAGTGGGTGGTGGGATCTGCCGGGTTCACTGAGTCCCTGGCCTTCCTCAAGACCCTCTATGACGAACAGCTCGCCGTCCCGGCCGCCGAGGCGCTGGACGCCAACGTCTGGAAGAAAGTCTTCGGCGAATGGTTCCCCAAGGGGAAACTGGGCGCCACTGTGGAAGGCTCCTACGCGCCGTCGTTCTGGCAGGAGGGCGGCAGCTACGCCTGGCCCGAGTACGGACAGGACATGGGCGTGGCGCCGTTCCCCACGCAAAACGGTGAAGCCCCCGGGGCAGTGAGCATGTCCGGCGGCTGGACCCTGGCAGTGGGCGCCGAAACGAAGGAACCGGACCTGGCATTCAAGTTCCTCACCACGGCGTTGAACCAAAAGAACTCGCTGGCGTTCACCGTGGAGAGCTCCCAGATTGCCGTCCGCTCAGACGTCGCCGCCGACCCCGGCTACCAGGGAGGCAACCCGTTCGTGAAGGACGTCTCCGACCTCGTGTCCGTCACCCGCTACCGGCCCGCTACCTCCGACTACCCGCGCATCTCCGCAGCGGTGCAGGAGGCGACGGAGGCCGTGATCACGGGAACCAGGACACCGGAGCAGGCCGCCGCGGACTACGACGCAGCCGTCACCGACATCGTGGGCGCCGACAAGACCGTCCGGAAGTAGCCTGTGCCGCCCAGCCAGCGGGCCCGGCAACTCCTCCGTTACCTGCCGGTCCTTCCTGCCGTCCTGCTCCTGCTGCTGTTCCTCGCCGGCCCCGTCATCTGGGCCTTCCAGGCCTCGCTGACAAACGCCGGACTGACCGGCCGCAGTGCCCGGAACCCCGAGTGGGTGGGACTGGACAATTACCAGCGGCTGATCACCGACCCGGCTTTCCCGTTGTCGCTCGGCCTCACCGTGCTGTTCGTGGGGGGTTCCGCCGTGCTTGGCCAGAACTTGCTGGGGCTGGCGATTGCTGTACTGATGCGCCGGGCCCGCCCGGCAATCTCGTCGCTCGTGGGGACAACAGTGGTGGCCGCGTGGGTCCTGCCCGAGATCGTCGCCGCGTTCGCCGCCTACGCCTTTTTCAGCCGCGACGGGACACTGAACCAGCTCCTGGGCGGCCTGGGGCTTGGCCGGCCCGACTGGCTGTACGCGTTCCCGATGGTGGCGGTGATGCTGGCTAACGTTTGGCGCGGCACCGCCTTTTCCATGCTCGTGTACCGCGCCGCCCTCAACGACGTCCCGGCCGAGATCACGGAGGCAGCGCAGATGGATGGCGCCCGCGGCTGGCAGCGCCTGCTCTTCATTACCCTCCCGATCATCCGCGGCAGCATCGCCACCAACCTGATGCTCATCACGCTGCAAACACTCGCCGTCTTCACCTTGGTCTGGGTCATGACGGCGGGCGGGCCCGCGAACGCCAGCACCACGCTGCCTGTCCTGGCCTACCAAGAGGCCTTCAAGTTCGGCGACATCGGCTACGGCACAGCTGTGGCGTCCGTGCTCATCCTGATCGGTGCGGTGTTCGGGGCTGTTTACCTCCGTCTCCTGCGGGAGCCCCGGCCATGACCGCGCCCGCAAAAACCCGCGCGTCGGTCCTTCCGCCCGTCCAGCGGCCCCGCCGGAAGCGCGGCACGGCCCCGGCCGACCTTGCCCTGCTGCTGGTGGCCGCCTGTTTCCTGCTGCCCCTGCTCTGGCTCGTCCTCGCTTCCCTGGATCCCGCGGCCAGCCACGAGACCAGGCTCCCGGAGCAGCCCGGCGCCATGAACTTCGCCGCCATCCTGACCCCGGACCTGCTGTTCCTGCCGTTGTGGAACAGCATGGTGCTGTCCGCCGGCACGGGCGCGGTGTCCCTCGTGGCCGCGGTGCTGGCCGCCTACCCGTTGTCCCGCTACCGGTCCCGGTTCAACACCCCGTTCCTGTACGCGGTCCTGTTCGGCACCTGCCTTCCGATCACGGCCATCATGGTTCCGGTGTACGGGCTGTTCGTCCAGCTCGACCTGCTTGACTCCACGCCTGCCACCATCTTCTTTATGGCCACCACCACGCTGCCCATGGCCATCTGGATGACCAAGAACTTCATGGACGGCGTGCCGGTGTCCCTCGAGGAGGCAGCCTGGGTGGACGGAGCCTCCCGGATGACGGCCCTGCGCACCATCGTGCTGCCGCTGATGCGCCAGGGCCTGGGCGTGGTGTTCATCTTTGTCTTCATCCAGGTCTGGGGGAACTTTTTCGTCCCGTTCGTGCTGCTGCTCTCCGAGGCGCGGCAGCCGGCGGCCGTGTCCATCTACAGTTTTTTCGGGCAGCACGGCGCAGTGGCATACGGCCAGCTGGCCGCGTTTTCCATCCTGTATTCGCTTCCCGTCCTGGCGTTGTACGTCTTTGTGGCCAGGGGTGCCGGAAGCTCTTTTGCCCTCTCCGGAGCGGTGCGGGGCTAGCGCCCGTCAGTCGATGTCCTCGACCACCACGCCGTAGGGGATACTGTCGTCCAGGTGGGCCTGGTGGCCGGTAGCGCCCGGGTTGTAGGTAACCCGGACCCCGTGCAACTTGTCCGCTGCCGACTGCATCAGGACCGGCCGCACAGTGCTGACGAACATGTCGTTCTTGTCGGCGAGGAACTCCTTGTAACTGGCTGGAAGCTCAATCATGGCAAAAGGATAGACCTGCCCATCCCGGATGGGGAGGGGTACCCATTGCCGGAATTTTGGGACGGGACTTGGATAGGATGGCGGCGGAGTGCCCCTGTTCCATTCGAGGGCACAGCTGTTCCATCCAAAGGCGCAGCGCGGCCACAACCAGCCACCAGGGGGAATACAGTGCTTCAAACCAGTGCGTCCGCGACGATCGAACCGGCGGAACTGGCACGGGCACAACAGGTGGCCACCAACATCTCCCGTAGCTTTGACGCGAAGGTAGTGGGCCAGTCCCGGCTGCGGGAGTCGCTGCTGGTGGGCCTGCTGACCGGCGGGCACATCCTGCTCGAAAGCGTCCCGGGCCTGGCCAAGACCACGGCTGCCCAAACGGTCGCGGAGGCCGTCAGTGCCGCGTTCCGCCGGATCCAGTGCACCCCGGACCTGCTGCCCAGCGATATCGTCGGCACCCAGATCTACGACGCAGCCAAGGGCACCTTCGTCACCCAGCTGGGCCCTGTCCACGCCAACATTGTCCTGTTGGATGAGATCAACCGTTCCAGTGCCAAGACGCAGAGCGCCATGCTGGAGGCCATGCAGGAACGCCAGACGTCCATCGGCGGCCAGGACTACCGGCTGCCGTCACCGTTCCTGGTCCTCGCCACCCAGAACCCCATTGAGCAGGAGGGGACCTACCAGCTTCCGGAAGCGCAGATGGACCGTTTCATGCTCAAGGAGGTGCTGGACTATCCGTCACCGGCCGAGGAAGCGGAGATCATCCGCCGGATCGACGCCGGGGTCTTCAACCCCGCGCAGGCTCCCGCCGCGGCCGCCTCATTGGATTCCATCCTGGAGGTCCAGGATGTGGTCCGGCGCATCTATCTGGACGCGTCCATCGTCAACTACATCGTGGGCCTGGTTTTCGTGACGCGGAACGCGCACCAGTACATTGACCAGCGGCTGGCAGGCTTCATCGAGTTCGGCGCCAGCCCCCGCGCCAGTATCGCGTTCAGCCAGGCGGCACGGGCCGTGGCCCTCCTGAACGGCCGGGACCACGTTATCCCGGAAGACGTCAAGGCGCTGGCGCACCGCGTTCTCCGGCACCGGCTGATCCTCAACTTTGACGCCGTGGCTGAGCAGGTTCCCGTTGAAACAGTGATCGACGCCGTCGTGGCCTCCGTCCAGACACCCTGAGTCACGCATGGCCAGTCTCCTGATGCGCGTGAAGTCGAAAATGGCCATCTTCGCGCACCGCAAAGCCCGAGGGATGCTCGACGGCGAGTACGGTTCCGTCTTCCGCGGCCGCAGCCTTGACTTCGACGACCTGCGAGCCTATGTGCCTGGCGACGAGGTCCGGGACATCGACTGGAAGGCATCGGCGCGGCACGGTTCCCCGCTGATCAAACGCTACGTCGCTGTCCGCCGCCAGACGCTGTTCCTGGTGGCCGACACGGGCCGCAACATGGCAGCCGCCGCGAGGTCGGGTGAGGCGAAGAAGGACATCGCCATCATGGCCCTGGGCGTGATGGGGTACCTGGCCCACCGGCACGGTGATGTGGTGGGACTGGTCGGCGGTGACTCCACAGCCACCCGTACTGTCCCCGCCAGGGCAGGTGAGCCCCACCTGGAACGGCTCCTCCGGGACGTGCACGACGCAATAGGCCTGGACGCGGCGCCCAGCCGTCTCGAATCCCAGCTGGAGCATGTGGTGCGGACCGTCAAGGGACGCCACCTGCTCTTCGTCGTCTCGGATGAGATCGCAGCCGGCCCATCCCTTGGGCAGATCCTGCGCCGGATGCGCGCACAGCACGAAATCCTGTGGCTCACCGTGCGTGACGCAGACCTTGTGCCGTCCGGTCCGGACGGTGCCGTCGACTACTACAGCGTGGCCGGTTCCGAGGTCCTGCCTGCGCACCTGGGCCTGGATCCCGCTGTGGCGGCCGCCTACAAGGAAGCGCAAACCGCGCGGGACACGGACCGGCACGCCATGCTGCGCACGGCGGGAATCACCGAGGGGGAGGTGGCCGGTACCCGGGACGTGGTCACGGCGCTGTTCGCACTCCTGGAAAGGCACCGGCGTGCAGGCTGACCCCGGGTTTTACCCGCCGCTCCAGTACAGCCCGTGGTGGATGTGGGCCGGCATCGCGCTCCTGGCCCTCGTTGCCGGCTGGTACGTGTTCATCTTTGCCGCCACCCGCCGTCGTCCGCTTGAAACAGCGGCGGGGCGACACGCCGCCCTGACCGATCTCCCCGCGCTCAAAGCGGCCTACCTGCAACGCATTGACGACGCCGAACGCCGCGCCGCGGAAGGACGCCTCAGCCTCCGTGCCACCCACCAGGAGATCAGTATCCTGTTGCGCAGCTTCATCCGCGACGCGACGGGCGTGGATGCCCTCCGGATGACCCGCGACGACCTGGCGCAGCACCCGCTGCCAGCGGCCGCCGAGGCCGTGGACGCGCTGTACCCGGGCGAGTTCGGGCCCGAGCCGCTGCCGTCCGCCCACGCCGCCGCGGCCCGCGCGCGTGAGGTGGTGGGCGCGTGGAACTGATGTTCTGGTGGATGGTTCCCCTGGCTGCGGTGGCCGCTGCCGCCGTCGGCCGGGCAGTTTTCCAGGCAGGGCGCAAGGGTGACGGACGACGGCGGCCTGCCGCCCATACCGACAGGCTTACCTCGCTGCCGGAATACCAGGCAGCGCTGCGGCGCCATAAGCGGTGGCTGGCAGTGGCGGGGGCGGCCTGTGCAGCGCTGCTGGTGTCGACCGTGGCGGCGGCAGCCCGGCCGGTGGATCTGACCACCACCCGGTCCGAACAGCACAACCGGGACATCATGCTCTGCCTGGACGCCTCCGGGTCCATGAGCAGCGCAGACTCAGCGGTGGTGGACGTCTTCGCCGGGCTGGTCCGGGAATTCGCCGGCGAAAGGATCGGCCTCACTGTTTTCGACAGCACGGCGGTCCAGGTCTTTCCGTTGACCGACGACTACGGCTACGCCCAGGAACAGCTGCAGCTCGCCCGGGATGCGTTCGACGGCAAACCCGGAAGTTCCGGCTTCCTCGCCGGCACCTGGAGTGGCCGGGGTTCCTCACTGATCGGTGACGGCCTGGCGTCGTGCCTGGCCAGCTTCCCCCGGCAGGATGGCGCCGGCGGAACCCGGGACCAGGAGGGCCTCCTGCGCTCGCGGTCCGTGGTCCTGGCGACCGACAATTTCCTCTCCGGCGACCCCATCATGACCCTGGGCGAGGCTGCGGCCCTGGCGAAGGACCGGAATGTAAAGGTATATGCGCTCAATCCGGGCGACCTCGACTATGGCGCCGGAGCAGACCAGCCCGGCGCGCAGTTGAAGGCCGCGGCTGAATCCACCGGAGGCTCGTACTACCCCCTGGACAGCGCCGAAGCGATCCCGGGCATTGTTGCGCAGGTCGAGGAAACCGAAACTGCTGCCATCCAGGGTGCGCCACGGGCCGTAGTTTCGGACGAGCCCGGCGTCCCGCTGGCCGCCGCGCTGTTGTCCGGCCTCGTCCTGTGTGGTGCGTTGTGGCGGTTGCGGCTGTGACACGTCTGCATCACATACCGCGCCCGCGTACATGGCTACCTCGACTTCGTGCCTGGCGCCGGGGCCTGCTGGTGGCGCTGCTGCTGGCCGCGCTGCTGCGGCCGGGCCTTCCCGGGGGAACGGCCGAGCCAGCCACTGCCGACCTCAACGTCTTCTTTGTGGTCGACACCACCACCAGTATGGTGGCCGAGGATTACGGCAGCGGGGCACCCCGGCTGGACGGGGTGCGGCAGGACGTCATGGCGGTTGCCGAAGAACTGCCCGGAGCGCGCTTCTCGGTGATTACCTTCGACACCGAAGGGCACGTCCGGATGCCGCTGACCACCGATACCCTGGCACTGGACACCATCATTTCGGTCCTCGAGCCGCAAGTGACGTTCTATTCAAAGGGCAGCAGCGTGACGGCCGCGCGCGAGGTGCTTTCAGACCGCCTGGCCCAGGCACGGGACGCCCATCCGGAACGGCCGCGGGTTGTCTTCTACCTTGGCGACGGCGAGCAGACCAGCGCACAGGAGCCCGCACCCCTGCACCTGGACAGCGGCCTGGTCAGCGGGGGAGCGGTGCTGGGTTACGGGACCCAGGCCGGCGGGCGCATGAAGGAGAACAACGGAACAGAATCCGACGGCGGCACCGCCGACGCGGCCTACGTCCAGGACGGCGGGGCGGATGCCAGGTCCCGGATCGACGAGGACCGGCTGCGCGGGATCGCCTCGCAGCTCGGCGTGCCATACGTGCACCGGGCCGCCGGCGACTCTACGGAGCCCATGCTGCAGGAAGCTCGTCCAGGGAACCTGGAGCGTACGCGGGACACGATGTCGCTGCCGGGGCGGTTGGAGCTGTACTGGATCTTCGCCGCCGCGGCTTTCGTCCTTGCCCTGGTTGAGGCCCATACGCTCGTCCGCCGAATCCGTGAGCTTCAGCCCGGCAAGGTGGAGTCAGCGTCTGGTCCCGGCCGTGGAGCGGCAACGGAACGGGAAGTAGCCCGATGAGGGCCAGGAGGCGGCGCCTTCTGCTCTGGTCGGCCGTGCCGGTATTCCTTGTGCTCTGCGTGGCAGCGAAGCTGCTCAGCCTCAATGTGCTGGCTGGCCGCGCTGCTGCGGCCTTCGACGCCGGGAACTCTGCAGCTGTTGAGGAGGCTGCCAGGGCACTTGGTGTGGCAAACGCCGTCGAACCCCATAAGGCGTCCTTCGCGGCAGGCGACGGCCGTGCGATGGCCGGGGACTACGCCGCGGCGAGGGTCCTGTTCGAGGACGCGCTGGCCGTGGTGCCCGGTGGATCCCCGGACGAGTGCATTGTGCGGATAAACCTCAGCCTCGCTACTGAGAAAATGGGCGACGGGAAGCTGGACTCGGGGGACCCTGCATCCGCTGCTGCCTTGTACGCCGAAGCCCTCGGCGTGGTGGAGGACGCTCCGCCTGGGTGCCTAAAGGGGGCCTCTGCGTCGGACTCGGGCCGTCGGCTGTCCCAGGCCGAAGAGCGCCTGAACGACAAAGTGGCAGCCGCCGCCACGCCGCCAGGGACACCGGGCGACACGCCGCAGGAAGAGGCACCCGAACAGGAAGCTGCCCGGCAGAACCAGTTGGAGCAGCTCGAAGAGAGTGCCCGGCAGGCCCAGCGCGAACGCAATGCCGGGCGGGAACGCGAGGAGTATCTCAAGGATACGGATTATTCGTCCGGCCCGGACCGTCCCTGGTAGCCCGCGGGTTTGCACGCACCAGCACAACGGGGGCGAATCGGACGAAGATAATTCTGTTCCGCGGGCGAAACAGGGCGTAAGACTGTGTCTTAATTCGGGAGCCAACTTGCTTGCGCCGCGCCGTTACTCCTAAAGTCGTAGACAAGTTACCGCGGTAACGTGTCAGCGATCCTCCGTTCGGAGGATGTGGGTGCCCCCATGTGGGCCTGACATTTGCTCACGGAGGACTTCGTTCCAGGCGTAACAGTCGCGCCTGCGTCCTGTGGAGTTCTTTAGTGTTCCCCAAACTCAAATTCATTGCCGGACTGCAGCCACAACCGTGGCAGGCAGGACCCCAATGGCCCAAAGCCAAGGACGCAAATGTCACCACCAAGCCTCATTGAGACACATCCAAATCTATCTGACGCTGCTCCCGTGGCTCTGTCCTACGAGTTGTTCCCGCCCCGTTCGCCGGCAGCGGCCGACACACTGTGGACCACCATCCGTGAACTCGAGACCACCGAGCCGGACTACGTCTCCGTCACCTACGGTGCCAGCGGTTCCAACCGGGACACCGCCGTCGAGTTGATCAACCGCCTCCTGCTTGAGACCACGCTCCGGCCGCTGGCACACCTCACCTGCATCGGCAACACGCCACAGGAACTGGCCGGGATTATCGGCCAGTTGCTGGACACTGGCGTGCGCGGCATCCTGGCCCTCCGCGGCGACCTGCCGAAGGGCGGCCAGGTGACCGACGGCTCGCTCCGTTACGCCCAGGACCTCATTGACCTCATCCGACGGGTTGAGCAGCGGCGTTCTGCACTGCTGTGTGCGGGTAAGATCGCCGTTGGCGTGGCTGCCTACCCCGCCCGTCATCCGGAATCGCCGAGCGAGGAGCATGACGTCGAGGTGCTGCTGGCAAAGCAGCGTTCCGGCGCTGACTTCGCCATCACACAGGTGTTCTTCCACGCTGACCAGTACACCGACCTCCTCGCGAGGGCGCGCCGCGCCGGGGTCACCATCCCGATCATCCCCGGCGTCATGCCGCTGACCAGCCTCCGCCGCCTCAACCGCCTCGGTGAACTGACCGGCGTGGAACCGGATCCGGAACTCATGGCAAAGCTGGCTGCCGCTGACAGCGACCTGGAACGCCTCCATATCGGAGTCGACGCCACTGTCGATCTTTCGAAAGCGGCCCTGGACGCCGGGGCGCCCGGCATCCACATCTATACCTTCAACGAGCACCAAAGCGCGCTCGAGGTGCTGGATAAGCTGGCCCTTCCGCGGTTCAGCCGCCCCCGCGGCCCGCGGGAAAGCATCGCGCGCCCGCAGCTCGCCAGCTGAGCTCCTTAGAGTCCCTGCGCAACCTGGTCAAGGCAACCCGGACGGTCTGCGCAGAACTGCCGGAAACGGCGAACCAGCCTGAAGCACCGAAAACGGATGCCGGGCAGCCACCTCGGAAGGTGGCCGCCCGGCGTCGTGTTTTCAACTACCGATTTCAGGACTCCCAGACGATCTCGTCGTCCACAACACCGTCCTCGTCCGCGGAGGCAACCAGGACTTCATCCGTGAAATGCTCCCCAAGCGTGAAGTCCAGGACGAAGTAGCGCTCCGGCTGCCCGGGGTAGATGCCCACGTGGCCCAGCTTGAGGGCTTTGAGGAAGACGTCGTTCGTGAGCTGGCTGCGTTCCTCCACGCCGAAGACCTTCTGCAGGTGCTCATCCTTGAGGGCGTTGCAGTGGAAATGCAGGTATTCCTGCGGGCTGGTGCCTTCCTGCTCCAGCTCCTCGGCGATCATGTCCTTGACTTCGTCCACCAGCTCCGGAAGGAACCGCAGCCGGTATTCGACCTTCCGCAGTGCGGCTTCGTCGAAGTGGTCGTGGGCGGTGATGTTCAGGTCGAGTTCCAGCGGCTGGCCGTGCAGCTCGTGCTTCGCGGCAATCGCGTGCTCCCTGCCGTGATTGAGCTCAATCTCTCCAAAGTGCTGGCTCGCTACCTTGCTCATAAGTTCAACATAGACCCGAAGCCCAGAGCATTCCAGCGTTCGCGCCTAATTCACTGCGGTGCGCATCCCCGCCAGCGTCTCGGCCATGAGGTCCACGAACAGCTGCACACGTGCAGTTTTGCGGTCATTGATCAGCAGTGCGAAAACGTTGCGCGCCAGCCGGATTTCGGGGACGTCCAGCACGACGACGCCGGCCGGCTTGTTCCGCAACGCGAGCTCGGGAACCAGCGCCGCGCCCAGCCCCGCGGCCGCCATTTCGAGGCTGGCGTGGAAGTCGTCACTGTGCGCCACAACCCGCGGATGGAGGTTGCAGCCCGCAAACAGCCGTTCAATCACCATGGCGTCGCTGGTTCCGGGGTGGTGCATGATCCACGGCAGCTCGGAAAGGTGATCGGCTGACACCTGGGCCTCCGGGCGGAAACCCCAACCCTTGGGCAACACCACCCGGAAGTCGTCGTCGCCGATCCATTGCCGGTTGATCGTCGCAGGCCACGCCACCCCGGTCTGGCCCACCTGGAAGACCACGGCCAGGTCCAGGTCACCGCCGGCGCGCAGGCCCTGGATGGTCTGGCCGGGTTCAGCCACGGACACCTTCAGGTCGATGCCAAGGTTCTTCCAGGCCGGGTTCTTCAGGATGCGGGGCAGCACGTAGGTCGCCAGGCTCGGAAAGATGCCCAGCCGCAGTTCCTGGCTGGCGCTGTCCTGGGTCCTGGCGGCGGCGGCCATCAGCGCCTCGATGTCCGTCAGCACCTTCGCGGCATGGCGCGTCATCACGACGGCGGCCTCCGTAGGCACCACGCTCCGCGCCGACCGCTGGAACAGGACGACGCCGGTGTCCCGTTCCAGCGCGGACATCTGTTGGGAGACGGCGGAAGCCGTGTAGCCCAGCGTTGCGGCTGCGGCCGCAAAGGAGCCCAGCCGCGTAACCTCCATCAGGGTCTTCAGGTGCACCGGATTTACCACCAGCCCACAGTACTGCACCCATCCGTGCCCGGTGCTGCGCCGAATTGCCGTCTGTATACCCACCAATGGCAAATGTTCAGCAGAGGAGCATAAATTGTCACCTGACGCAGCAGCGAGTGGAGGCGGACGACGGCGCGTGGCCGTCATCGGCAGCGGAGTGGCGGGACTGACGGCCGCCTATGTCCTCAACCGGGAGGACGACGTGACGCTTTTCGAGGCCGGCTCCCGCCTCGGCGGCCATGCCCACACCCACGACGTGCCGCAGCCGGACGGCACGGTCCTGGGCATCGACACTGGATTCCTCGTCCACAACGAGCGGACCTACCCGACCCTGCTGCGGCTGTTCGCCGAGTTGGGAGTGGAAACGCAGGACTCCGAGATGAGCATGTCCATCCGCTGTGACGGGTGCGGGCTTGAATACGCGGGTGCCCGTGACCACGGCCGCGGCATCATCGCCCGGCCGTCCAGCCTGCTGCGCGGCCGGTACCTTCTGATGCTGCTGGAGGTGACGCGCTTTTACCGCAAGGCCCGGGCCCTGCTTGACACCGCACCGGTGTCAGCCGTGGCCGGGGAGGAAACGGCCGCCCCGGAGCTGACCCTGGGCGAATTCCTGGTCCGGGAGAATTTCAGCCCCTACTTCATCTCCCACTTCATGACACCCGTGGTCAGTGCCGTCTGGTCCTGCGACCCGGCCACGGCCCTTGCCTACCCCGCCCGCTACCTCTTCACGTTCCTTGGGCACCACGGGATGCTGGGCATCAAGGGCTCGCCGCAGTGGAGGACGGTCACGGGCGGGTCGGCCCGGTACGTGGAGAAACTTGCCGCGACCCTGCCCGATGTGCGGCTCAACACGCCCGTCACCGCTATCAGGCGGCTGGACGACGGCGTGGAGCTCGCCGCCGCCGACGGGCTGGAAGACTTCGACGCCGTCGTCATCGCCACACACCCCGCCCAGGCACTTGGCTTCCTGGCCGACGCCACCCCGGAGGAAAAGGAAGCCCTGGGCGGCATGCCCTACTCCGTCAACCACACCGTGTTCCACCGTGATCCCGCCGTGCTGCCGTCGGCCGACAACGCGAAGGCGTCCTGGAACTACCGGCTGCCCGCCTGCGATGCCCGCCCGGACAAGGTCCTGGTCAGCTATGACCTCACCAGGCTGCAAAGGCTTGAACCTGCGGACGGTCAGCCTTACCTCGTAAGCCTGGGCGAATCGGACCTGATTGCCGGCGACGCCGTCCTGGAACGCATGGTTTACGAGCACCCGCAGTACACGCCCGAATCGCTGCGTGCACAACAGGCCATTGCTGGGCTCAGCGACCACCGGATAGCCTATGCCGGCGCCTACCTGGGCTGGGGCTTCCATGAGGACGGCGCGTTGTCCGGCGTCCGCGCCGCGGAGAAGCTGGGCCGCTCGTGGCCTGCGGCCCTGTACGACGACGGTGTACGGCGCCTTGCCGCCGCGGTGGAACCGGCATGAGCGGCACCGCAGCGATCTACCGCACATCCATTTCCCATGTGCGGCAAAGTCCCCTGAAGAACAGGTTCACCTACCGCAGCTACAGCTGGTTCGTGGACGTTGACCGGCTTCCGCGGCTTCCGCTGCCGCTCAGGCCGCTGGCGGTATTCCGCGCCGGCGACCACCTCGGTGACCCTGATGCCACCATCCGGTCCAACGTGGAGCGGTTCCTGCGCACGAAGGGAATTGAGCCCGACGGCGGGCCTATCCACATGCTGGCCAGCGCCCGGGTGTTCGGCTACGTATTCAACCCGCTGACCCTGTTCTGGTGCTACCGGACCACCGGTGAGCTTGAGTGCGTGGTGGCGGAGGTGCACAACACCTACGGGGAGCGGCACTGCTACCTGCTCCGGACGGACCAGGCCGGCAGGGCGTCCGTCCCGAAAGCGTTCTACGTGTCGCCCTTCAACGACGTGGACGGCCGATACCGCATGAAGCTGCCGGCACCCGGCGACCGGCTGGCGGTATCGATCGTCCTGGAGCGGGAGGGGTCCCGCCCGTTCGTGGCCACGATGGACGGCCGGCGGCGCCCCGCCACGCCCTGGAACATCCTCGCCGCAGCCATTGCAGTGCCGGCCGCGCCGCTGCTGGTATCCGCGCTGATCCGGGTGCAGGGCATTACACTCTGGGCAAGACGCCTGCCCGTCGTCGCCCGGCCGCACCACTCTCCACAGGAGGCAGTTCAATGACAATGACGGACGACAACGGACCCGCCGCCCCATCCGTCCCGGCATCGCCCGCCACGATCGACCCGCAGGTATGGCCGGAAGTGGCCGTGCCGCCGTCGGGAGCAAAAGCGCGGATGGCCGGAAAGGTGGCGGGCCTCCTTTTCAGAGGAGCAGTAAACCGGCTGCCCCTCCGGGTGGAATACCCGGACGGCAACATCCTGGGGACCGGCGGTGCCGGCGCCCCGGTGATGGCCATGGTCCGCCCCGAAGCGTTCGAGGCCCGGATCGGCGACAACGGGCTGATCGGCCTGGGGGAGTCATACATGGCCGGCGACTGGGAAGCGTCCGACCTGGCGGCTGTGCTGGAAGTGTTCGCTGCGTCGGTGGACACCCTGATTCCCGGGCCCCTGCAAAAACTGCGCACGCTGTACCTGCCGCGAACCCCCCAGCAGGAACGCAACGCCGAGCAGAACACGCGCAGCAACATCTCCCGGCACTACGACCTGTCCAATGACCTGTTCGCGGCTTTCCTTGACGCCACCATGAGCTACTCGTCGGCGCTGTTCCCAGCCTCGGCCGGACCCCTGGACACGGTGCCTTGGGAAGCGCTGGCAGAGGCGCAGCAGGCCAAGATCGACAGGCTCCTGGACAAAGCCGGCGTGGGTACCGGAACCCGGCTCCTGGAAATCGGCACCGGCTGGGGCGAACTGGCGCTCCGGGCAGCGGCACGGGGTGCCACCGTCTACAGCGTCACCCTCTCCAGCGAACAGCAGGTCCTCGCACAGGAACGCATCGCCGCCGCCGGCTACGCGGACCGTGTGACCGTGGCGCTGCAGGACTACCGCGCCGTGGAAGGCGAGTACGACGCCGTGGTGTCAGTCGAGATGATCGAGGCCGTCGGCTACGAGTATTGGCCGATCTATTTCCAGACCATCGACCGGGTCCTGGCCCCGGGCGGGAAGGTCGCCATCCAGGCGATCACCATGCCGCACGGGCGGATGCTTGCCACCCGCAACGCGTACACGTGGGTCCACAAGTACATTTTCCCCGGCGGCTTCCTGCCGTCCGTCCGGGCAATTGAGGGCGTGACACAGCAGCACACCACACTGCGTGTGCGCGAACGGATGGGGATGGGGGACCACTACGCGGCAACCCTGAGGCTGTGGGAGGAGCGCTTCCTGGCGCGGTCCCGTGATGTGGCGGACCTGGGGTTCGATGCCGTCTTCCAGCGCATGTGGCTGTTCTACCTCTGCTACTCCCGTGCCGGCTTCCAGTCGGGGTACCTGGACGTGCAGCAGATTGTGCTGGACCGCCGCGAGGCGCAGCTCTAGCCGCCGGCGGCGGTGGCCGGTGGAGCGGACCGTATCCCGGGCGCCCGGCCGGGGGCCGGCGTCGTGCCGTTAATCACCTGGAGGGGTTCCGAAGGTCACTTCGGGACCCCTTTTTGGTGCGCTTCCGGCCCTCCCGGGGGCCGCGACACGCCGTCTTTTCCGCGACACGCTGGGCGTTAATTGTGCCTAACTACTCCACAGGGTGTGGATTCTGTCCGCGAAATCGGCGCGATTCCGGACATTTTGAAGACCCCTCCCTGTGGATTAACGGTGCATTAAATGACATACTTGTAATACATCATCTTGGGGTTCCAAAGAGGCGTCTGCACTACATGTAGTATCGACATACAGCTTGGACGGGGACACCGGACCAGCCGACGATTTCGACAAAAGGGGACAGCGACCATGACCGTCACGGTTTACACCAAGCCTGCTTGTGTTCAGTGCAACGCCACCTACCGCGCGCTCGACAAGAAGGGCATCACCTACCAGAGCGTTGACATCTCCCAGGACGCCGAGGCCCTCGAGCGCCTGAAGGCACTGGGCTACATGCAGGCTCCCGTTGTGGTCACCGACCAGGACCACTGGTCCGGCTTCCGTCCGGACAAGATCGAAGAACTGGCGCTCTCCACCGTTTCCTCCGTGGCCTAGGAGCCCTGCTTTTCCTGCCGGCAACAACGAACCAGCTGAGGTGACTCCCATGGCAGCACCAGCAGCGCAGCAAGACCGCAAGGCCTCCGCAATCCACGCGGCTCAGCGCGTGGAGGTGTCCCCGCCGGCTCCTTCCGGCCATGGCCCGGAGCACGTTGTCACCGACAGCCAGCTCATCTACTTTTCCTCGGCATCCGAGAACACCAGCCGCTTCGTTTCAAAGCTGGGGCGCCAGGTTGCCCGGATTCCACTGTATCCACGGGATGCACCCCTCCTCGCCACCCGGCCCTTCGTGCTGGTGGTGCCCACGTACGGCGGCACCGGGGGAGAGGGGTCAGTCCCCAAACAGGTCATCAGGTTCCTGAACAACCCGCAGAACAGGCAGCTGCTCCGAGGGGTCATCGGAGCCGGCAACACAAACTTCGGGGACAACTACTGCATGGCGGGGGACATCATCGCCGCCAAGTGCGGGGTACCGCACCTCTACCGCTTTGAACTAATGGGCACGCCAGACGACGTGTCCCGGGTAAACAATGGATTGGACACGTTTTGGACACGACTGTCGCAGAAACAGAAGTAACCAGGGCCCAGAAGCCCGAGTTGCCGGCTGCCTACAAGGGCCTGGGCTATCACGAGCTGAACGCGATGCTCAACCTCTACGGACCCAGCGGCGAGATCCAGTTTGAGGCTGACCGCGAGGCTGCACACCAGTACTTCCTGCAGCACGTCAACAACAACACCGTGTTCTTCCATGACCTGGAGGAAAAGCTCGACTACCTGGTGAAGAACCAGTACTACGAGCGCGAAACGCTGGACCAGTACACGATGAACTTCATCCGTGAGCTGTTCAACCGTGCCTACAAGAAGAAGTTCCGCTTCGAAACCTTCCTGGGTGCGTTCAAGTTCTACACCTCCTACACGCTGAAGACCTTCGACGGCAAGCGTTACCTGGAGCGCTACGAGGACCGCGTGTGCATGGTGGCCATGCACCTGGCCCGCGGCAATGAGGAACTCGCCACCCGTCTGGTGGACGAAATCATCGATGGCCGCTTCCAGCCGGCAACGCCCACGTTCCTGAACGCCGGCAAGGCCCAGCGCGGCGAGCTCGTCTCCTGCTTCCTCCTCCGCATCGAGGACAACATGGAGTCGATCGCCCGCGGCATCAACTCCGCCCTGCAGCTCTCCAAGCGCGGCGGCGGCGTCGCCCTGTCGCTGACCAACATCCGCGAGCACGGCGCACCGATCAAGCAGATCGAAAACCAGTCGTCCGGAGTCATCCCCGTGATGAAGCTCCTCGAAGACAGCTTCTCCTACGCCAACCAGCTCGGCGCCCGCCAGGGTGCCGGCGCCGTGTACCTGCACGCCCACCACCCGGACATCTACCGGTTCCTGGACACCAAGCGGGAGAACGCGGACGAGAAGATCCGCATCAAGACCCTCTCCCTGGGCGTTGTCATCCCGGACATCACCTTCGAGCTGGCCAAGAAGAACGAGGACATGTACCTGTTCTCGCCGTACGACGTCGAACGCGTCTACGGTGTTCCGTTCTCGGACGTCTCGGTCACCGAGAAGTACTACGAGATGGTGGACGATTCCCGGATCAAGAAGACCAAGATCAGCGCCCGCGAGTTCTTCCAGACCCTCGCGGAGATCCAGTTCGAGTCCGGCTACCCGTACATCATGTTCGAGGACACCGTGAACCGGGCCAACCCGATCGCCGGCAAGATCACCATGAGCAACCTCTGCTCGGAGATCCTGCAGGTCTCCACGCCGTCCCTCTACAACGAGGATCTCACGTACCAGACCGTCGGCAAGGACATCTCGTGCAACCTCGGCTCTATGAACATTGCCAAGACCATGGACTCGCCGGACTTCGGGACGTCCATCGAGACGGCCATCCGGGCACTTAGCGCAGTGTCGGACATGTCCTACATCAACTCGGTGCCGTCCGTGGCCGAGGGCAACGCCAAGTCCCACGCGATCGGGCTGGGCCAGATGAACCTGCACGGCTACCTGGCCCGCGAGCGGGTCCACTACGGTTCCGAAGAGGGCCTGGACTTCACCAACATCTACTTCTACACGGTGCTGTTCCACGCCCTGCGCGCTTCCAACCGGCTGGCCATCGAAACCGGCCAGACGTTCGGCGGGTTCGAGAACTCCAAGTACGCATCCGGCGAGTTCTTCGACAAGTACACCGAGCAGGAGTGGGTCCCGGAGACCGAGCGCGTCCGCGAGCTCTTCGCCGGCCACCACATTCCCACCCAGGACGACTGGCGCGAGCTAAAGGCCTCGGTCATGGAGCACGGCATCTACAACCAGAACCTGCAGGCCGTGCCGCCGACGGGCTCGATCTCCTACATCAACAACTCGACCTCCTCCATCCACCCGGTGGCGGCCAAGATCGAGATCCGCAAGGAAGGCAAGATCGGGCGCGTCTACTACCCGGCGCCGTACCTCACCAACGACAACCTGGACTACTACCAGGACGCGTACGAGATCGGCTACGAGAAGATCATCGACACCTACGCCGCTGCCACCCAGCACGTGGACCAGGGCCTGTCCCTGACGCTGTTCTTCAAGGACACCGCCACCACCCGCGACATCAACAAGGCCCAGATCTACGCCTGGCGCAAGGGCATCAAGACGCTCTACTACATCCGCCTCCGCCAGCTCGCGCTGGAAGGGACCGAGGTGGAGGGTTGCGTCAGCTGCGCACTATGAAACCTTTTTAGGTTGATTACGACGGCGGGTGCCGCCCGCCGTCGTACGCAAGCTTTAAAAGCTTGAGGAGCCATGCTGAAACATGACTCCTCAAAACATCTCGCTAACGAGACGCGTCCAAATGTCACTCTGGAACGTCGAGTGTATCAACTGGTCCGGCCTAGTGTCGAAGCCATTGATGGCGAGGTGCCAGCGCAAGGCAAACGGTCTGCGCTAACTCCGAGCCGATACACTTCGGCAGAAGGGAGCCTCCATGGCTCGCAAGGTGGCGCGTAGCGCTATCACTGGAAAATTCGTCAACAATGCCGCTGCTGCGAGGTGGCCGAAGACGACGGCCTTCGAGTATGTGGGGTCCGGCACGAATAACGCGAAGACGGTGAACCGGTCAGTTGAAACGGGTAAGTTTGTTTCTAACGCGAGCGCCAAGCGGAATCCGGACTCAACGATTTCACAGCGCGTCTAGAACATAGCATTGGGTGGGTGGGGGCAGCCCCGCCCACCCTTCAGTAACTTGCTGAGATGGAGATATCTGTCCGGCGAAGTATTAGTCGGAGGAAAAGATGACTGAGAAGGTCAAGCTGCTGAGCCACGTCGAGGCCATCAACTGGAACCGCATCCAGGACGACAAGGACGTGGAGGTCTGGAACCGCCTGGTCAACAACTTCTGGCTGCCGGAGAAGGTGCCGCTGTCCAATGACGTCCAGTCCTGGAACACCCTGACGCCGGCCGAGCAGCAGCTCACCATGCGTGTGTTCACGGGCCTGACCCTCCTGGACACCATCCAGGGCACCGTCGGTGCAGTCTCTCTGATTCCGGATGCGCTGACCCCGCATGAGGAGGCCGTCTACACGAACATCGCGTTCATGGAGGCCGTCCACGCCAAGAGCTACTCCTCGATCTTCTCCACCTTGTGCTCCACCAAGGAGATCGACGACGCCTTCCGCTGGTCCACCGAGAACGAGAACCTTCAGAAGAAGGCCCAGATCGTCATGGACTACTACCAGGGCGACGACCCCCTGAAGCGCAAGGTGGCCTCCACGCTGCTGGAGAGCTTCCTGTTCTACTCGGGCTTCTACCTGCCCATGTACTGGTCCTCGCGCGCGAAGCTGACGAACACGGCAGACCTGATCCGCCTGATCATCCGCGATGAGGCAGTGCACGGCTACTACATCGGCTACAAGTTCCAGCGCGGTCTGGAGACCGTGTCCGAGGAGCGCCGCCAGGAGATCAAGGACTACACGTTCGAGCTGCTCTTCGAGCTGTACGAGAACGAGGTCCAGTACACCCACGATCTATACGACGGCGTGGGCCTGGCCGAGGACGTCAAGAAGTTCCTGCACTACAACGCGAACAAGGCGCTGATGAACCTGGGCTACGAGGCCATGTTCCCGGCGTCTGTCACCGACGTGAACCCGGCCATCCTTTCGGCGCTGTCCCCGAACGCTGACGAGAACCACGACTTCTTCTCCGGGTCCGGTTCGTCCTACGTGATCGGCAAGGCTGTGAACACCGAAGACGAGGACTGGGACTTCTAAGGTTTCGGGCTACGAAGGCAAGAGAGGCGGTCGACCAAAGTCGGCCGCCTCTCTTGCCTTCCGGATCGGAACAGCGCCGCCTAAAACAGCGGCCAAGGCACTGCCGACATCTCACCGCCAGGAGCTGGAAACCGCCCTGTCAGGCGCAACCGGCGGCAGCGGGCGCCGAGTGAGTCGATTTCCTCGGCGCTGAGCAGGTTCGCCAGCTTTCGGCCCAGCTCACCATGCAGTCCTTCGATGACACGGTCGACGCCGTCCAGCTCCTGGACGGTCAAGGCATCGCCCAGCCACCCCCACAGCACCGTGCGCAGCTTATGGTTCTGGTGAAAGGTGAGCCCGTGATCCACTCCATGCCGGTGTCCGTCTGGCATGGCAAGGACGTGATCGCCTTTGCGGTCGGCGTTGTTGACGACGACGTCGAACACCGCCATGCGCCTCAACTCCGGAGTGTCCTCGTGAATGAGGGCGACCGTCCGCCCCTGCTCGTCCTGGCCTTCCAGGACCTGTTTCCACCCGGTCGCCGGTACGTCCTCCGACGCAACGAGGTCCACCGCGTTCCGGTCCGGGTCAGACTCCTGCCACAGCTGCACCATTCCCTCGCCCAGAGGACCATCGCGGAGCCAGGTGCGTGGCACAATGTTCCAGCCAAGGACCTCGGAAACGAGGTAGGCGGCGACCTCGCGGTGGGCAAGGAAACCGTCGGGAAAATCCCACAGCGGTTTCTCTCCCGCTATCGGTTTATAAACGACCGAGGTCCCGCCGATGCTGCCCAGAAAGGTGGCGTTCGACGCCGTCCTGATGCGGCCGGTGAGCGTCAGCTCGAAAGTGAGCAGGTCGGGTGCCGGCATCAGACGTCGGGCAGAGTGCAAACGTGGCCGTCGGGGTCCACCGGATAACCGCAGAGCGGGCATGCGGGCCGCCCGGCGCCGACCACCTCACGCGTGCGCTTGGTGAAGGCGCGGGCCATGCCGACCGGCATCCGCACCACCAGCATCTCGGGAACGTCAGCGTCGTCCTCATCCGGCGTCTCGCCGTCGCTGTCATCCTCGCCGATCCCGGTGATCGGATACGCCTCGATGACCACCTGCGCCGTCGTCGGGTCCCACCCCAGGCTCATGGTTCCGGTCCGGAACTGCTCTTCGACCGGTTCGAGTTGGTCATTGTCGACGAGTTCGATGGGAGTGCTCTCGGGAACGCTGAACGGGTTGCCCTTGAGGATGCTGAGCTGATCGAGGACATCGTCAATCTTTTCGGCCAGCTGGGCCGACTGCTGCTTCTCCAGGGCAATGCTCACAATCAGCTTTCCTGTGCGAACCTGCAGGTAGAACGTGCGGGACCCCGGAACGCCGACAGTGCCGATGACGACCCGGTCAGGCCAGGAAAACTCGTGAACACGTGTGGGCATGTCAGTATTTTAGGCACGCGGCCTTTACTGGGCCATGTGCCCCGCGCCGCCGCCCACCGGCGCGTCACCAGAGCCGATGCCTTTTGAGAGCCATGACAGATCCCCCGCGTCGGTGTTGGTCGCATGGACGGTCGGCCGCGCGGCACCATAGTGGACGATCGATAGGGAGGCGGGACCCACGTTAATGCGCTGGAACAGGTCGAGGTGCATACCGAGCGCGTCGGCGAGGATTGATTTGATGACGTCACCGTGGCTCACGGCCACCCACACTGCTCCCGGCCCGTACTCGGCTTCGAAGGCTGCATCGTGGCGCCGGATTGCTGCTACCGACCGCGCTTGCATCGCTGCCATGGGTTCACCGCCGGGAAAGACGACGGCTGACGGCTGCGACTGCACAGCCGCCCACAAACCCTCGCTCGCGAGATCGCTGAGCATCCGGCCCTGCCATCGGCCGTAATCGCACTCGGTAAGATCGGACTCGGCCAACGCAGCGGGATTACCAGCCTGGCGGTCGAGGATGAACTGGGCGGTTTGCTGGCAACGCTCAAGGGGGCTCGACACCACCCCTGCCAGGGGCACCACCGCGAGCCGGTCGCCGGTCAAAGCTGCTTGCTCGCGCCCGATCTGGTCCAAACTTACGCCAGCGGCCCGGCCGGCCAGCAGTCCAGCGGCATTGGCTGTGGTGCGTCCGTGCCGCACGAGGATAACTGTCGCCATCCACCCAGCCTAACCAGCATCCTTTGCGGTATCCCGACGCCGGCCCGCGCCGTTCCGGACCAGGGTTACCGGTGCAGGTGCTCCCGCCAGTCGGCCGGCACCTTGTCAGCCGGAGCTGGTGACGGCTGCTCCGGCGGCCGGGACTGGGGATCCGGAAGCCGCGGGCCGCGGAAGAACTTCTGTGTGGTGAGCTGGTAAAACCAGTTCTCACCTGGTTCAAACGACCTCATGACGGGGTGGCCTTCAGTGCGCGCGTGGGCACTGGCATGCTGGGACGGCGACGAATCGCAGCAACCGATGTGGCCGCACTGGGCGCAGCGGCGAAGGTGCAGCCACCATCCAGGGCCTTCACCGCTGAGGCATTCAGTGCAGCCCGTTCCGCTGGGGGTGGCGGTGAGGCTGATTCCCGGAACAGCACGATCATCCATAGGTCCTCCGGGAGTTATTCTGGCAGAGTCCCCGCGTCCTTGGAATGACTGGATTGACGCAGTGGCAGGGGGCCAAAAACCCTTGTCGCCGACATCCCGGCGCGAGTAACGTGAGCGCCACCGAACCCTTGAACCGGAAAGACGGCGGCCATGGATGACTCGGTCCCGATCATGCTGATTGCAACCACCGATCCAGCCTCCCGGCGAATCCTTGGCGATGAGCTGCGCCGACGGTACGGCGCCGACTACGAGGTGGTTGTCTGCGCCAGCCATGCCCACGGGCGGGCGGTACTCGAGGGGCTGCGCCGCTGGAACCGGCCCGTTGCCCTCATCCTTGGGTGCTACGGACCGGATGACCGCGGCGGGCTCGATTTCCTGCGGCGTGCCTACGGCTTCCACCCGGCGGCCAAGCGCGCGGTGGTGGTGACATGGGGCGACTTCGCCAGCGCGCCCACCGTATTCCGCGCGATCGCCCAAGGACACGCCGAGTTGTTGATCATACGTCCCGAACGGCCCCGCGACGAAGAATTCCATGGGGCGATCACCGACGCGCTCGACGACTGGCACCTGGCCCAGGGGGTGGGCTTCGAGGCGGTACGGCTGATCGGAAAGGTTGGGGACGAACGCACACACACATTGCGCGACTCCCTGAGCCGGAACCACATCCCCGTGGGCTTCCACCCTTTCGGGTCCGACATGGCCACGCGCACCCTCGAGAACCTGGGCCTGCAAAGCCCCGAACTTCCGGTCCTGGTGCTGCAGTTCACAAGTCCCCCGGTAGTTCTCGAGAACCCCAGCGACCTGGAGATTGCGCAGGCGATGGGGGTGACGCGGCCGCCGCCGGCTGAAAAGATCTTCGATGTCGTGGTTGTTGGGGCCGGCCCCTCCGGTCTCGCAACTGCCGTCTATGCCTCCTCCGAGGGACTCTCCACCCTGGTGGTGGAGGGAGAGGCCGTGGGAGGCCAGGCCGGCACCAGTTCGTTGATCCGCAACTACCCGGGGTTCTCCCGGGGCGTCAGCGGCGCCCACCTTGCCTTCCGGTCTTTTCACCAGGCCTGGACCCTGGGTACGGACTTCCTGTTCCTGCGGAAGGCGGACAGGGTCGGCATCGAGGGAACGTTGTATACCGTGTCGATCTCCGATGGCAGTACCGTGCGCTGCCGCACGGTGGTGGTGGCCACGGGCGTGGACTACCGCCGCCTCGGCATACCCCAGCTCGAGGACCTGGTCGGCAGGGGAGTCTTCTACGGGGCCACAGTCTCCGAGGCGCCCTCGATGGCCGGCAAAAATGTTTGTGTGGTTGGCGGCGGCAACTCGGCCGGGCAGGCTGTCCTCCACTTGGCAAAATATGCGAAGAAAGTGACGCTGCTGGTGCGCGGTCCCACTCTGTCGGCCACCATGTCGGAGTACCTCATTTCCCAACTCCAGGCCACACGGAATGTCGCAATCCGGTACAACACCATAATCGTCGGTGCCCGCAACCAGGACGGATTCCTTACCGCAGTCAAGGTCGCAGCATCCGGAGCCGCCGACGCGAACCAGGGCGAGTACATCGAAGCGGGTGGCCTTTTCGTCCTGATCGGTTCGGTGCCGCGGACCGCTTGGCTGCCTGACGCCGTCGAGCGCGATCCGGCCGGTTTCCTGCGCACGGGTGTCCGCAGGGATGCCAACGACGCCCACTCCGTAAATTCGGATAGGCAGCCCTTGCCGCTGGAAACCAGCATGCCGGGAATTTTCGCAATCGGCGACGTGCGGTCCGGCTCGATTAAAAGAGTGGCCACCGCGGTGGGGGATGGCGCTACCGTGGTCTCGATGCTGCACACCTACCTTGCAGAGAACCCAGTGCCAGCCGCGCCCCCTACCCGCGATGAACGTGCCGGAACCCGAGGAACTGTCCGGTGATGTCCGCCTCAACTGACACTGCACCAGTGATTCCGGCGATGCGGGGGTTGCTCTATGTCGCCGCGTTCCTTGTGTTTCTTGCCGGACTGGTGCTGTTTGTGTTTCCGCTCCGGACAGCGGAATGGTTCGCCTGGACGGTCAACCCGCCCATGACCGCCGTTTTCCTTGGCGCGGCCTACTGGGCCAGCGCGGGCCTTGAAGTAACGGGCGCCCGCTCTGCGAGGTGGGATTCGGCGAGGCTGGCGGTGTGGCCCGTGTTCGTCTTTACGTCGCTGACCCTTGGAATCACCCTGCTTCATCTCGACCGCTTCCACCTGTCACCAGGCAGTGGGCCCCTGGCCCAATTTGCCGCCTGGGCGTGGCTGGCAATCTATGCGGTGGTGCCGGTGGCGATGGTTGTCATCAGCCGGGTTCAGGTGCGGTCCCGGCCGGCTATCCGCAACACCCCGACGGCGGAACGGCGGCCGGTGCTGCCCGCCGGGCTCCGGTGGCTGCTTGGCGGAATCGCTGCGGTTCTCGTGCTGTATGGCGTGGCGCTCCTGGCTGTACCGTTATTTGCGGCCGTGTGGTGGCCGTGGCAACTGTCCGAGCTGACAGCAAGGGCAGTCGGGGCCTGGCTGATCGGTCTCGGGTGGGCGGCCGGGCAGGGCCAGTTGAGCGGCGACCTCCGCTCCGTTCGCCCGGTGGCACTGACTTCCGTTGCGTTCGTCATTCTGCAGGCTATTGCCCTGATGCGGTATGGCGACGCTTTGACCTGGACGAGCGGACCGTCGATAGGGTTCGTTACCGTGCTGCTCGCCATCGGGCTGGCCGGAGGGTGGGCGCTCGCTATTTCACGTCCGCCGGGAATCCGCCGTTAGGCGGTGTCCCCTGATCCCGGCCTCAGGGCGTTCGTACCCCGCCTAGCCCCGCACTTTCCGTAGATGCAGCTTGCGGCGTGCCCTGGTCCGGTTCGCTGCCGGATGGTGGTGGCGCCAGGGCAGCTGTGGACGACCGCGGACATGCCCGTCATGGCCCGGGGCCGTTGCCACCAGGGTGGAGCCGTTGCGGCGGCGGCGCAAATGCAGGAGCACATAAACCGTCAAGCCAATCCAGGCGAAGGCGGCAGCGAAAACCAGGATCATCGCGGTAATCGTCTCCATTGGCCCAGTGTAGGAACGGGACGCGTCCTGATACACAGCCCGCGCACAAGGGTTATCGACACGTGATTGGGTTGAAGAAGCCGTTACGCGTTCATGACCGCAAATGCCCCGACACAACAAAAGGCGCACCCCGTTCGCCGGGTGCGCCTTTTGTTATAAAGGGTCAGTCCTTCTTGAAGGCGTCCTTGACCTTCTCGCCTGCCTGCTTCAGATCGCCCTTTGCCTGGTCCGCCTGGCCTTCGGCCCGCAGGCTTTCGTCGCCGGTCGCGGCGCCGGCCGCTTCCTTGCCCTTGCCTCCGGCCTTCTCGGCCGCGTTCTCAATCTTGTCGCCCAGTCCCATAGCGTTTCCTCCCTTGGTTGGCAGCCGTACTCAGTCGGCCACCTACATCATAAGCATGCTTAGGAATCCGATGGCAAGCCTTGGGCCCGTTCTCCGCCTGCCTGTTCTTCGCTGTTTAGAACCTGTTTGACCCACGCATGCCGCGGGGCCGGCCATCAGGATCGACAACAAGCCTGTTGGCAGCGTCCGCCCAGAGGCGCTGAAAGCGCCGCACATTTTCCGTAGGGTGGCGGCGCACGTGGCCGCGGGGCCGGTTGGATGAGCGGCCTTCCTGGTGCCATTGGTCCAGGGCATCGGCGGTTGCGTTCCACAGTCCCAGGCCGCCCTTTATGGCGTCCAGCTGCGGATCCTCCGGCTCCAAGCCCAGGTGCTCGGCCCAGAGTTGCCGCCGGAGGTCGCGGGCCAGGGGCTCGGGAGCGCCCGGGACTGCGCCAGCCTGCCTGCTGCCGGACGTCGCCATGTCGATGACGGCACATGTCAGCTCGCTGTCCGTGGTCCACGACCGGCGGTTGAAGTTATCCGACCCGATGGTGAACCAGGTGTCATCGATAATGCAGATTTTGGCATGGACGTAGATAGGGGTGCCGGCCTTGTTCTCCAAATCGAACACACCGACCCTGCCAGGAGCAGCCCGGCGCATGATGTTGATGGCACGCACCTGCGCCGCCCGCTTGGGCGGCCCGGACAGCACACCGTCCGCGTCCGGATACCGGGGCACCACAGCAATGACCTGCAGTTCCAGGTTCTTCGCCAGGGCGTCTGCAATTCCGTCGGCCACCTCGGAAGACCACAGGTACTGGTCTTCGATGTAGATCAGCGAGCGCGCCAGGGCGAAAGCCTTCGAATAGGCACGGGCCACGCTCCGTTCACCTTCGGGGGCAAACGGAAACGGCGGGCGGCGCACCCCGTACGTGCGCAGCAGCTGGACGGCATGCGGACCGGCAGGCGGTGGCGGCGGCGCGGTTTCCGGAAGCGGTTGGGGATGCCTCGGCATCCTCGCCAGGCGGTGCAGCAGCATCCCGTAAGGTGTGCGGTGGTCCAACGGGTGGGGGTCATTCCACCGTTCGGCGAACAACTCGAGCACATCAGCCACCACCGGCCCGCGCAATTCAATGGCCGCATCGTGCCAGGGAGGCCGTTTCCCGTACCGCGGATCCATCTCGACCGCTTGCGGGTCTCCCGCATGTACGGCATCGTCCCGTCTGCTGTGCGACAGATCAATCCCGCCTACGAACGCGACGTCCCGGGACGGGTCCCCGCGCCGCCGGATGACCACGAGTTTTTGGTGATGGCAACCGAAAAGGCGGACCCGTTGGTCGAGCAGTACCTCGCCGCCGGCGTCGTTGACCTCACGGCTGAAATGCTGGTTTGACCGGCCGCTCATCGGCGCTGACACGCGCTCACCGTGGGACCTCCAGACCAGGCCCCGGACTTCCACACCCTCGCGTGCAAGCCTTTCCAGCAGCGCGCCGATGGTCGGGCCGTCCGGCGTAAGCCGCTCGTCGCCGTCGCCGCGCCAGTCCGTGAACCAGACGCGGTCGCCCTTCTGCAGCGCGGACAGCTCCTCATGCAGCCGCGCGAAGTACGTGGCCCCATGTATAAGGGGCCGCACCAGGTTCCCCTCCGACCAGGACCGTGATCCGGCACCGGCATGCACCTCCGTGGCCGCATTTCCCCGTTCGTCGGCCCCCAGAAACCACGTTTCAGGGCTGCTGTCCACGTAGGGCTCCTCTCGGTTTCCGGGGCTGCCCAGCTTTGCCCGGGCGGCCGGCCTAGAAACTGGTCACCAGTTCACCCAGCACCTCTTCGAGCCGGGTGGCATCGGTCGCGTCATAGTAATGCGCCCCGCTGGCCTTGGCTATCCCCAGCAGGGTGGGGACGTCTGCCTCAGGCCCGTAAGCCAGGGTGAAGACCAGTACCGGCGTCGTGCCGTTCTGGCGCTTCAGCTGTTCGGACAGCCCGTTGAGGTCACCGGGGTGGGTGGAATCGTTCTTGCCATCACTCAGAAGCACGATGGTGTTGATGTACGTGTCCTTATAGTCCCGGGCCTGGTCCCCGGCGAAGCGGCCCACCGCTTCGAACAGCGGAGTCGCGTCCAGGGTCTGGAGTCCGTTGAGCTTGGTGACGATGTCCTCCCTGCCGGTTTCAAAGGGGGCCACCGGACTGACGAGGCCCGGTTCCAGGGGGCCGTCCTCAACATGCGAGAACGCCGCCAGCCCGACCTCGTCCCCAGCGACAAAGTGGTCGAGGGCTTTAACGATGGCGTCCTTGGCCCGCTGCAGCTTGGTGACCCCCTGCTCCTCGTGCGCCATGGACTCCGAGACATCCAGCAGGAACAAGGCCCTGGCCCGCTTGCGGACTTCCGGGAAGCTTTCCTGCAGGGCGGCCAGCACTTCGGCCCGGGGCAGGGGAAGCGGCTGCAGCGTGGCAGCGTACCGTCCCGTCTCCGCCACCCCGGGCTCCACCCGGCCCTGGAGGGTCCGGTACCCTGACGCTTTTACGACGCTCTGTCCCTGCTCCGTCACCGCGAACGCCAGGAAGTCGCGGGCTGCCAGGCGCTGCTCGTTTCCTACCCAGTCTCCCTTGAGGATGACTGCCGGGTTGTCCGCCACGGGCACGCCGTCGCTGGGGTAGACAGCCTTGAGCGGTTCCCTGGGCGCCGAACCTGTATGCTTCGTAATCCCGTCCTCACTCACCACTCCCCGGTTGTAGTCCCAGACGAATTTTTCGTCCACGATCACGGCGGACAGGAATTCGGAGACCTTTCCGGCGTTATCGGCCTCCCTGACGTGCCAGAGGAAGTGCTCGGGTGTGGCCATGTAGTGGCTGGTCCGCAGTTCCCCGGCACGCACCTTGTCCACCACCCCGGCGTCGTTCAAATCCATGTCGTCCAGGCCGCCTACGTTGCCGCCCGCGGCACCGTAGGAGGCGGCCAGGGCCATCAGGCCCGACGTCGAGACAAGCGGACTGGCCTTCCCGAACTTGAACTTGCCCCAGTCGCCGTGCCCGAGGCGTTCCCAGACGTCCGGGTCCCCGGCCGTTGTGAAGACCTCGGACCATGACGGAGCCTTATCGTCCCAACCCAGCGCGGCAGCCATCGTTTCCGGCAGCGCCACAACAACCGCACTCCGGGCGATGCTGGTTCCCTGCTGGGGGACGGCCCCGCTGCCGGCATCCCTGCCCGCAATGCGCAACCATGCGGACGAGTCCGGCAGCCAGATGGCGGGTTTACCGCCGGCGCCCAGGGCGGGGAACTGCGCGGCGACCTTGTCCGCCGCCAGGCCGGACTTTTCCTGGGTGACCGCGGGCGTCACGCATTTTCCGTCGACGCTGCGGGGTTTCGAAGTGTATTCGGCAGCCAGTGCCCGCACCATGTCCGCGTTTTCCAGCGACGTGAGGATGTTGAGGGGGATGCAGGGGGACGCTCCGGCCGCGGCGGCAGGGCTGTCCTGCGGCAGGGATTCTTCCGACGACGGCGGGCCGCCAGTGCCCGGAGGAGTCCCGCCTGCCTGGGGAGTGTCGGGGAAGGCGACCGTCCGCAGCACGAACGCGCCACCGACGATGAGGAGTGCAACTGCGGCTGCTGCGGCGACCCAGACCCAGCGGGGATAGGTTGGGGCTATTTCTGCCCGTCGACGGCCCATGCTCGTTTCCTTTGAAATCCGCCGGGTCACCCCGGTGTGAATGCAAATTATGAAACTGGCCCGCGGCAGGCACACCGCGGGGCGCCTAGCCCCCCGCCCTGATGCCCCAACAACCGGATACGCCCTTTGAGGATAACCCCCAGAAACACGGAATGTGAGGGTGCGGACTCAAATCCGGGCCGGCAAGTGGCATCCCGCCACCGAAGTCAGTAGCGTCGAACCCGCAATAATTTCGAGCAGACAGGTGCACGGTGGGCAAGAACAACAAAAAACGGCGCGCGGCGAAAGGCGGAGCAGGGAAGCCGAACTCCAGCTCCGTCTCCCTGAGTTCATTCCGCGCCGCACGGGCACTGGACTCCCTGGCGCCGGCTTTTGTGCAGTGGTTCGACGACGGCATGCCGGGGGCAGCCGCCGCCGCAATGGAATACCTGAAGCTGATCGAACCGGTCCTCAGCCGCTACCTGGACGTCACCGCCGCGGCGGAGGTGACAAGCCTTGATCCGGCAGCCCTGGCTGACGCTGTCTCCGGCGCCGTGGCCGACGCCGAGGCCGGGCAGAACGCGGAAGTTCCGGAATCGGAACGCGCTGCCTACATCGTCGACGCCATCCGCAGCTACGTCGAATTCCTCGCTGAAACCGGCAGGTGGACGGGAAGCGACGAGCATCTTGCCCGCGCCCACGACTATTTCGAAGGCCTCGCCACTGCCGGCGGGCAACCGCAGATCGAGGTGCCGGACATTTCCGACGACGAGGCGCTCGCAGCGTTCCGGGGCCTGCCCCTGATCCAGCGGGCCTCCGCGCTGCTTTCGTGGATCGGTGACGGAAAACCCGTCACAGGCACGGGCGCCCTCCGCCTGCGCGATATCGAAGCGGCCGCCGCATGTGTCGGCGTGGCTGCCACCGGCAGCACCAGCCAGGCAGATGCCGCCAGTGACCTTCGCGTGGTCCGCAGCATGCATGACGTGCCCCTGCTGGCACGCATGTGGGCTGCACTCCAGGCCGCCGGGCTGATCGACATTAAGTCGACCAAGGTGGTTCCTGCGGAGGACGCCCCGGGCTTCCTGGACGGCACGCCGTCGGGGCAACTGGCGCGGTACCGGAGGTTTGCGGCCTGCTTCCTGGACCAGTCAGTGTTCCGGCTCGACCCGGCGCAACCCTGGGAAGCCAGCCTGGCGGCTCTGCAGGTTTCAATCCTGACGGCGGCGACCACTTTTGAACCGCCACTGGTGGAGCGGGTCCTGGCCGCTCCGGAGCACGCTCCCGACGAGGAGCAGGACGCCGCGGCCCTGCTGACCACCGTGGGCATGGAACGGCTGAAGGAAATCGCGGAGCTTGGTTTGCTGGCCATCGACACCCACTTCCACGTACCCCCGGCGCTGATCGGCTCCGTTGCGGAGGCCGTTGAGAACCCTGCGCGGCTCGCGGAAATGGACCTCCTGGGAGCCGTCGACGACGAGGATGCCGCCGTGCCGGCAAGCTAGGCCCCGGGGCGGCCTCAGCCGTGGCCGCCTCCGAGCATCCTGCGCGCTTCCTCCTCGGCATCCAGGACCTGCCGGCTGACCACTTGGCCCCGCAAATGCCCGGAGGCGGACAGGATGTCCCGCAGCTCCGAAACCGAGCGCGGCGTGCCCCTGCCCTGGTGCGCCATGGTGTGGCAGTTGGGGCAGAGCGGAACAAGGTCGGCAACTGCATCCAGCTCGTAGCCGGGTCCGAGCAGCGCCGGCGGCACGACGTGGTGAACGTCGATGGCGTCCGGCCCGGCCCGGCCAAAGGATTCCTCGAAGGAGAAGCCGCATGCTGAGCAGGAAGTTCCGTGGAAGGCCAGGCAGAGCCTGCGCGCGTCGGGGTCGTGCTCGTAACGGTTCACAACGGCACTGGTGATATCCTCCGGCGGGTAGGTTCCCGGGAGCAGCCACGATGACCTGTAACGGACCGGGCCCTGGTCCTGCCACAGCCGCCTCAGTCCGGGTTCGGCTGATTCCGGAACGGCCGCGATGGCTCCGGCTGCACCCGGCTCCCACTGGATGGCGGGCACGGCTTCGCGGAGGACAGCCGGGCGGATCTGCTCACCCAGCGGAACCAGGGCGTTAAACGCCACCGTGATGAAAGTACCCTCAGGCCCGCGGTCCCGGCCCGGGGGAATGTTGCATGGGCCGGACATCACCATGCCGTGTCCGGCCAGGCCGGCAGCCGCCTCGCTGGCGCCATGGAGGACCAGCCATACTTCAGTCTCCGGGAGGATGTCCGTACCGGGCCCGACCTCCCACGGCTGCAGCATCCGGCCGGATAAAGCCACGCGTTCGACGGCGGCGCGGTAGTCCCAGAAGTCCCAGCGGCGGATATCCCATCCGAGTATTACAGCACCCACACACCACCCGGACCGTTCGGTACTGCAGGCGCGACAGCCACGGCGGCGGTCAGATGGGCTCTTTGGCGAGCGCTTTGGTCTTGGCTGGGGTTTCCCGGCCCAGCCGCTCATCAAGCGTGACGCGCAGGCGGGCCGCGGCGACCTGGACGCGGTGTTCCGCGGGGGTGGTCTTTTTCCTGGCTGGCTTGGCCTGGGTGCTGCGCGGAGTGTGGACGAAGCGGTGCTCAGCCGATGCGCTCACAGTCCAGCCTCCTTCGTGTTGCCTTCATCTGTTATCCCATTCTCGCCCAAGTTCGCAGCGGCGTCCACGAAGGCCGGGCCGTCGTCGGCGTCGCCTTCGTCCCCGTTATCGTCGCCGGCAACGCTCTTCCAGGCGATGTCGAACAACTCCAGTTCCTCGTCGCGGGCCAGTTCGCTGCGGGCCAGGACCTCCAGTGTGGCCAGCCCCAGGGCTTTGGTACCTTCGTCCCCGTCCAGCGCCCGGTCAAGGGCCCACTGCGTGCGGCGCCACCATTCCGCCCGGCTGTCAGCTTCGGTTTTTTGCATGAGGGCTTGGGCGTCCGCTTCGCGTTTCTGCTCCAGCGCGGTCTTGTCAGCCGCTGTCCGCTGCTTGAGGGTGCGCCAGTTGATGTAGAACGCCAGGAGGGCGGCGATGAGGACAGCCAGCGGACCCAGCCCGGCGAGGATCACCCACCAGTCGGCCGGCCCCGAATTGACGATGACCTCCAGGGGGCCGGGAGAGGGAGACGGTGCCACACGAACAGCTTATGCTCCTTCCGGGGCCCGGGCGGGAAGAGTACGCTGGGCTCACCGTTAGGAAGCAGGCGGCCACCGCAGCCCGGGCCAGCGCCCGGCGTTCACCTTCAGGGAAGTTCCATGGACTCCGGGACATTTCTTGCGCTGGCCGGCGGTTACGTAGCAGCCGGCATCGGCGTATTCCTGTTGTACTCACCCGTCCTTGTCCTCGTCGTCGGCCTCCTGCTGGCAGCTGGCCTGCTGCAACTGCTGGCCTGGCCCGTCGTCGTGCTGGTGCGCAAGCTCCGCCGCAAGCACGATCCGCCGCAGGACAGCTCGTGGCTCCTGCACTGATGGGTGGCATCCGCCTGGGAACAATACGAAAGTGCCCAGGACATGGAAAAGCGGGTGCGGGTGATAGCGGAGGCCCCGGGAGCGCGTGGCCGGACGTTACCTCACCGGTTCACTCGGGGCGCATTCATCAGTATGCTTACTATTGTCTGCGTAGCCGACCGAGAGAAGGGACCACCATGACCGAGCAGAACCTTCCGGACGACGAGCTTGAAGTCGTCGACGAAAACGACGTGCTCCTGGATGAAACCCCCGGCGCTGCCGCGTCCCTGGAACTGGACCCTGTCACGGCCGGCGTGCCGGACAGCTACCCCGGCGCCGCGGAGAACAATCCTGACCGCTGGCAGGAGGACCCGCTGCTCCAGGAAGAGGCCGTGTCCGGAGAGGAGGAGGACTTCCTGAGCGACCAGACCCTCCGTGACGAGATGAAGGCCACAAGTGATGGAGCGGGCAATGAGATGCCGGCGGCTACGCCCACCCTTGGTGAGGCTGTGGCCGACGTCGACTTCGGCGAAAACCCTACGGGTCCCGAAGCCGAGGGCAGTGACGATGCGGAGAACTTCGGCGGCTCCCCGCTGAGCGAATTCGATCCCGAGGATCTGGAACGCTGACCGGGCAGCCACTGGCCCCAGATCCGATCCCCGCTAAACTAATAAGCACACTGATGAACATCAGTGTCCGATCAGGACTTAGGAGTTTCGCATGAACCTTGGAAGCATGATCAGGAATGCCGCCGGACGGATCGCCGGCAGGACAGGCACCGCGGGCACCACCGGCACGGGCCGGAACTACCGGCTGAACACCACAGGCCGGACGCCGCACACCACCGGCGCCATGCATGGCCGGACCAGCGGCATGGCACACAAAATCATGGGCATGCTCAGGCGGCACTGAGCCTCGGCCCGGCCAGGAAGCAGGTCCCGGAGAAATCCGGAACCTGCTTTTTGGTCTTCCGATCCCATGCGTGAACTTGTCATCCTCGGCACCGCATCCCAGGTCCCGACCCGCACCAGGAACCACAATGGGTATTTCCTGCGCTGGGAAGGCCAGGGCCTGCTCTTCGACCCTGGTGAAGGGACCCAGCGTCAAATGATCCACGCTGGTGTGTCGGCCGCGCAGATCACCAGGATCTGCCTCACCCACGTGCACGGCGACCATTGCTTCGGCCTTCCCGGCGTCCTGTCCCGGATGGCCCTGGACGGCGTGGCCCACCCCGTTCACCTGCACTATCCGGCTTCCGGAGAGGACGTGGTGCGCGCCCTCGTCTCCATCAGTTCGCCCGGAATCGACCTCCGACTGCACCCGCACTCGGGTGGCGACACAATCGCTGATGGCCTGGAGGTCCGGGATCTTAGACACCGCATCGAAACCTGCGGCTACCGGCTCACGGAACCGGACGGGCGGACCATGTTGCCCGAACGCCTGGCGGCAGCGGGCATCGCCGGCCCCGACGTCGGCCGGCTGCAGCGCGAAGGCACCCTTGCCGGCGTCGTACTCGACGACGTGAGCATCCCCCGCCCCGGACAGCGCTTCGCGTTCATCATGGACACCGCGCCCTGCCTGGGCGCCGAGGACTTGGCGGACGGTGCCGACCTCGTGGTCGCGGAATCCACCTTCAGCGATGACGACGCCGGGCTGGCGCGGCAGTACCGCCACCTCACCGCCGGGCAGGCGGGGGAGCTGGCGGCAGGCGCCGGCGCGCGGAACCTGGTGCTCACCCACTTCTCGTCCCGGTACGGGGACGACGCCGGCATGCTTGAGGCCCAAGCGGCGGCCCGGGCACCCGATACTGCTGTCACCGCCGCCCGGGACCTGCAGACCATCCCGTTTCCACCGCGGCGCCACACCGGACACGACACTCCCGCAATCCATCCAGCCGGGCAAGGAGGCCCAAGATGAGCGCTACGTCGGAGGAAGTCCACGATGTAACTCCCGGGAACCATGAACCCGCCCTGAAGCGGGTTCTGGGGCCCAAGCTCCTGCTCCTCTTCATCGTCGGCGACATCCTGGGCGCCGGCGTTTACGCCGTCACCGGAACCATGGCCGGAACCGTGGGCGGCATCGTGTGGCTTCCCTTCCTGCTGGCGTTCGTGGTGGCAACCCTGACCGCCTTCTCCTACCTGGAACTGGTGACCCAGTACCCGCAGGCCGCCGGCGCAGCGCTGTACACACACAAGGCCTTCGGCATCCACTTCATCACCTTCCTGGTCGCGTTCGCGGTGGTCTGCTCCGGCATCACCAGCGCTTCCACTTCCGCGAACGTCCTGGCCCAGAACTTTTTCGGCGGCCTGGAAGTAAACGGCATCATGGCGGACCCCGGGCAGGGCGTCGTCACCGCAGTGGCCCTCGCATTTATGCTCCTGCTTGCGGCCATCAACCTCCGGGGAGTGGGGGAGAGCGTTAAGTTTAATGTGGTGCTCACCCTGGTGGAGATGGTGGCGCTGTGCATCGTGATTGGCGTGGGCTTCTTTGTGATGGCCCAGGGCACCGGCAACCCCGGCGAAATCTTCGTCTTCAACGACTACCAGGACAAGGGCCTCTTCCTTGCGGTCACCGCTGCCACGTCAATCGCCTTTTTCGCCATGGTTGGCTTCGAGGACTCCGTAAACATGGTGGAGGAAACCCGCAATCCCGAAAAAATCTTTCCCCGGACCATGCTGACCGGTCTCGGCATCGCGGTCCTGCTCTACATGCTGGTGGCGGTATCCGTGGTCAGCGTCCTGTCGCCCACCGAACTGGAAGGGATCCGGGAAGCGGAAGGCGCGGCCCTGCTCGAAGTGGTGCATAAGGGGTCACCGGACTTCCCGATCGACCGGGTGTTCCCCTTCCTTGCGGTGTTCGCCGTGGCCAACACCGCGTTGATCAACATGCTGATGGCGAGCCGGCTGATCTATGGGATGGCGCGCCAGCACGTCCTGCCGCGCCCACTGGGCAAGGTCCTGCCGCACCGCCGCACACCATGGGCCGGCATCGCCTTCTCAACCATCCTGGCGCTGGGACTCATCCTCTATGTCACCAGTGACCCGAAGAGCAACATAGTGGCCAACCTTTCCGGTACCACGGCGTTTCTGCTGCTGTGTGTCTTCACCGTTGTGAACGTTGCCTGCCTGGTGCTGCGCCGAAAGCGGGACCCGCACCGCAAGGTGTTTTTCACCTCGCCCGGGCCCCTTCCCCTGGTGGCCGCCATCCTGTGCGCGTTCCTTGCCGGGCCCTGGGTGGGGCGCAACGTCATCCAGTACCAGATTGCCGGCGGACTGATGGCCATCGGCGTAGTCCTGTGGCTGGTCACCTGGCTGATCAACCGGCGAACGAATCACGGCGATAGGGTTAATCCATGACTGCATCTGCAGAATCCACAATCACGGTCGACGGGCGCTTCGCGCGGGAACTGGCGGAAATGGCTGTGCCCTGGCAGGCAGAGGAGGCCCCGGAGCCGCAGCTCCTTGTCTTCAACGAGCCGCTGGCGGCGGAGCTGGGACTGGATTCCGGCTACCTGCGCAGCGCGGAGGGTATCCGGCTCCTGGCCGGCAACCACGTGCCGGAAGGCGCGACGCCGGTAGCCCAGGCGTACGCGGGCCACCAGTTTGGCGGATACTCGCCCCTGCTCGGGGACGGGCGGGCGCTTCTGCTCGGCGAACTCACGGACCCCCGCGGCAACGTGCATGACCTTCACCTTAAAGGATCCGGCCGGACCCCCTTCGCACGGGCAGGCGACGGGCGCGCCGTCGTCGGACCCATGCTGCGGGAGTACCTCGTCAGCGAGGCGATGCACGCACTGGGCATCCCCACCACCCGCTCCCTGGCCGTTGTGGGAACGGGCCGCCTGGTCCGCCGCGACACCATGCTGCCCGGTGCCGTCCTTGCCCGGGTAGCCAGCAGCCACCTGCGCGTGGGCAGCTTCCAGTACGCGCGGGCCACCGACAACATCGACCTTCTGCGCAGGCTCGCGGACCACGCCATCAGCCGGCACCACCCGGCCGCCGCCGCTGCGGAGAACCCGTACCTGGCCCTGTTCTCGTCCGTTGTGACCGCGCAGGCCTCGCTGGTGGCGCAGTGGATGCTGGTGGGCTTCGTGCATGGCGTGATGAACACAGACAACATGACCATTTCCGGGGAAACCATCGACTACGGCCCCTGCGCCTTTATGGACGCGTTCAACCCCGGCGCCGTCTACAGTTCAATCGACGTCGGCGGACGGTACGCCTACGCGAACCAGCCGGTCATCGCCGAATGGAACCTTGCACGGCTCGCCGAAGCCATCCTCCCGCTGATCAACGAGGACCAGGAACAGGCTGTTGCCCCGGCCGTGGAGGCCCTGGGGGCATTCCGGCGCCAGTACAGCGACGCCTGGTTCGGCGGCATGAAGGCCAAGCTGGGCCTGGCCGGCGTCCGGCCGGGAACGCCGGAAGCAGACACGGCCTCGGAACTGGTGGATGGGGCCGTGGCGCTCCTCAAGGACGGACCTGTGGACTACACCCTGTTCTTCCGGAACCTGGGCAAGGCCGCCCTGGGCGACGTCCGCCCGGTCCGCGGCATGGTCCTGGACCTGGCCGCCTTCGACGCGTGGCACGGGCGCTGGAAGTCCCTGTCCCCGGACGCCGACCGGATGGACCGGGTCAACCCCGTCTACATCCCCCGGAACCACCTGGTAGAAGAAGCGCTCGCCGCCGCCACCGACGGAGAGCTGGGTCCCCTAACCCGGCTGCTGGAGGCGGTGACGGCGCCCTACGATGAGCGGCCGGGCCTGGAGCTCTACACGGAGGGGGCGCCGGAGGACTTCGGGAACTACATGACGTTCTGCGGAACCTAGCCAAGCGCCGTCTACCCCTGCTGCCCGGTTAAGCGGGCAAGGGCGGCAGCCGGAGTGAACCGGCTGCCGCCCTTGCTGTACTGCCTGGCTGCTTTGCTTCCGCCAGGCTGCCCAGGAACTACGCTACGCGGACGAAGGAAGCGCCGCCGAGCCAGCTGATGGAGTGGACCTCGGTCTTGTAGCCGTCCACGCCGCCGCTGACAACCTGGCCGTCGCCGGCGTAAACGCCCACGTGGCCTGCGGTGATCACCAGGTCACCCGGTGCGGGGGTGCCCACCACGGTGCCGTACTGGTAGAACTGGGTCGGGGCGAGGTCGCCAACGGACTTGCCGACGGAGCGCAGGGCCTTCTCGACCATGGCGGTGCAGTCCTGCTGGACGCCCAGCTGGCTGTAAGCCGAAGCCAGGATCGCGGCGCCGGTGCCCGTGCCGGTTGCAGCAGGAGCAGGGGCGGGGGCCGGGGTCGCTGAGGCGTAGGACACGGTCACGCCGGTGTTCACCGGTGCGGACGCTGCCTGGACCGGAGCGGCAGCGGGTGCTGCGTAGCCTGCGGCCGGGATGGTGATCTGGTCGCCCGGGTAAATGATGGCCGAGATGTCCAGGCCGTTTGCTGCCAGGACGTCGTTCAGGCTGACGCCGTGCGCAGTGGAAATGGCGCCGAGCGTGTCGCCGGAAACCACGGTGTAGACGTTGGCTGCAGCAGGTGCCGGGGCGGCAACTGCCGCGGCAGGTGCGGAGTAAGCCTGGACGTTAGTGGTTTCGGTGGTGTCCGGGCCGCTCACCCCTGCGTGGGCCGGAGCCCCGATGCCGAACGCAATGCCGGATGCAGCGGCAACTGCGAGCACCGGACGGCCGAGCGTCAGGGCCTGGGACTTTGCGGAAACAGCCAAGCCCTGGAGCGCGATTGAGCGGGCCGGAGTCGCGCGGTGACGGGCGGTAGGAAAATTCTTTGACACAGTTGATCGCCTCTCCCATGCCTGCGGGGTGAGCTGTCGGGTTCGGGTTGGAGATACCCGGCCGAAAGCGGCCCCGGTTGGAGGCGCTCTTCGACTTAACCCCAAGGCTTCGATGAAGCCGCGGAAACTTGGTTCCCCCGTCCCTGCCAACAGGAAAGCGATGAAGTCCCGGTTCAGCGGCAGGGCTCGGCATGCTGAGGGGAATGTCCCGTCTGGGAGGGACACGTTTAAGACCCTAACCCGGCCCCCTCCAATTGTCACGTTTAGGTAACATGCGAGTCGCCGCTCTCGGATTAAGCAATCGCGTGGATTTTTGTAGCACCCGCATCTGACCACGGAAGATAGTGCCACGCCGAAGAGTGCTGTTATTTATGTCACAAAACAATAAATTGACTGCCCGTTCGCTCCATGATCTTGCCCCACCCGCGCCGGTGCCCACCGGCGCGTGGCCGATTTCGCCGCCGCCTTCGATCACCTTGCCGGGCAGGACTTTGTGGATGGCCGGCGGATAGCTATGCCCGCCCTGGAGGATGCCCTGGAGAAGTCCGGCGTGGTGCACCGGCTCACCGTGTACCCGGGGGTGACCACGCCTTCCACAACGACACGGGCGATCGCTACAACGAAGCACAGGCCACGGCCGCGTGGAACGACACCCTCGCCTGGTTCGCCGAACACGTCTAGGGCGGTATCCAGGGGTCCCAGTCTCCGCTGCATAACGATGTCAGGCCGCCAACCCTCAACCCGGCGTTGAACCCGGTAGGCTTCGGAACTATGCGCCTGTCCGGTAGAACGATGACGTCCCCGCTGCTGGGGGCCTTGCTGGCCTGTGCCCTTGCATGCTCCGCCGCGCTGCTGCCGGCCTCCGCCGGCGAGGCGCCGCCGGAGGGCTACCCGTCCTGGGACGAGGTCCGGAAAGCGCAGGAATCGGAAGCGGGCACGGCGGCGGAAATCGACAGGATAACCGGGCTCCTGGCGGGCCTCCAGGCCGAGTCCGAGTCCGTGGGCGCGGCCGCGGTGGCCTCCGCCGCGGAGTATGCCGCAGCCGATGCCGCCCTGCAGTCCGCCTCCGCCCGGGTGGACGACCTGTCCGCCCAGGCAGCGGCGGCCGAAGCCGAGCTGGCACGCCACCAGAAGGCAATCGGCAACCTTGCCGCGCAGTCCTACAAAACCGGCGGGACCACCATCGGATTTTTCGTGGCCCTGGATGCCCTGGAAAACAACAGTATTGACGGCCTCAACGTTGTGCAGATTGTCGGGGAAAAGACGGCGGACCTCGTCAGCAAAGCGAGGGCCGCCGGCAACGCCAGCCTGTCCCTGGCGGAGCAGCAAAAGGCCGCGGCAGCCGAACGGGAGCGGCTGGCGGGGGAGTCGAGGGCGAAACTCGATGCCGCCCGGTCTGCGCAGTCGGCCCTGGTGCGCCAGATCGGAGAAGAGCAGCGGCGCAACGAAGTGCTCACAGCGCAGCTTGCGTCGCTCAAGGGGACGACGGCGGCCGTGGAACAGGAGTACCGGCAGGGCCAGGCGGCGCTCGCCGCCTACGAGGCAGCGCAGGCAGCCAAACGCGCCGCGGCCGAGGAGCAGGCCCGCCGCCAGGCCGCTGCCGCTGCGGCCGCCCCCAAACCTGCCGCACCCGGCAGGCCCGCCCCGGCAAACCCCGCTCCCGGCGGTCCTGCCCCGGCCGATCCCCTCCCTGCCAACCCTGCGCCGGCCGTTCCGGCCGCACC
>NZ_BAAHNO010000001.1:119771-140104 GCF_054656615.1 Arthrobacter sp. AD-310 | reverse complement strand
GGCCGGCGGCGGGGCCGGCGTGCGGCCCGCCGGCACCCTCGTCGGCCTGCACCGCGCCGGGTTCCAGCAGGTCCCCGTCGTCGTCCAGGACTTCGAGGACGGTGGCCACGGACACCTCGTGTTCAGGCACGATGGTCAGTTCCGGCACGCTGGCGGGATCAGCCCCGGGAGCAGCCAATGCAGGAGCAGCCGACGCGGAAGCAACAGGCGCGGAAGCAGCAGGCGCGGGCCCGGAAGGTTCCTCCCGGATGTCGGCGTTCCCGTCCGGGCCCACTACGACGGCGGCGGGTCGGCTTGCGGTGAAAGCAGGCTGCCCGGCAGTGACGGCAGCCTGGCCGGCCGACCCGAGGGTCAGCGACTGCAGGAGGATGACGCCCTCGGCGAGCGGCAGGTCGGGGAGCCCGGCCTCTCCCGCGCCCGGGATGGCCAGCGTGCACTGCGCCGGCAGGGCGAAACGGCGTTCGTTCCAGGTGGTCACATCACGGCCGTTGAGTTCCACGGCGGCGTCCGGCTGCCCCACGGTGAGGTCCAGGTCCCCGCGCAGGAAAACGCGGAGCGATCCGTTGAAGTCCAGGATTCCGAACGACGGCATGTTGGCAAGCGATCCGCCGGAACTGCTGGTAACGGCGTGCAGCACCTCGTGGACGGGAGGCCTGTCCGCCAGCAGGTCCCACAGCGCGCGGACGAGGGCGGGCGGGGTGCCGGGGCCCAGCAGGACGGCGGTGCCGGACCGCACCACCCCCAGCCAGGAGCCGGGCACGTAACTAGTGCGCTCCATTGGACGGCTCCCCGCTTTCGCTGCTCCCACCCGCGTCGTTCCCGCCGGAGGCGTTCGCACCCGGGGCGGCGTCCGGCCCGGCGTCCGGTTTTTGCTGCGGCACGGGCCGGGTGGCGGCATCGGCCGGCTCCACCACATGGGCGCGCGGCAGCGTAATGTCATCCTCGGCCGGCGCGTCCTGACGGGGCGCGGTGGTGGCGGCGCCGGCGTCGTTCAGCACGTTCCGGGCGTCCACCACGATCACGGTGACGTTGTCCCTGCCACCGCTCCGCAGCGCCGCCTGGATCAAGGCGTCCACCGCGTCCTGTGGCTGGCCCACGGTGCTCAGGATGTGGAAGATGTGCTCGTCGCTCAGTTCGGAGGTCAGGCCGTCCGAGCACACCAGGACACGGTCCCCTTCCTCGACGGGCAGCAGCCAGTAGTCGGCCTCTGTCTCATCGCCGGTGCCCAGCGCGCGGGTGACGACGTGCCGGCGGGGGTGGACGGTGGCCTGCTGGGGGGTGATCTCCCCGGCGTCCACCAGTTCCTGGACCTCGGAGTGGTCCACGCTGATCTGCTCGAGCCGGCCCTGGCTGAGCCGGTAGGTGCGGGAGTCGCCGATGTTCATGACCAGCCAGTACGGCACGCCCATCTGCTCCACAACCACGGCGCCGGTCAGGGTTGTTCCGGCCCGGGCGCCTGTGGCTTCCCGGATGGAGTCGTCGGCGCGGACCAGGTACTGCTGCAGGACCGCCGCCGTGGCGGTCCGCTCGCCGTTGGTGAGCTGGGGCATCGCCGCCAGCGCGCGGACGCACATTCCGCTGGCGATCTCGCCGGCCTCGTGGCCGCCCATCCCGTCGGCGACGGCGAAGACGGGATCGGAGGCGATGAACGAATCCTCGTTCAGTTCACGACGGAGTCCACGGTCCGTTCCGTACCCGTAGGCGAGGGTGAGTCCCTGCCCGTTCTGTGCGGTGGGCGGAACGCTGGCGGGCTGTTGGTTCATGCCTGTCCTAGGTAAAAGGTGCGGTCTCCAAAGTGGACGCTGGAGCCCGGGGTGACAAAACTGGGGACGCCCGGCTCGAGCGCGGTGCGGTGGCCGTCAGGGGTTGTTACGGCACTGCCGTTGGTTGAGTTCCGGTCCGTCACCCAGACTCCTGCGCCGTCGGTGAGCAGGTGCAGGTGGGTCTTTGAAATGGAGCGGCCGGGATCGTCGACGGCGAGCAGTTGGGCGTGCTGTTCGCCCGCCTGGCCCACGGGGTTGCGGCCCACCAGGACACTGCGGTCGAGCTGGAAGTCGCGGCCGTCGTCGAGCCTGATCCGCAGCACCGCGACCTGTGCCGGGCCGGCGTTGCCGGGACGCACCTGGGTGCGTTCGACGTCGTCGTCTGTCTGCGGATGCTGCACTTCCGCAGCTCCGGTGGCTGGCGGCGCAAAGGAGGCGGGCGAGGTGTAGGGCATCGTCTGCGACGGCATGGTGTGCGCGGCTGCCGTTTCTATGGGAACGGGCGGCGTCGCCGGCTGGGGCGCCTGGACCGGACCTGCCGCGGCCTGCACGGGCTGTGCCGTCGAGTGTGCGTGATGTGCCGGCGCCTGCGCGTTGTTGAACCTGGGTGCGCCGGCCACGGGGGAAACCACTTGCTGGACGGGCGGCAGGTCGAGCGGCGCGAAACTGTAGGGTCCCTGGATTCCGCCGGTCGTAATGGGATCACGGCCTGCCTTGATGTCGAAGGCGAGGGTTTTGGCCGCGGTGTCGTGCCAGCCGCGCAGCCGGCCGTTTTTGTCCCACCTGTTCGAGACCACTACCAGCACCGCCCACACGGTGCCGGCCAGCACCAGCGGGCCGAGGATGAACAGGGCAGGGCCGAACCACTGGAAGACCACCACCAGGACCGCGCCGGCCGCGGCCAACAGGATGCCGGCCCCGGTGACCAGTCCGCGCAGGAACACTGCTCCGGCGCCGGGGGCATACCCGTCGTTGTCGGCGCTGCGGATCCCCATCAGCAGGTTCCCGGGCGTCTTTCCCGTCCGCGCTTCCAGGCCCATGACCACGAAGAGATAGACGACGGCCAGGCCCAGCCCGATGCCGCCAAACAACACCAGGGATGCTGTGTCGTAGATGATGAACCCGCCGCTGCGGGTACGCGTCACGCCGGCAAAGCCCACGGCGAACGACACCACCAGGACCGCCAGGGGCGGCAGCCAGTCGATGACGGCAGCACCGAGCCGCTTGCCCGCCGTGGCCGGGACAAGCCGAAGGTTTGTTGCCATTCCCGTTCCTCCCCCTGGAGCGGCACCCACCTGGCCGGTGGAACCGCCGGCGTCCCCCGGCGCCGCGTCCGCATGTGCGATGCCCGCAGCCCAAGGGGCCGGGGACGTTTGTACTACCGGGATAGTACCGGGAATCGCAGGAGCCTGCCCGGCGGCCGCGGAAGGTCCGGCCGGTATGCCCTGGCTGGGGACCTGGTCCCTGCTGCGGATGCTGCGTGCGCCCCGGTTGGGCAGCGGCGCCCCGCAGGCCGGGCAAAACGCCGCCCCGGGATGGACAGGCTGCTGGCAGCGTGGGCATCGCCCGGCGTCGGAGGTCACTGCGTCATGGGTCCTTGCGTTGGAGGGGTGTCTGTTCGGTGTTGGTCCGCGCCGTCCTGCGGTTGGCCCGTCCGGCGTCCCCGCAGCCTGGCCGCAGGCAAGGACGGCAGGGGCAGCCGGCCGCCGCGACGGCTAAGCGCGCCACGGGCATCAGCCAGGAGCGACCTGGGCGAGAAGCGTGCCTGCTGCCGGCGCCAGAACCCGACCGTCGCGGTCATCTCCTTCAGGGAACCGTCCACGATGGTCCAGTACTCGCGCACCTCGTCCTCTGTGGGCTGGCCCGCGCCAAAAATGGAGGCGTCCGCACGGCGGGCCAGCATGGTGGTGGTTGCCTGGCTGGCGGGGAACGCCTCGGCCAGGACCGCAGCACTCTCCCGGCGCGTGGCGCGGGTGTCGACGGCGGCACCCATGTCCGTCGCCAGGCTCACCACTTCGCTCCATCCCCCGCCGACCCGCTGCGCAGGCTGGCCGTCGCGGAAACGCGCCTTCCGGCGTCGTGATTTCAGCAGGGCGACCAGCAGCAGCGGCAGCGCGAGGATGGACAGCGGAATCAGCGCCACGCCCAGCGCGCCCAGCAGGGCGCCCCAGAACAGCCAGGGATTGTTCTTCTTCTCGTCGGCGTCGAGCGCGTCCGGTGAGGAGTCCGGCGGAAGGTCCGCAGGCTCCTGCGGCGGGGGCGGCGGCTGCAGTACCTGCGGCTTGGGCTTGGACTTGTTTTCCGGATCCGGCGGGATGGGCACGTTGTCCTTCGGCGGCGTGGGATCGAAGCTGACCCAGCCCACCCGTTCAAAGGCCACCTCGACCCAGGCGTGGACGTTCCTGCCGGTGATCTTGACCTCGCCCGCACCGTTCTCGGGGCTGGTGGGGTCGGGATAGAAGCCCATCACCACGCGGGAAGGGATGCCCAGATGCCGCAGCATCAGGGACATCGCGACAGCGTACTGCTCGTCGTCGCCGAGCATCTGCTTGGCGGTGAGCAGGTTCCGGATCCGGGCGGACCCGTGGCCGGAGACGCTGGGCAGCTGCCCTTCGCTGACCAGGCCGTTGCTGAAGGCGCCGGTCTTTTGGAAGTGGGCCTCGATCTGCCGTACGCGGTCGATGGCGGTGGGCGCATCGGCGGAGAGGTCGTTGGCCTGGGAGCCGACCACCGGCGGCACCTCCAGGGCATCCGGCATGCTGATCTTCGCGAAGTCGTATTGGGTCAGCTGTCCGTGTTCCAGCTTGACGGGGTCGGAAACCTGGACTGTGTAGGAGTCGCCGCGGGCCAGGCCGTGGGTGGTGACCGCGGTGTCCGTTCCGGAGTTGAAGTACAGGCCCGAGGCGGCCGCCGAGGCGCTGTCATCGAAGCTCAGGCCGGTGGTCTTGCGCCCGCCGGGAACAAAGAAGCCCTGGTAGTCCTCGATGGTGATGTTGATCGAGTAATCGTTGGTGGGGACGGTTCCGGAGGTGTCGGCCAGCGTGTTGATGGACTCGGTGTCTCCCACCTTGCTGAAATTGCCCGAACCGTTGGGGTCCATGTTGTAGTTGGTGCCGTTGAACGCGTCCAGGGCGCCCAGCCGGACCCGCCCGTCGCGGGGAAGCCCCTTGACCACGAACAGGGTGTCGTCCTTTTTGTCCTTCACGTAGGTGCGGAAGCTTGCCAGCGGGGTGATGTAGTCCTTCGGGTCGAACGGCGGGACCACCACGTTCCGGAGCACTTTCCGGTCATCGCCGGCCGTCACCAGTGGTGCGGACAGCGCCGTGACGCCGACACTTACGGCGATCACGCCGGCTGCCATGCCCAGCCGCCGGATCCTGGCCTTGCGGGTAGTGGAGGAATCGGTCTGCGGGTTGTTGACCGCCACCCTGCGTGTGCTCTGGCGCCGCAGGGCGTCACGGCGGAAGGTGGCCCAGGCGATGCCGAGGACCGTGAGCCCGATGCCGCGCTCAAGCGTGAGGAAAGCGGCGTTGGTGCTGAACGCGATGCCGGTGACGAACAGGACCAGGACGGGAAGCAGCGGGAAGTACGGGCTCCGGACCCGCCAGGTCAGGACCGCGGCCACCAGGGCGGTAACCATCGAGCTGATGAAGGGGACGATGAGCACCCCGCCGGCGGTTCCTACCGGGACACCGACTGTGAGCATGTCCTTCCAGGAGAAGACGATGCCCAGCAGCAGGATCCGCAGCGAGTCCAGGGTGGGGACGAAACCGGCGATGGCCGAATCCGGGACCGCCAGCAGGGTGCCGAACACCAGGTAGGCGCCCAGGGCGAGGGCCGCGGTGATCAGCAGGCCCAGCCGCAGGTGGGCGTTGGCGACGCCGATCGCCAGGCCCAGCAGGATGCCGCCGAAGCCGGAGAGGAGGTAGTAGGGGTCGCCGCCGAAACTCAGCCCGAAACCGAGAAGGCCCAGCCCCAGCAGGACGGTCAGGGCGCCGGCGTCGAGCAGGAAATGCCAGCGCGGCTGGCCGTCACTGAAAGCCGACTGCTGGCCCTCAACTGGCGCCCGGCGGGATGTTCGGCGGGGCCGTTGGCCCGGTGTGATTCTGCCCGGCGCGGAGCTCATGCTGCCGCCTTTCTTAACACGATGGCCAGGTCGGACAGGTCACCCAGGGTCAGCACTGTCAGGTCCGCGATGTTGGCCCTGGACGCGGCGGCTCCGGCTTCGACGCGGACGGCCAGGCTGCGGACGCCCGGAGGCACGGACGCGGCTGCGGAGCGCAGCTGGCTGGCGGTGACGTTGCTGCCCACCACGAAGAACGACACGGACGCATTGGGGACGGTGTCGGCCAGTGTCCGTGCCAGGTCGACGGCGGTGCGCCGCATGGGTGCGCCGACGATCCTGGTCATGTCATCCAGCATGTTGCGGCCGGTTTCGCAGCGCAGCGGGCCCTTTTGGGTGAGGATGTCCAGCTCCCGCTGTTCCCGGATGGCCTGGCGGCCGATGGACGCGGCCGCCGAAATTGCCATCTCGAACTCGTTTTCGGATGCGTACTCGTCCGTATTGATGGACAGCGCGATGGCCAGGTGGGCACGGCGGGTTTCCTCGAACTGTCGGACCATGAGCTTGCTGGTGCGGGCCGTTGTTTTCCAGTGGATGTGCCGGCGGTCGTCTCCGGGTACGTAGTCGCGCAGGGCGTGGAAGGACACGTCTGCGCTGGACAGCTCCGTTGTGGGCATGCCTTCCAGATCCCGGATGAATCCCGCGGCGGAACCGGCGAGGGCAACGGTGCGGGGGTGGACAAAGAGGTCTTCGGGCTCGGTCCACAGGACCTGCCGGCGGAGCAGGTGCAGCGGGTCCGCCCGGACAGAGCGCACCGGGCCGACGACGATCACGGCGCGGCGGGCCGTGGGGATCGTAAACAGGTCTTCATGGACCTGGCCGGGTTTCATCCTGGGCAGGTGGAACACCGCCGTGGCGTTCCCGACCGGCAGTTCCAGGGCTGCCGGGAGCAGGGGGCGTGCCGAGGTGTTGGACACCGCGATGCTGCCGACGGCGCTGTCCCCCACGGCCACCCGGGTCCGGGCCAAATCCAGCACCACTCCGTAGGACGAGCGGCCCAGAATGAAGCCCACCGCCGCAAGGAACATCACAAAGGCGGCGATGGCTGCGGCCTTTGCTTCCTGCCAGCCGAAGGCCTGCCCTGCCACCCACAGCAGGATGGCGGCAGCCAGGACGGACCAGCCGAGGATGCTGACGACGGACAGGACCGGCCAGGCGTATGTCAGCCAGGCGCCGCGGACCGTCCGCCAGGCCGGGGCCAGTGCAAGGGCCGCGGTGCTGCTGGCCTCGGCCCAGACGGCCGGGGGGTGGAGCCGGGCGGACCGGCCGTGCCGGAGGAAGGGTTGCTTCAGACGCTCCGTGAGCCGGGTCAACGGGGTGCCGCTGGACATATGTGTGCCTTCGTGTTGTTGCGCTGGAGTTCGGTGGTACCGGGGCTGCGGTGGCAGCAATCCCGGCGCTCAGGTGTCCCTGTGGTCAGGCAGTGGTGCGCTGCTGGGGAGCGGCCACGTCGGCGAGGATCCGGGTCAGCACAGCTTCGGCAGTGGCGCCGGAGAACTCGGCTTCGGGGTCCATGACAAAACGGTGCGTCCACACCACGCCGGCGAGTTCCTTCACGTCATCGGGCAGGACGAAGTTCCGGCCCTGGGACGCTGCCCAGACCTTGGCGGCGCGCACCATGGCCAGGGCACCGCGGACCGAGACTCCCAGCCGGGTTTCGGTGGCGTTGCGGGTTTCCTCGCAGAGCCGCGAGATGTACTCCAGCACGGCGGTGTCCACGTGGACAGTGGCGGCAAGGTCCGCCATGTCAGCCACGGCCTGGGTGGTGATCACGGCGGAGAGCTCCTTCGAGCGGTCCTTGAGGTTGGACCCGCCCAGAAGCCGGACCGTGGAGGCGTGGTCCGGGTACCCGATGGAGGTCTTGATCAGGAACCGGTCCAGCTGGGCTTCGGGCAGCCGGTAGGTGCCGGCCTGCTCGATGGGGTTCTGGGTGGCCATGACCATAAACGGGCGTCCGGCGGAGTAGGTGACGCCGTCCACCGTGACCCGGGATTCCTCCATGACTTCCAGCAGCGCCGACTGCGTCTTGGGCGAAGCCCGGTTGATTTCGTCGGCGAGGACGATGTTGTTGAAGATGGGGCCCTTGTGGAACTCGAACTTCTGCGTCTTCTGGTCGTAGATGGTCACACCGGTGACATCCGAGGGCAGCAGGTCGGGGGTGAACTGAATGCGGTTGTTCGAACCCTGCACCGTGGCGGCCAGGGCCCGGGCCAGGGACGTCTTCCCGGTACCCGGAGCGTCCTCGAACAGGACGTGCCCCTCGGCTAGCATCGCGGTGAAGGTCAGCCGGATGACGTGCTCCTTGCCCAGGACCGCGTGGCCCACGTTCGCAACGAGTTTTTCAAAGGTGTCGGCAAACCAGGCGGCCTGCTCCTGGGTCATGGTCATGGGTGCGGTCTTCCTTCTGTGGTGTTCACGGTTTGTTGTGGGGCAGGGCATGCCCTGCCCCACTCGTATGCCGGTAGCCCGGTTATCGGTTGGGCATCCCTGCGGGCGGGTTGCAGCCGACATTGGAGGTATCGCAGCGAAGCCAGTTTCCTGCGGCCATGCCCTCGGACAGGTGGTACCAGATGCCGCTGGGGTTGTTCGACGTCTTGTACCAGACCTGGTAGCGGTCAGCCCGGGAGTAGGCTCCGGCGTCAAGCCAGATGCCTTCCCCGTTGCACTGCGACGGGTTTCCTGCGACGTAGCTGTCCGTACCCTTCCGGGGTTCGGTGCAGCTGCGCACCGGGCTGGCGGTGACGTTCCAGGAGGTGGGCGGCGGCGGGGTCGGGTCCGCGCCCGACCGGGACGTCACGGGTCCGCCGATGGCACCGGGCGTCACCGTCACGGCACGCACCCGAAGCTGGCGGGCCTGGTCCCAGCCGCCTGCGGACCGGTCGTAGCGGTTGGCCTTGCCCACATTGATCCAGCCGCCGCCCTCGTAGCTCACCTCGTAGTGGCTCAGCGGACGCCCGTTGGTGTTGGGATCGTTCCAGGTCCAGTGGACGTCGCCGTCGCCCTTGGCGGAGGTGCCCCCGTTGATGTTGGGTGCGTTTGCCGGCCCGTACGGGTTGCCGGTGCCGATCGCGCTGGCGTCACCGGAGACGTTGTTCTTCGTGGACGTGGCAATGATGGTCACCGTGATGTCCGTACCGTTGGGCAGTCCATTGATGTTGCCGCCCGGCGCGTTGATGGGGCCGGACTGCCCGGTGGAGGTCCGGTAGGAGTAGGCAATCTCGTTCGACGTGGAGCCGTTGCGCTGCGCCTCCGTCAGCGGTGTGAACGTCACCTTCAGCTGGCCGCTGGTCCCGGTCGGTTCCACTGTGCCGCCGCTGACCTGGCCTGGTTTGCCCGCCGCACGTACCGCAGCCGACTGGGCGCTGGTGGCGCTGGTCCCGGCCTTGTTGGTGGCGGAGACCGTGAAGGTGTAGTTGGTCTCCGAGTTGTCCACGGTGACGTTCTGCGTGGTGCCCGTTACCTGCTGGCTGGCCACCACGGCGCCGCCGCGCAGGGTGGTCAGCGTGTAGGCAGAGACGGCGTCACCGTTGTTGTTCGGTGCCGTCCATGAGACCTTCATCTGGCTCTGGCTTCCCAGCGACTGCGCCTGGACCGCCGTGGGCGCGGCCGGGGTTGCCGGCACGCCCGCGGGGACTTCCGCGGCCGAATAGGGGCTCCATTCGGAGGGCTCCTTGGCATCGTTGCGGGCCAGGACCCTGACCTTGTAGGAGACGCCGTTCTGCAGGCCCTTCCAGACGTAGCTGACGGCCGTCAGGTTCTGGATCTGGGCGTTTTGCCCGGCGGGGGGCGGCGAGATCTCGAGGTCGTAGGATTTCACCGGCGAGCCCTTGCTCGCGGGGGCAGTCCAGTTGACCGCGAGTTCCTTGTCGCCGAACTTCAGCGATGGTGCCAGCGGGGTCTCAGGCTTGACGTCGGGTCGCACCTCCGCGGAGGCCGGAGACCTGTCGGATTCGCCGAACTCATTGGTGGCCGTGACCTGGAAGTGGTACGTGGTGTTGTTGGTCAGGCCGTTGAGGGTGCAGGTGTTGGCCGGGCAGTCCTGCCGGAAGCCGCCTTCGCCGTACACGGTGTACTTGGTGATCGCAGCGCCCCTGTCGGCGGGCGCCGTCCAGGTCAGCAGCGCCGTGCGGTCGCCCACGCTCTGCGCCTGCGGCGTGGTGGGGGCCTGCGGCTTGTCCTTGACGGTGAGCCGGATCCGGGCGGTTGCCTGCCGGGAAGCGTCGCCCGTCTTGTCCTCCACCGTGTAGGAAACCACCATGGTCCCGGTGAAGCCCGGGGCAGGGGTGACCAGCACCGAGCCGCCGTCGACTTCCACGTTTCCACTGCCGGTTTCCGTGCCGGCCGCTATGATCTTCAGCGGCGTTTCCGGGAACGGGTTGGCGTCGTTGGCGAGCACATTCACGGTGACCGGCTTGCCCGCTGCGGCGTTGGGCTCGACGTCGTCGTTCGCCACTGGCTTGGGCCGGTTGGAGGCGGTTACTGACAGCTGGTAGGTGGCGGTGGCTTCGAGCCCGCGGGGATCCGTGGCCTTTACCTGCAGGGCCCCCTTCGTGCCGGTGGCGCTGGAGTCCGCGGCGGACACCTTCAGGGTCTTGCCGTCGATGCTGGCGTTGAAGCCGGCAGGTGATCCGCCGACCAGCTCGTACTTCATCTTCCCGACGTCGTCGCGGTCCGGGTCCGAGGTCAGCTTGCCAAGATCGGTGCTGGCGGAGTCCCCCTTGGGCACGTCCACGGACGAGCCGAGAAGCTCGGGCGGGTTGTTCCGGTTCGGATCGGGCAGGACCTTGGTGCGGATGCTCAGGGTGGACTTCAGTCCCGCGGGGTCGTCCACGGCGTTTCCGTCCGTGACTTCGAAGGTGAGCGAGCCCGGGCCAACATAGTCGGCGCCCGCGGTGTACTTCAGGCCGGTGCCGTCACCGGTCACGGGGTCGCCGCCGTCGGAGCCGATCAGCTTGATCCGGTCGGCCTGGGTGAGCCTGGGCGAGCGGCCCTCCCGGACCTTCACCCATTCGTCCAGGTCAATGTCGATGGACTGGCCGGCGATGACTTCAACCACTTCGTCCTTGGCGAGCGTGGGAACCTGCTGTCCCAGCCCGGGAACCCAGATGACCGCCGTTGACCGCTGGCCGTCCACGTCTTCCACGGTGTACGGAACCAGTTGCGGCTGTTCGGTGAGGTCCACCACCATGTTGCCCTCGGCGCCGGGCCGGGCGGTGGGAGCTTCGGTGCTGATCTTGAGGTTCTCCCCCACCCCGTCCGGGTCCTCATCGTTCTTCAGGACGGGGACGTCGACGGCGGTCTTGCCCAGTGTCTGCGCGGAGGTCACCCTGTCGTCGCGGGCGATGGGGGCCTTGAGCGGCACCTCGTTGTCCACCACCACCCGGATGGCTGCCTGTGCCGAAGCGTCCCTGTCGTCGGCGATGGTGTAGCGGACGTTGACGGTGCCGGCCTCGTTGGGGGCCAGCAGGATGATGCGTCCGCTGGTCTTGCTGACGGTGGCCTGCAGTGCCGGGTCGGCTTCGATGCCGTCGATGAGGATGCGGATCAGGTCGCCGTCGGGGTCGGTGTCGTTGCCGGTGGCGTCGACGGCGATCTGCCGGCCCGGGCGGACCCGGACCTCGTCGTCGACGGGGGTGGGCTTCTGGTTGACTTCGCCGCGCGGGGCGATGCCCACCGTGACGGTCCCGGTGTTGACGGCGCCCTGGCGGTCCACCACCCTGTAGCGGAACGTGTCGGTTCCGGCGCCATCGCCGGCAGCGGTGAAGTCGATGAAGTTGCTGCCCACCGTGGCCGTACCCATGGCCGGGGTGCTGTCGATGCCGGTGAGCTGGACGGAGTCGCCATCGGGATCAATGCCGTCCAGCGGGACGGGGATCCGGACGGTGCCCGCGGCCACGACGCGTGCCGTAAGGTTGCGGGGCTGGGGCCGGGAGTTTTCCGCGCCTTCCAGCGGAAGGATGTGGATGGTCACAGCGGCGGCGCTCTTCTGGCCCTGGGTGTCCACGGCGTTGTAGATGGCGCGGACCGTCTTCGGCTGGGAGCCGGCGATGAACCGGACCGTGTTTTCGGACACGAAGCTCTTGCCGTCTGCGGGGTCGACGCCCTGCGGCAGTTCGGGGTCCACGGTCAGTTCCTGGCCCTGCGGATGGGTGTCGTTGTCCAGCACCGGGATGGTGACGACGTCGTTGACGCGGACGTTCACCTCGTCCGGCTTGGGCTGGGGTGCTTCCACCACTGCCGGCGCCGGGACGGGAACAACGGACACGCTGCCCGTGGCCGGCTTCTTCCCGTTGGACATCGTGTATTCGAACAGGATGGGGTCCTTGGTTCCACGGATGTCGGTGATGCGCAGGACACTGTGGTTGATCACGCTGACGGAAGCCGTCGAATTTTCGGGCAGCTTGACCGACTGCAACACCAGGACCCCGCCCGAGGGGTCGGAGTCGTTGGCGAGCGGGTCCAGCAGTACGCTGCCGCCGGTCGGCATCAGCGCCACGTCATGGACGGCCACCGGATCGCCGGCATCGTTTCCGGACTCGACGTCGACCCGGATCAGACCCTGGCTGCTTTGCGGGCCGTTGCTGGCGATGTAGGTCAGGTACACCGGACCGGGGGTGGTGCTGCGGAACGTGAAGGTGCCGCCGTCGGTGACGGGGCCCAGTTCGGCGGTGCCGCTGGCTTCCACCTGGGCGAGCCGGAGCGCGCCGCCGTTGGGGTCCACGTCGTTCTTCAACGGCGAGATGACCAGGTCCTGGCCGACCACGGCGGTGACGTGGTCGGCATTGACCACCGGAGCCAGGGCGCCCGGCGGCTGCACGTTGACAACCACCTTGCCGGTGACGGTGGCCCGGCCGTCCCAGATGGTGACCTCCACGGTCTTCTTGCCGGCGGTGGCACCGGAGTCCTGGAAGGTCAGGAGCCCGTCGCGCCGGACCTTGACCTGGTCCTGGTCGTTGTCGGCCTTGGCGTCCAGGAGGACCAGGTCATCACCATCGGGGTCCACCCAGTCCGTGAGGATGTTCTGGCTGACCGTCTTGCCCTGCTCGACGAGCATGGTCGTGTCGTCGCCACGTTTGAACTGCGGCGGCTTGTTCTCGTCCGGGCCCACCACGGTAAGGGTGACCTGGCCGGAGGCGGAGAGGCCGCGCCCGTCCGAGGCGTTGTAGCTGAACGTCTCGGTACCGGGTTTCGCGTCCGCGGGAACAGAAACCTGGAAGGCGGTGCCGCCGTAGATGTTCTGCAGGGCGCCGGCCTGCGGGCCGGAGCCGCCCAGGGCGGCGGTGAGCACATCGCCGTCGGGATCCGAATCGTTGTCCAGGACGCTGAGGATGGTGGTCCGGCCGGGTCGCACCCCGACGGCGTCCGGCTTGGTTTCCGGCGGACGGTTGGGTTTGGTCCGGTCTGGCAGGACGTTGATGGTGTTGTTGTCCGCGGACTCCTGGTCCTGCTCATCGGATTCGTTCTTGGGCGGGACGACATCGTCCCAGTTGTTGACCAGCTGCATGTTCTGGTTGACCAGCCACACATTCCCCGAGTTCACATCATTGAGGACTACCAGGTCCCGGTTCACCCGGAAAACATACGACGGCGACGCACTCGCCTTGGGCACGTCCACGTTCTTGTCATCAGCGTCATTGGCACAGTCACGGACGTACTTGTTCGCCCCGGACCAGGCGGCATGCACGCACCCGCCCAGCTGCACGGGCGCCGCAGGGATCCCCTCGCCGTCGAACGTCACCGTTTTGGCGGTGCCACCGTCCAGCGGCTGCTTCAGCAGCGCCTTCTGGGTGGCGATCGCGACGAAGTCGCTGCCCGGACCCGTCTGCTGCAGCTTCGCGTCCCGCGCGTTGTCCAGCTGGAGCCGCTTGCCGCCCGGGAGGAACAGCTTTCCCGCCGCAGCGTCCAGGATGACCGGCTGGTCCCCCACCACGGTGATTTGCAGGTCCCCCGACCCTTTCAACTCACCCCACGCTTCGGACTCCGACGAGGTCACCGCACCATTGGCATCAACCCCGGTCACAGTAACCGTGCCGGACTCCGGGTCAGCAGAATAGATCCGGTCATCGTCCCCGACAGCGGATACGGTGCCCTCGGCACCCACCAGCACCGGCTCCGACGCTTCCTCGTCAAAGCCATTCACCGTCGACGGCGAAACGGCCCAGACCTTTCCCGACGCTGCGTCCGTGACAGCAATAACCTCGGACCCGAAACTTACTTCGGCCGCTCCCGGAAGCTGTTTGTCCCCGCCCAGCCGCATGTTCGCCGGCGACACCTGGTTCAACGTCGAACCCGACTCGTCATCAACAAACACATCACCCGCGTCCTGCAGGATGTCGAACGTGGTCGACGCCGGCGTCACCGCCCCGTCAAGGACACGGGAGGGATAGTTCAGCCGGCCCACAGCATTCTTCGACTTGGAGACAACCCACACGCCGCCGTCGTTCAACTCCACCTCGGTGGTCTTGAACCCCGGATAAAGAACGGCACCCGTCACCACGAGCGCCACGGCAGCACTGAACGCCGTGCCGTTGACGATCTTCCTGTGGCGCCGTTTGAGCCCAAGTTTCCCCAGCAGACTTGTCACAGCGTATTTCCCCTGATTCAGTGCTGCCCGCGGCAGCTGCCGGCCCGGGGTGGAAACCCCCGGGCCCGTTGTATTTATCCGCCCCGGTCAAAGCGGTTGAGACCTGAAGTGCGCCCTGCCCGGACCGAAGGCCCGGCAGGCGGCTACCCGCGGCCCAGCTTACCTATTGCTATGTCGACGGTGCCATGGGGAGGCCTCCCCACCGGAGGGCCCCGTCCCGACTATACCGGATAGCCCAACAACTGGATAAACCCCTGGAGATCATCCCGGTCCTCGGAAATCAGTCCAGGACCAGGCCCTTTCCGAGGCCGCGGCTGAGCCGGACGGGCCGGATTTCACCGAAGCCGCGGACGTTTTCCGGCGGCTGGGGCACGAGGACAAAGCGTTCATCGTGCTCCAGTGCGGCGGCCGTCATGGAGTCCACGAGTACTGTTCCGGGGTCTGCGAGGGTGGTCAGCCGTGCGGCGAGGTTAACGGTGGGGCCGTAGATGTCGCCGAGCCGGGACAGGATCCTGCCCCACACCATTGCCACCCGGGCTTCGGGGAGGATCTCGTCTTCCGTGAACGCCTGGGCGAGGGCCAGCGAGATCTCCGCACCGGCGGCCGGTGTTTCGGCGATGTAGAGAACTTCATCACCGACGGTCTTCACCAGGCGTCCGCCGCCCACGGAAATAATTTCTGCACACTTGTTTTCGAACCGCTGCACCAGCCGGGCGAGGGTTTTTTCGTTCATCCGCCGGGAGAGGCTGGTGTAGGAGACGAGGTCGGCAAAACCCACGGCCCGGGCCAGCGGCAGCGGCGCGTCGTCCTCGTCCCCTTCACGGCCTTCTTCGCTGGCCTGGAGGCCGGCTTCGGCCCGGACGGCGAGCCGCTGCACACCTGCGTTGAGCTGGCGGCGCCAGGAATAGACGAGCACTTCCTCGAGCGCGTCCACCAGGGCCGGAAGTTCATTGACCAGCCGTTTGCGGGCAACGGCGTCGGTGACGCCCTGCTCGTGGACCATATCCTCCACCAGGGCCTCGATCTGCCACACCACCATGCGGTCGGTCATCTGGCCGATGGCGCGCGTGACCGAGATGGCCGCTTCCTCGGTGAGCTTGCCGGAGCGGACAAGGTCCACGACGGTGGAGAGGGCGGCCTGGTCCCGTTCGGTGAAGGCCACGTCATCATCGCCGAAGTTGGGGAAGCCCAGCGCACGCCACAACTTGCGCGCGGACAGGAGTGAGAGCCCGGCACCGGCGGCGACTTCACGACGGCGGAGCTTGCGTTCCCCGCCGAGGAGTCGCGTTTCCAGCGCCTTCATGGCCAGCCGCTCCGCGGACATGGTTCCGGTGGCGGGATGCGGGTCCGTGGCCGGGGAGGGTAGGGCCGGGGGCACGATGGAGTCGACGCGTTCCTGCTGGTCATCGTTCATCCCGTCCACCTTCTCTCATATCCCACGGCAAAGCTTCAGCGGGGTAGTGCGTTGTTCCGCCCTGCTGGGCGTCACGGTCTTCCGGCAACTCCCCGATGGCGTCGAGGATGAATTCCCGGAACCGGGCGACCTCGGGCACGTCCTGGAAAACCACTACGCCCTGGTGCCCGGTTTCCAAGGATATATTCCCCGAGCGCAGGAGGCGTTGCAGCAGCGATTCGTGGACGGTCAGGTTTCGGATCCACGTGAGGGGAACCTGCTGGTCCCGCCGTTTCAGCCTGCCGTACCGGGCGACCATCCGCTGGCTGGTCAAGGTGTAGCGGGTGGCATTCCAGCGCAGCAGCCGCGGCAGGCAGTAGCCCAGCCAGACCCAGGCGGCGGCCCCCGCACAGGCCCCCACGAGCCAGGGCGTCCATTGTGCCGTGAGGAAGGGAACATAGCGGCGCGCTTCGCCGCGGATGATCCAGGCGGATGCGAAGGCCGCCACCGCCGGGGACACGATGAAGGCGAGCGCGGCTCCTGCAAGCTTCCTCGGTTGCGGGCGTGTGGTGACAATCACCTGCTCGCCCGGTACGAGGTCTTTACGCATACCCGCCGTGGCCCGGCTCGTCGGGCGACGTCCACGGCCGCAGGTGCACCACGTCACCGGCGGTCACAACGTGCTCGCGCGAGTCCTTGTCCACCACCAGCAGCGAGCCGTATTCGTCGAGGCGGGACGCGTGGCCGATGATTTCGTGGTCACCCGGAAGCTGGGCCCGGACCTGCTTGCCGAGGGTGGCCATCACCGCCTCGACCCTTTTATGCAGGGAGGGCCCTCCGGCCATGCCCGCTGCGGGGTCGCCGTCCGCGTTGCAGAAGCTGCGGTAGAGCACCGCGAAGTGCGAAAGGTAACTCTTGAGCAGCAGGGTCCTGTCCGTGGTGCGGGCACCCTCCAGCGCCACGGAGGTGGCCGTTGGAACGGGCAGTTCGCCTTCGCGGAGCGTGACGTTCAGGCCTGTGCCCAGGATGACGGGGGGCACGGTGCCGTCCACCATGGGACCAAGCTGGGCCAGGATCCCGGCGATCTTCCTGCCGCGGACCAGGACGTCGTTGGGCCACTTGAGTTCAGCGGGAAGCCCTGCCGTCTCCAGGAGGGTTTCGCGCAGGGCCAGCGCCGCGATGAGGGAGAGCCACGAGTAGCTGTGCGTGGGCAGCGGCCTGCCATCGGCATTCACCGGGCGAAGGACAAGGGAGACGGAGATGGAGCTCAGCGGCGGCGCTTCCCAGCGCCGGTCCAGGCGCCCCCTTGCTGCGGTCTGGTACTCGGCGGTCAGGACGGACATGTCCGGCCACGCGCCCGGCTCCACAGTGACGGCGCGCAGGAGGTCGGCGTTGGTGGAGCCGGTGGAGTCCACCACCTCCATCCTGGGAATGCCGGCGGCGGAGAGGAAGCGCTGGTCATCCAGGTCCCATCGGTTCAAAGGGCTGCCCGGGTTGTGTGCGTCATCCATGCCTAAATCCTAGCGAGCCGGCGCCGCCGGGGAGGAGAGGCGCCTGTCCCCCGCCGAAACGGGGCGTTCGGACCCGCCGTGCAGGGAACGCGCGCGGCTACAGGAAGATGTCCGGAACCAGCTGCTCCTCCGGGGCACCGAGGCTGTAGGGGCGGAAGTCCGTGACGCCCGCGGCTGAAAGCACCTGTTCGTCGGTGTAGAAATTGCCGCTGGCAGGGCCGCCGGCCGCAAGGTGGCTTCCGGTGAGGATGGCGTGGGCGGCGTCGGCCATGATGCCGGGCGCGCGGGCGGCCTGGACCATCACGTCGCCCGAGGGCATGTTGCGGATGGCGGCGGTGTCGATCAGGGTGCAGGGCCACAGGGAGTTGACCAGGATCCCGTCACCTTTCAGTTCCTCGGCCAGGCCGAGGGTGGTCAGGCTCATGCCGTACTTGGCCATTGTGTACGCAAGGTGCTTCCCGGCCCACGCGGGGTCCAGGTTCAGGGGCGGCGACAGGGTGAGGATCTGTCCCCGCCCGGAAGCGCGCAGCGCCGGGAGCGACAGCTTGGACAGCAGGAAGGTGCCGCGCACGTTGATGTCCTGCATCAGGTCGTACTTCTTCATGTCGACGTCGTCGGTCCGGGACAGGTCGATGGCTGATGCGTTGTTGATGACGACATCGATCCCGCCAAAGTGCGCGACGGCGGCCTCGACCGCGCGCGCGACGTCCTCGTCCCGTCGAACATCCCCTACCAAAGGCAGGGCGCGTCCGCCGGCGGCTTCCAGCTCCCGCGCGGCGGTATAAACGGTCCCGGCCAGATTGGGATGCGGTTCCCCGGTCTTGGCCATCAGGACGATGTTGGCGCCGTCCCTGGCCGCCCGCAGGGCAATTGCGAGGCCAATGCCGCGGCTACCACCGGAGAGGAGGACGGTTTGTCCGTGGAGCGACCCGGCGGCCCGGTAGGGGCCGGCCGGGGCAGGCGAAGCGTCGTTGCTCGAAGTCATGCGATTACTGTAACCCAGCTAAGTTACTCATGGGTAACATGCAGGTGCGGGTGGAGGGCGCGCAGAAAATTGTAGGTTCCCTACAGCCGCAGGCGCCCAAAGCGTCACTAGACTTGCCAGCAGGGTTCGTCTTTTGTGTGGAAGCTACTTAATCTCCGCCCAGGCACGGACCGCCAGCAACACGCGCGCACCGAATTAATCTGCAACAGAGCCGGAGATACTTGATGAGCCACGATCTGACAACGACAGCGGGAAAGATCGCCGATTTCCGCGACCGCCAGGCGCGCGCCGAACAGCCCTCCGGCCCGGAAGCCATCGAGAAACAGCACGCCCGCGGCAAGAACACCGCCCGGGAACGCATCGGCCTGCTCCTCGACGAGGACTCATTCGTGGAGTTCGACGCTTTGGCCGTCCACCGGTCCACCGCCTTCGGCATGGAGAAGAAGAAACCGCTGGGTGACGGCCTGGTGTCCGGCTACGGCACCGTGGACGGGCGCCTCGTGGCCGTCTACAGCCAGGACTTTTCCGTCTACGGCGGCTCGCTGAGCCAGGTCAACGGCGAGAAGATCGTCAAGGTCCAGGAGTTTGCGCTGCGCAACGGGTGCCCTGTAGTGGGCATCCTCGACGGCGGCGGCGCGCGCATCCAGGAGGGTGTCGCCTCGCTGGCGATGTTCGCTGACATCTTCCGCAACAACGTCCACGCCTCCGGCGTCATCCCGCAGGTTTCCATGATCATGGGCCCCTCCGCCGGAGGCGCGGCCTACTCCCCCGCCCTCACCGACTACGTGGTGATGGTGGATAAGACCTCGCACATGTTCATCACCGGCCCGGACGTCATCAAGACCGTCACCGGCGAGGATGTGGACATGGAGACCCTGGGCGGCGCCCGTCAGCACAACGCCACCACCGGCACCTCCACCTACCTTGCCTCGGACGAAAGCGACGCCATCGAGTTCGTCCGCGAACTGCTGGACTTCCTCCCCTCGAACAACCTCTCCGAGGCCCCCGTCACCGGGCACGAGCAGGAACTGGAGGTCGACGACGACGACCTCGCCCTCGACACGCTGATCCCGGATTCGGCCAACCAGCCCTACGACATGCGCGCAGTCATCGAGCAGATCGTCGACGACGGGCACTTCCTGGAGATGCAGGCCCTGTACGCACCCAACGTCATGATCGGCTACGGCCGCGTGGAAGGGCACACCGTGGGCATCGTGGCCAACCAGCCGCTGCAGTTCGCCGGCACGCTGGACATCGCGGCCTCGGAGAAGGCCGCACGCTTCGTCCGCCACTGCGACGCGTTCAACATCCCCATCATCACCCTGGTGGATGTGCCCGGCTTCCTGCCCGGCAAGGACCAGGAGTTCCAGGGCATCATCCGCCGCGGCGCCAAGCTGCTGTACGCCTACGCCGAGGCCACCGTTCCCAAGCTCACCGTCATCACCCGCAAGGCCTACGGTGGCGCCTACATCGTGATGGGCTCCAAGAAACTGGGCGCAGACCTCAACCTTGCGTGGCCGACCGCGCAGATCGGCGTCATGGGTGCGCAGGGCGCCGTCAACATCCTCTACCGCCGCGACCTCGCAGCCGTGCACGAGGCCGGCGGCGACGTCGAGGCGCGCCGCGCCGAAGTCATCCGCCAGTACGAGGAAGAACTCCTCAACCCGTACCAGGCAGCTGAGCTCGGTTATGTGGACGCCGTCATCGCACCGTCCGACACCCGCGTGCAGATCGTCAAGGGCCTGCGCGCGCTGCGGGACAAGCGGGCGAGCCTCCCGGCCAAAAAGCACGGAAACATCCCGCTGTGACAAAGGAAAAGCCAATGCCTGAGCCTGCAGAAGGCACCAGCGCGGCAGCTGCCCCGCTGCTCTCCGTGGTCAAGGGGCAGCCGAACGCCGAGGAACTGGCGGCGCTTACCGCCGTCGTACTGTCCCTGGGTGGGGCGGAGCCCGCGCCCGCCAGGACGCCGAACGT
>NZ_BAAHNO010000001.1:70931-119671 GCF_054656615.1 Arthrobacter sp. AD-310 | reverse complement strand
TATTGTCCTGGGGTGGGGCGGACCCCGCGCCCGCCCGGACGCCGAACGTCCGGCACTGGGTGCGCCGGCAGCAGCTGCGGCTCGCCCCCACCCCCGGCCCGGGCGCCTGGAAGCGCAGCAAGGGCTGATCCTCCCCGCCGGCTCCCAAGCCTCGCTTCGCTCGACTTGGGTCCCTCGCCGGCGTGGGCCCACCGGCGGGAGTTCCTTTGTTGGCGCGGCGGCCCGGGTTAGTCTCGGGAGGTGACTACCGAGACCGCTCCCGCAACACGCCCGCACTCCCCCATTGATGCCGTCGCGGACGAGTACACCGAAACCCTGATCCGGCTGAACCCCACGTTCGCCACGACGCTGGGCATCCCGGGGCACGAAACCGAGTACCAGGATTTCTCCCCTGCGGGCATCGCCGGGTTTGCCGAGGCGGCACGCAACACCCTGGCGGCCCTTGAAGGCCTGGAGCCGCAGGACGACGTGGACGCCGTGACCCTGGACGCGATGCAGGAACGCCTTGGCCTGCAGCTGCTCATCCACGCATCCGGCTGGGAATACGCGGAGCTGAACAACATCGCATCCCCTGCCCAGGACATCCGCGCGATCTTCGACCTGATGCCGACAGACACCGCGCAGGACTGGGCCAACATCGCTGGCCGGGCCCACAACGTGCCCGGGGCGATCGCAGGCTACATCGAATCACTGGCCATGGCGCGCGACGCCGGCCGGGTGGCAGCGGCGCGGCAGGTCAGGATCGTCATCGAACAGGCCACGAAATACGCCGCCGAAGACGGCTTCTTCGCCAGGCTGGCCGCCGGCGCCGCCACCGGGGCGGGGCCGCTCACCGCAGACGTACAGGAAAAGCTCGACGCCGGCGCTGCCGCCGCCCGGGGCGCCTACACACGGCTTGCCGAATTCCTCAAGAATGAACTGCTGCCCGCGGCGCCGGAGAAGGACGCCGTAGGACGGGCACGCTACGCCCTCGCTTCGCGCGCCTTCCTCGGTGCCACCGTGGACCTGGAGGAAACGTACGCGTGGGGCGTGGAAGAACTCGAACGGATCATCTCCGGCCAGGAGCAGGTGGCGGCCAGCATTAAGGCGGGTGCATCAATTGCCGAAGCCAAGGAGATCCTGAACAGCGACCCCGCACGCCGGCTGAAGGGCAAAGAGGCACTGCGCGAATGGATGCAGGAACTCTCCGACAAAGCCGGGGCCGAACTCGCCGGAGTGCACTTCGATATTCCGGACGTGATGAAGAAGCTCGAATGCCTCATCGCCCCGACGGATGAGGGCGGCATCTACTACACCGGCCCCTCCGACGACTTCAGCAGGCCGGGCCGCATGTGGTGGTCCGTCCCTGCGGGCGAAGACACCTTCACGACGTGGGCGGAAACCACCACCGTCTACCACGAGGGCGTCCCCGGCCACCACCTCCAGGTGGCCACCGCCACCTACCGGCGCGAACTGCTCAACAAGTGGCGGCGGAACGTGTGCTGGACCTCCGGCCACGGCGAAGGCTGGGCCCTGTACGCCGAAAAACTGATGCAGGAACTGGGCTACCTGGACGACCCGGGCGACCACATGGGCATGCTGGATATGCAACGGATGCGCGCCGCGCGCGTAGTGTTCGATATCGGCGTGCACCTCGAGCTCGAGATGCCGGAACGCTGGGGGTCGGGAACCTGGACTCCGGACAAGGGGTACGGGTTCCTCAAGCAGAACCTGGCCATCAGCGAAGGCCAGCTCAACTTCGAGTTCGCCCGTTACCTCGGCTGGCCGGGGCAGGCACCCTCCTACAAGGTGGGCCAGCGGCTGTGGGAGCAGATCCGTGCCGAACTTGAGGCCCGGCCCGGGTTCGACCTCAAGGAGTTCCACACGAAGGCGTTGAACATCGGCTCGGTAGGACTCGACACCCTGCGCCGGGCACTGCTCTCATAGTCCCGGCTCCGCGGCCCACCCCCCGGGCCGCCGAGGGCGCCTTCCTCTGCTTGCTGCTCCTTCGTCGCTTTGACGCAAGCTGCCGGAAGGCCCCCTCGTCTGCCCTTTTGCGCCGGACACCAGGGAGACTTTAAGCACACCGTCGCAGGGAATAAGTAACAAAAGCCGCCGCAACCCTTGATTTGGGGGGGTTTTCTTGATTCTTCAGCATTCTGTGGCGCGTAATATTTCTCAATGTTGGTTCGACGTGGTATTTGTCTGGTCCTAGCGTATTCGGGTGACCACTCAGACAAGCACTCCCGCACCCGCCGGGAAGCCCGGCTTCCAGCTCCCCAAGTGGGCTGGCTCCTTCGGCTTCCAGATCATCGCCGCGCTCATCGTTGGCCTCGGACTCGGCCTGCTGGCCAAGTACACCGGCAGCACCAAGGCCAGCCCCAACGGGCTCGGCGCCACCTTGCAGACCATCGGTTCCAGCTACGTCTCGCTGCTGCAGACCGCCGTCGTTCCCCTGATCTTCACCGCCGTGGTTAGCTCCATCTCCAACCTCCGCCAGGTATCCAACGCCGCAAAGCTGGCATGGAACACCCTGCTGTGGTTCGCCATCACCTCCCTGATCGCCGTGCTGATCGGCATCGGCCTGGGCGTCCTCCTGCAGCCGGGCGCCAACACCGGCATCACCGGCGAAGGTTCAGCCCCGAGCAAGGTTGGTGACTGGTGGGCCTTCCTCATCGGTCTGTTCCCCAAGAACTTCCTCGGCCTCGGCGCCAGCTCCACGGTTGCCGAGTCGGGCGCGGTCACCACGTCCGTCAGCTTCAACGTCCTGCAGATCCTGGTGATCGCCATCGCCGTCGGCGTGGCAGCCCTCAAGGTGGGCAAGGCCGCCGAGCCGTTCCTGAACCTGAACGCCTCCGCCCTCGCCGTGATCCAGAAGGTCCTGTGGTGGATCATCCGCATCGCCCCCATCGGCACCGTCGGCCTGATCGGCAACGCCGTGGCTGTCTACGGCTGGGACACCATCGGTTCGCTGGGCAAGTTCACCGCCGCCATCTACGTGGGCCTGGCCCTGGTTCTCTTCGCGGTCTACCCCATCCTGGTCCGTACCCACGGCCTCTCCGTCAAGCAGTACTTTTCCGGCGTCTGGCCCGCCGTCCAGCTGGCATTCGTCTCCCGCTCTTCCGTGGGCACACTGCCGCTCACGCAGCGCGTCACTGAACGCAGCCTGGGCGTGCCCCGCGCCTACGCCTCCTTCGCGGTGCCGCTGGGCGCCACCACCAAAATGGACGGTTGCGCAGCCATCTACCCCGCGATTTCTGCGATCTTCGTGGCCCAGTTCTTCGGCATCCAGCTCGACTTCAGCCAGTACCTGCTGATCGCCCTGGTGTCCGTCCTCGGCTCGGCAGCAACGGCCGGCACCACCGGCGCCGTGGTGATGCTCACCCTGACGCTCTCCACGCTGGGGCTGCCGCTGGCCGGCGTCGGCCTCCTGCTGGCCATCGACCCGATCCTGGACATGGGCCGCACCGCGGTGAACGTCGCCGGCCAGGCACTGGTGCCCACCATCGTGGCCAAGCGCCAGGGAATCCTCGACGAGGGACTGTACAACGCACCGCGCAACGGCACCCCGTTTGTGGAGGAGGCCACGGACAGCGACGCTGCCCCCTCCGACGGGACCAGCACGGACACCACGGCCCGCGAGCTGCAGGACGCCAAGGCCTGACCTACGGCCTGCCACACGGTGTGTGATCCGCAGCTGTCGGCCAGCAGAGTGTGATCGAGGGAAGTCCCCGGGAATTCCACCCGGGGACTTCCTGTGTTTAATGTCCGGCATCTAACCTGCGGGGCCGCCAAGTGCCCCCGTTTGCGGCGTGGCCGCCTAGTGTCGGCCGGCGCCGATAATGCCGTTTTCCACGGCCTTGGTGACGGCGTCCGCCTCGGCCTGGGTCAGCTTGCCGTCGGCGACGGCCTGGTCCAGGCGGGTCTTGAGGGCAGCCGCCTTCTCCGCCTGCCGTTCAGCGCGCAGTTCCTCCAGGGCGGCAGTGACCTTGGACTCTTCGATGCCAAGTGATTCTGCGAGCGACTTGGCCAGGGCGGCGTCGCGGGCGGCAGCGTCCGGCTTGCTCCCTTCAGAAGGCGCTGTACCTTCCGCGGGCGGAGTGCCGGGCTTGTTGGCCTCACGGAACGCCTGAAGGGCCTCCGTGACCTTGGCCTCCTCCACCCCCAGCTTCTCAGCGAGCGCGGATGCCTGCGCCACACCACGCTCACTACCATGCCCGCCATGCTTGCCCATCCCGCCCTGCGCGGCGCCACCGTCCGCGGACGCGCTGGAGCTGGCACTCGGGGTGGGCGTTGGCGTGGTGGTGGCGGAGGCGACTCCGGCAACGCCAATCCCAGCAGCGAGGGCCAGCGCCGCGGCTGACAGGCCAAGGGTCATCTTCTTTGTATGTGACATTTGTGTCTCCTGATCCGCCGTCAACGACGGCTGCAAATGGTTTGCCCCTGCGGGGCATAACAAGCATCGGAAAACAGGTTCAGCGGGAGCTTTCGGGAACCTTTCATTCTGCTGTGAAAAAAACTTGCCCACAGTGCAAACTTGTACACAGTGCAAAGTTGCACATAGTGTAAATGCGTGCCAACCACTCCAGCAGCAGCGCCGGCAGAAGCCGTGACTGCCCAGTCCCGCCGGGAGCTCAACAAGGCGGCCACCCGGCAGGCCATCACCGACGCCTCCCTGAAGCTCCTCCGCACCAGGGGCCCGGGCAACTTCACGGCCGAGGACATCGCCGAGGCGGCCGGGATTTCCCGCCGGACGTTCTTCAACTACTTCAGCAGCACCGACGCCGCACTGGCGTCCATCGTCCACAACTTCCTGGACACCGCCATCCGGCATTTGAGGCTCCGGCCCGCCGGGGAGCCCCTCCTGAAATCGGCAGAAGCCGCCCTGGTGGCTTTGGCCGATCCCAAGGCGGTGGCACCGCTCGCTGAACTCTTCACCCTCACCCGGCAAAGTCCCCTGATGTCACACACCGAACTTGAGGCGTGGGACCACTGCCGGGAACAGGTCTTCGCGGTTGCGAGGGAACGGGCGGCCGGAACCCCGGGCGCGCCCGACGAACTGTACATCCACGCGCTGGCCGGCTCGGTCATCTCCTGCGGCAAGGCGGCCATGGAAGTCTGGTTCACCCGGCGCGGTCCCGACCTCTCGCCGGAATCCCTCGGCGAGCTGCGGCAGCTCCTCATCGACGCCATGGCGCTGCTCGGCGCCGGGTTCAATGCGGGCCCGCACCCCGGCGGACGGCACTAAATCCCCGCCTGCACATTGTCCACGCTAAACTCCCGTCACTCCTGATCAGATCGGTCCCCTCCCATGGCACTGTTCCTCTACCGACTCGGCACGTTTTCCTACCGCCGGCGCTGGCTGGTCATCTCGTTGTGGCTTGCCGCCCTCGTCGCTGTCGGAGGCTCCGCGGCAGCCTTCCACGGCACGCTTTCCAATAACTTCCAGATTCCGGGCACGGAAACCCAGCGCATCGCGGACAAGCTGAAAGAGGAGCTTCCCTCCGCGTCCGGCGGTACCGCCACGATCGTGTTCGAGGCCCCCGAGGGCGGGTTCACGGAGTCCAGCCGCGCCGCGGTCACCGACGCCTTGAAGAAACTGGAGACGGTCCCCGAGGTCCGCGGCACCGTTGACCCGTTCGCCACCCAGGCCCAGGTTGACCAGGCGGGCCAGGCGATCACCGACGGTGAGCGGCAGCTGGCCGCGGGGCAGGCACAGCTGGACGCCTCCCGGGCGCAGCTGGAGGCAGGCAAAGCCCAGCTTGAGGCAGCAGAGCAGCAGCTTGCGGCGGCGGGCGCTCCGGCAGCCCTGGTCGACGCGCAGCTGGGCCAGCAAAAAGCTGCCCTGGCCGAAGGGCAGGCCCGCCTGGACGCGGGCATCCGGGAGCTGGAGGCCAGCAAGGCCAAGCTGGAGTTCGGCAAACGGCAGGCCGAAGCATCTTCGGCCATCCGTTTTGTCTCCGAAGACGGCCGCGCGGCCGTAGCCCAGGTCCAGTTCAACACGTCCATCAACGGCCTGGCCCCCGAGGTCCGCCAGCAGGTGCAGGAGATTGCGCATGAGACCTCTGCCGCCGGGGTCACCGCCCTGGCCAGCAAGGAAATCACCGAGGACATCTCGGAGCTGTTCGGCATCGCGGAGATTATCGGCATCGCCGTCGCGGCACTGGTCCTGATCATCATGCTGGGCACCCTGGTGGCCGCGGGCCTTCCGCTGCTGATGGCCGTTGTGGGCGTCGGCGTGGGCGTCGGCATCACCTTTGCCCTCTCCGGGCTGTTCGACATGAGCTCCATCTCCCCGATGCTGGCGCTCATGCTGGGCCTGGCCGTCGGCATCGACTACTCACTGTTCATCGTCAACCGGCACCGCACCCAGCTCCTGGCGGGGATGGACCCGGAAGAATCCGTGGCCCGCGCCACCGGCACCTCCGGCAACGCGGTGGTCTTCGCCGGACTCACCGTGATCATCGCCCTCGCCGCCCTGGTGGTCCCCGGGCTCCCGTTCCTCGCCGTGATGGGCCTCGCAGCCGCCGGCACTGTCGCCGTCGCGGTACTGGTCGCCATCACGCTGACCCCCGCCATGCTGTCCCTGATCGGGCGCAGGATCATCTCCAGGCGTGCCTGGGCCAAGGCCGAGGCGCACAACGCCGAGCCCGGCCATGAAGCAGCAGACGACGCCAGGGACCGCGAACGCAGCACACACGGCTGGGGCGGCCTCGTCACCAGGCACCCCCTCCTTGCCCTGCTGGCCGGCGTCCTCCTGCTCGGCACCCTTGCACTGCCGGCCACCCAGCTGCAGCTGGCGCTTCCCGACGGCGGCTCCGAACCCGTGGAGTCCGAGGCCTACAAGGCGTACGACCTGACTGCCCGCAGCTTCGGCGAGGGCGTCACCGGACCCATCGTGGCCGTGGGCGAGTTCCCTGCCAACCTGGACGAGGCGCAGGCACAAACCCTGCAGTACGACATCGCAGACAAGCTCCGGTCCGTGGAGAACGTCGTGGCCGCGGTCCCGGTTGCCCTGAGTGACGACCGCCGGACCGCCGTGTTCCAGGTCATCCCCAAGGAAGGCCCGGCCAGCGCCAGCACAGTCAAGGTGGTCTCCGAACTGCGGGGCCTGAATGACGACATCAAGGCGGACCACGACGTTTCGATGGGCCTGACCGGGCAAACAGCCGGCAACATCGACGTCTCCACCAAGCTCGGCGACGCCCTCCCGCCCTACCTGGCGATCGTCGTCGGCCTGTCCCTGATCCTGCTGCTGCTCGTGTTCCGTTCCATCGTGGTGCCGCTGCTGGCCACGGGCGGCTTCCTGCTGTCCCTCGCCGCGGCCTTCGGCGCGGTGGTGGCCGTGTACCAGTGGGGCTGGCTGGGCAATGTCTTTGACGTGGCCAACCCCGGTGCTGTCCTGAGCTTCCTGCCGATCATCCTGATCGGCGTGCTGTTCGGCCTGGCCATGGACTACCAGGTGTTCATCGCCTCCGGGATGCGGGAGGCGTACATGCACGGCTCCACCGCCAAGGAAGCGGTCCGGGTGGGCTTCCGGCACGCTGCCGCCGTGGTCACGGCCGCCGCGATCATCATGGTGAGCGTTTTCGCCGGCTTCATTTTCAGCCACCTCACCATGGTCCGGCCGCTGGGCTTCGCGATGGCGTTCGGTGTCCTCCTCGACGCCTTCGTGGTCCGCATGACCATCGTCCCGGCCGTGATGTACCTGCTGGGCGAAAAGTCCTGGTGGCTGCCGCGCTGGCTGGACCGCATCCTGCCGGACGTGGACGTGGAGGGCGCCAAGCTGCACCGGCCGGAGGCCGCCACGGCATCCGGGGAACTGGTCCACTAGGCTGAAACAGTGCTCCGCCTGATTCTTGCTTCCCAGTCCCCCGCCCGCACCAAACTCCTGACCGAGGCCGGCGTCACGCACTCGGTCCTGGTGTCCGACGTCGACGAGGCCGCCGTCCAGGCCCACTACGGCGTCACCGATCCCCACGACACCGCCCTGCTGCTGGCCCGCGCCAAGGCGGAGGCGGTGGCCGCACTGCCCGAGGCGGAAGGCGCACTGGTCCTGGGCTGCGATTCGGTGTTCGAGTTCGACGGCGAGGCACACGGCAAGCCATACACGGCGGACGTCGCCAGGGAGCGGATGCTTCGCATGAGCGGCAATGCCGGGGTGCTGCACACGGGGCACTGGCTGGTGGATTGCCGGGACACCGACCCTGAGGACGACGGCGGGGATCCCGGCTCGGGTGCCACACTCGGGGCGGTGTCATCCGCCGAGGTCTCCTTCCTTGAAATGGACGCCGAGGAGATCGAGGCGTACATCGCCACGGGCGAGCCGCTGCACTGTGCGGGATCGTTCACGATTGACGGCCTTGGCGGTGCTTTCATCCGGAAGGTCGACGGCGACCCGCACGCCGTCGTCGGCCTTTCCGTGTCCACCCTGCGGGGCCTGCTGGCATCCGCGAACGTACGCATCACCGATCTTTGGGCGCCACAGTAGATGCGGGGCAGTAAAAGGACATCTTTGGGCGGCTCTTGTAGCTTCCCTACAAAGCCTCGGCCGTTTACACGCGGATTCCGCAAGTAATATCGGCGGAACCTCCAAAACCGCGCTAGGCTCCCTGAAGGAAAGAAGGAGACGCCTTGTCAGCAAATTCGGAGCAGTCCGCAGGTTTTACGCCGTCCACCCTCACGAAGGTGCTGGTCGCCAACCGCGGTGAAATCGCCGTCCGCATCATCCGCGCCGCCCGCGACGAAGGCATCGCCTCTGTCGCCGTCTACGCGGACCCCGACCGCGACGCGCTGCACGTCCGCCTCGCTGACGAGGCCTACGCACTGGGCGGCACCACTGCCGCCGAGTCCTACCTGGTGATGGACAAGATCATCGACGCCGCGCGCCAGTCAAGCGCCGACGCGATCCACCCCGGCTATGGCTTCCTGGCCGAAAATGCCCAGTTCGCCGCCCGCGTGATCGACGCCGGCATCACCTGGATCGGCCCCTCCCCCGAAGCGATTGCCGCCCTGGGCGACAAGGTCCAGGCCCGCCACATAGCCGAAAAAGTGGGTGCACCCCTGGTTCCCGGAACGGCCGACCCCGTGGAGTCCGCCCAGGAAGTCCTGGACTTCGTGGACCGCCACGGCCTGCCCGTTGCCATCAAGGCGGCATTCGGCGGCGGCGGACGCGGCATCAAGGTTGCCCGCACCCGCGAGGAAATCCCCGAACTGTACGAATCCGCGGTCCGTGAAGCCACCGCTGCGTTCGGCCGGGGCGAATGCTTCATCGAGCGCTTCCTCGACTCCCCCCGGCACGTCGAAACCCAGTGCCTGGCCGACGCCCAGGGCAACGTCGTGGTGGTGTCCACCCGTGACTGCTCGCTGCAGCGCCGCAACCAGAAGCTGGTCGAGGAAGCCCCCGCCCCATTCCTGACCGAGGAACAGAACCGGCGGCTGTACGAATCCTCCAAAGCTATCCTCAAGGAAGCCGGTTACCTCGGCGCCGGCACCTGCGAGTTCCTCGTGGGCCAGGACGGCACTATCTCCTTCCTGGAAGTGAACACCCGGCTCCAGGTGGAGCACTGTGTTTCCGAAGAGGTCACCGGCATCGACCTGGTCCGTGAACAGTTCCGGCTGGCCCGGGGCGAAGAGCTCGGCTACGGGGATCCCGAAGTCCGCGGGCACTCCTTCGAGTTCCGCATCACCGGCGAGGACCCCGGACGGAACTTCATGCCCGCCCCCGGCACCATCCGCGTCCTGAAGAACCCCACCGGCCCCGGTGTCCGGATCGACTCGGGCATCGAACAGGGCGACGTCATCAGCGGCAACTTCGACTCGATGCTGTCCAAGCTGGTTGTCACCGGCGCCAGCCGCCGGCAGGCACTGGAGCGGTCCCGCCGTGCACTGGAGGAAATGGTGGTGGAAGGCATCCCCACCGTTATCCCCTTCGACCTCGCTGTGGTGTCCGACCCGGCGTTCGCACCGGCCGAGGGTCCGTTCAAGGTCCACACCCGCTGGATCGAGACCGAGTTCGTCAACAACCTTCCGGCCTGGACGCCCGACGGCGCTGCTGGTGAGGAGAGTGCCGAGGAGCGCCAGCGCGTGGTGGTGGAAGTGGGTGGCAAGCGCCTGGAAGTGGTCCTTCCCGCATCCCTGGGTGCGTCCGGCACCGGATCCGCTGCCGCGGCGAAGCCGGCCAAGTCGAAGAAGCGTGTCCGCTCCGGCGGTCCGGCAGCTGCCACCGGCAATGCCCTGACCTCCCCCATGCAGGGCACCATCGTCAAGGTTGCCGTCACCAATGGCGACGTGGTGGCCGAGGGCGACCTTGTGGTGGTCCTGGAGGCGATGAAGATGGAGCAGCCCCTGACCGCGCACCGTTCCGGCACGATCATCGGGCTGGAAGCCTCCTCCGGCGAAACGGTGTCCGCGGGCGCCATCATCGCCATGATCGAAGACTAGAAAGCCCCGGAGGCATCCATGCTCGCACCCAGCTTCCAGGAAGAAGTCGACCGCTACCACGCGGCGGTTCCCGAAATCACGCGGGGCAACCCCGCCCCCATCAAGGACCTGTACTCGCGGCTTGACGACGTCACGCTCGCCAACCCGTTTGGCGGCATCGCCCGCGGCTGGGCGCAGGTGGAAGCGCGGCTTGACCAGGCCGCACGGCAGTTCCAGGACGGCGAGATGCTGGGCTTCGATACCGTGACGTCCTACACGGCCCGGGACACCGCCTACCTGGTGGAGACCGAACACTTCCGGGCCCGGCTGGACGGAGCGCCCGTTGCCGAGGAGTTTGCGCTCCGCGTGACCAGCGTCTTCCGCCGCGAGGAAGGCTACTGGAAACTCGTCCACCGGCACGCGGACCCGGCAGCACGGCCGCAGTCCCGCCGCTCACTGAGCCAGCCGGCGGCGAGCTAGGCGGCCGCAGGCTGCTGACACGTTAGGCCGGGAGCAGGCACACTTAGCAGATGTTGCCTTTCCTGCTCCTGGCCTCCCGCGCCGAGGAAGCCGCCGCCGAAGATGAGTACGCTGCGTACCTGGAGTACGGCGGTTTGGAGGAGCGCGAGCTGCGGCGGATCCGGCTCGAAGCAGCTCCCCTGCCGGAACTCGACCTTTCCCACTACTCCGGCGTGATCGTGGGCGGCAGTCCGTTCACGTCCAGCGACCCGCCGGAACACAAGACCGCCACCCAGCACCGGGTGGAACGGGAACTGTCAGGCCTGCTGGACCAGCTGGTCGCCCGCGATTCCCCATTCCTGGGCGCCTGCTATGGAGTCGGGACGCTGGGAAGGCACCAGGGCGCCGTGATCGACCGGACCTACGGCGAGCCACTCGCAGCCGTGGAGATCAGCCTCACTGACGACGGCCTGCAGGACCCGCTGCTGCAGGGGCTGCCGCAGGCGTTTACGGCGTTTGCCGGCCACAAGGAAGCGTGCAGTTCGCTGCCGCCGCACGCCGTGCTGCTGGCGCGGTCGGCTGCCTGCCCGGTGCAGATGTTCCGGATCCGCACCAACCTCTACGCCACCCAATTCCATCCCGAACTGGATGCCGAAGGCCTGTGCACCCGCATCGACATCTACCGGCATGCCGGCTACTTCCCACCGGAGTCCGCTGAAGAACTGATGGACAACGCGCGGCAGTTCATTGTCACCGAACCCATGAAGATCCTCCGCAACTTCGTGGCACGCTACGCCCGGTGACATCCCGGCATGTCCGGGGACCACCGCCGTCGCGTCTTCCTGCCCGGTTACACCCTGCCGGAAAGCCGGATGCCCGGCGCGTCCCCCGCGAAATCGGGGAACACACCGGGCATCTCAGTCACGAACCGGGCTGGAACGTCCAGGCTGGAAGGTCAGGCGACGTTGTTCTCGTAGTCGAGGTCGCGGGTCTCCTTGCTGACAAAGAGCGCGATGAGCGTCAGCACGGCCATGGCGGTCAGGTAGATACCCACCAGGACCGGGCTGCCGTCCGCGGCCTCCCAGAGGGCAACGGCGATGAACGGTGCCACCGCTGCACCCAGGATGCTGGAGAAGTTGTAGCTGACGGCCGAGCCGGTGTACCGGACATTCGTCGGGAACAGTTCCGGCAGCAGCGCGCCCATGGGACCGAAGGTCAGGCCCATCAGGGAGAAGCCGATGATCAGCAGCGCCATGGTGCCGACGAACCCGCCGCTGAACAGCGGGACGAACAGCAGGCCGAAAGCGAAAATCCCGGCGGTGACAGTGATCAGCATCTTGCGGCGGCCGTACTTCTCGGCCAGCGGACCGGAGACCAGGGTGAAGATGCCAAAGAAGACGACGCCGGCAATCAGCATCCAGAGGAAGTCGTTGCGGGTGTAGCCCAGTCCGGGCACAAACGCCGCTGCGGCGGCCTCGGTCATGGGCTTGCCTGCCTTCTCCGCAGCCGCCCGGGCCGCTTCCAGGCTGGCGGGGCGGGTGCCGTAAGTCAGGGTGAACGTGGTCATCAGGTAGAACAGCACATAGGTGGCCAGCATGATGAATGTGCCCAGGATCAGCTGCCGCCAGCTGGTCTTGAAGACGCGGCCAAGGGGCAGCTTGGCGACCTCGTTCGACTCGATCACCTTGGTGAAGGCGGGGGTTTCGATCAGCTTGAGCCGGACGTACAGGCCGATGATCACCATGATGGCGCTGAGCAGGAACGGCACGCGCCAGCCCCACGCCATGAAGTCGGCCGGGGACAGGGCATAGCTGAACACCAGGAAGATGACGTTGGCGATGATGAAGCCGATCGGGGCACCGAGCTGCGGGAACGTGCCGTAGATGGCGCGCTTGTTGGCGGGCGCGTTTTCGGTGGCCAGCAGGGCCGCGCCGCTCCATTCACCGCCGAGGGCAAGGCCCTGGGCAAACCGCATGACCACCAGCAGGGCCGGAGCCCAGAACTGCCAGCCCGGCACGAGGGCGGTGGGCAGGCAGCCGATGAGGAACGTGGCGATACCCATGGTCAGCAGCGAGGCGACCAGGGTGCCCTTGCGGCCGAACTTGTCACCGAAGTGCCCGAAGACGATCGAGCCCAGCGGGCGGGCAATGAACGCAACGCCGAACACCGCGAAGGAGCTCAACAGCTGGGTGGTTTCGTTGGCGCTGGGGAAGAAGAGCTGCGGGAAAACGAGCACCGCGGCGGTGGCGTAGACGTAGAAGTCGTAGAACTCGACCGTGGTGCCAATGAGGCTGGCGACGATCACGCGCCCGCGCGAGTTCACCGGCTGGGACGGGACCGGCACCGTGGACGTATCGGTGGAAGACATGTAAACGCTTTCGTGAGAACCGGCCGGGGCACTGGAGAGCCTCCGGCGCGAAATAGTTAGAGTCCAATCTTAGTTCCCGCGGTCCAGTCAATGGACGAAAGATCCACTATGCGGACGTGTGCCGTGCGTCTCATTTTTCGAACCTCACGCGGCCTAACGTTGCCGGAAAGCCGCCGATAGGCAAATGTCACAGCCCGTTAACATCAGGCGTCCGTCCGTGAAACGCGCCGTACCTACCTTGGAGGAACAACATCCCCTGAAGGAGGTACCCCGTGACTGTTGACCGCACCGCTGATGCCGGCGCCGGCAATGCCCTGGACCTTGATGACGCCACAGGCCCTGGAGCCGCAACCGCATCCGCCAGCGCACAGCCCGGCACTACCCGCACCGCAGACGCTCCCGCCCTTGAATTCCGCCCCGGCCGCTGGATCGCCAACTGGGATGCCGAGAACAAGGAACAGTGGGAATCCGCAGGCCGTACCATTGCCCGCCGCAACCTCAACTGGTCCATCTTCGCCGAATTCCTCGGCTTTGTCGTCTGGCAGCTGTGGTCCATTGTGGTGGTCCAGCTCCCCGCAGCCGGGTTCACGTTCAGCACTTCGGAAATTTTCTGGCTGATCTCGATGCCCAGCCTGGTGGGCGCCACGCTCCGTATCCCCTACACGTTCATGGTCCCCAGGTTTGGCGGCCGCAACTGGACCATCGTCTCAGCCCTGTTGCTGCTGATCCCCTCGATCGGCCTGGCCCTGTGTGTATCCAACCCGGAAACCCCGTTCGGCGTGATGCTCCTGGTGGCCGCCCTGGCAGGCTTCGGCGGCGGCAACTTCGCCAGCTCCATGGCCAACATCACCTTCTTCTACCCGGCGCGTGAAAAGGGCTGGGCCCTCGGCCTGAACGCAGCCGGCGGAAACATGGGTGCCGCCGTCGCGCAGCTCGCCGTGCCGATTGCCATCACCCTGCTCGCCATGGGCACCGTCAACCTGCCGCTGGCCGGCTGGATGTGGGTACCGTTCATCCTGGTCGCCGCCTTCGGTGCCTGGAAGTACATGAACAACCTGACCAGCGCCAAGGGGGATGTCGCCGGCTCGGTGGCAGCCCTGAAGGAACCTCACCTGTGGATCATGGCGCTGCTGTACATCGGCACGTTTGGTTCGTTCATCGGCTTCGCCGGTGTCTTCCCCAAGCTCATCAAGGACTACTTCCCCGAGTTCTCCTCCATCAGCGTCGGCGCCGTGGCACTGTCCCTGGCCTTCCTTGGCCCGCTGGTCGGCTCCCTTGCCCGCCCCTACGGCGGCCGCATGGCTGACCGGATGGGTGGCGCCCGGATGACCGTGGCGGCCTTCGCCACCATGGCCGCAATCACCCTGACCATGATCTGGACCCTGCCGCTGAAGAACTTCTGGCTGTTCCTGGTCCTGTTCCTGATGCTCTTCACGGCCAGCGGCTTCGGAAACGGCGCCACCTACAGGATGATCCCGGTCATTTTCGCCACCTCCAGCCGGGCCGCGAAGTCGGGCGCCAGCTCCGTGGCCACGCAGCGCCTGGCCTCCTCGGCCCTCGGTCTCATCTCCGCCATCGGCGCCTACGGCGGGTTCGTGATCCCCCAGGTCCTGAACGCCTCCAACTCCGCCAGCGGTTCCTACACCCCGGCCTTCTACGGCTTCGTGGGCGCCTACGCCCTGATGCTGGCAGTGTGCTGGTTCTTCTACATCCGCAACGCCAACCGAAATGCGATGGGACACGTCTAACATGACCAACAGCGCCGACACGCACTGCCCTTACTGCGCCCTGCAGTGCGCCATGACGCTCACGTCACCAGCGGAACTGGCCCCGGCTTCCCAGCCGGGGCCAGTCCCCGTGGCACTTTCCACCGCCCCTGCAGCCACGGCTGCCCCCCTCGAAGTACAAGGCCGGGAATTTCCGACAAACCGCGGCGGGCTCTGCCGCAAGGGCTGGACCTCCGCCACCCTGCTAAACCACCCCGGCCGCATCACCGAGCCCCTGCTCAAGGGCGCAGACGGCGTCCACCGGCCCATCAGCTGGGAGCACGCCCTGGACATCGCCGTGTCCGCCGTGAAGGACGCCCGCGCACGCTACGGTGCTGACGCCGTCGGCGTTTTCGGCGGCGGCGGGCTGACCAACGAAAAGGCGTACATGCTGGGCAAGTTCGCCCGCCTGGCCCTGGGGACCTCGCGCATCGATTACAACGGCCGCTTCTGCATGTCCTCCGCGGCCGCCGCCGGTATGCGCGCCTTCGGGGTGGACCGCGGCCTGCCGTTCCCGCTGGAGGCGCTGGACAGCGCCAGCTCCATCCTCATGCTCGGCTCGAACGTGGCCGAAACCATGCCGCCCTTCGTCCAGCACCTTAAGGGAACGCGCGACGCCGGCGGGCTGATCGTGGTGGATCCCCGCCGTTCCGCCACGGCGGCTTTCACCTCCGACGGCGGTGGTATCCACCTCCAGCCCCTGCCGGGCACAGACCTCACCCTCCTGCTGGGCATCTCGCACGTGGTCATCCACGAGAATCTGGTGGACACCGCCTACATCGAGGAACGCACCTCCGGCTACAGCGCCGTAGCCCGCAGCGTCAACGCGTTCTGGCCCGAACGCGTCCAGTCCCTCACCGGAGTCCCGGCAGAACTGATCCGGGAAACCGCCCGCCGGCTCGCCGCGGGAGCCCGCAAGGGCGGCAGCTACATCCTCACCGGCCGGGGCGTGGAACAGCACGTTGACGGCACTGACACCGCCACCGCCGCCATCAACCTCAGCCTCCTGCTGGGGCTGCCCGGTTCCGCCCGCAGCGGCTACGGCACGCTCACCGGCCAGGGCAATGGCCAGGGCGGCCGGGAGCACGGCCAGAAGGCAGACCAGCTTCCCGGCTACCGCAAGATCACCGATCCCGCTGCCCGCGCCCACATGGCCGGCGTCTGGGGCGTCCCGGAGGACCTGATCCCCGGTCCCGGGCTCCCCGCCGTGCAGCTCCTGAAGTCCCTGGGGAAGGACGACGGCGTCCGGTGCCTTTTCGTCCACGCGTCCAACATTGTGGTGGCATCCCCCGACGCCAACGCCGTGATTGCCGGCCTCCGCAGCCTGGACTTCCTCATGGTGTGCGACTTCTTCATGTCGGAAACCGCAGCCGAGGCCGACCTTATCCTTCCCGTCCTGCAGTGGGCGGAGGAGGAAGGCACCCTCACGAACCTGGAAGGCCGTGTACTCCGCCGCCGCCGGGCGCTTACCCCGCCGGCGGGTGCCCGCAGCGAACTCTGGATCATGGCCCGGCTTGCTGAAGCGCTCGACGCCCCGTCCACCTACAGCGAGGACCCGGAGACGGTGTTCGAGGAACTCCGGCTCGCTTCAGCAGGCGGGCCGGCCGATTACTCCGGCATCGATTACGCCATGCTGGACCGCGGCGAAGCCGCCTACTGGCCCTACCCCGCGGGCAGCAGCGGCACACCCCGGCTGTTCCGGGACCGCTTTGCCCACCCCGACGGCAAGGCGGTTATGACGCCCGTGACGCCGCGCCGCCGTCGTACGCCTGTTGCCGGCCCTGAGGCCGGCGCCAAGGCCATGACCCTCATCACGGGCCGCCTGCTGGAGCACTACCAGTCCGGATCGCAGACGAGGCGGGTGCCCGAACTGCTGGCGTCCCGGCCGGAAGCCAGGGTTCAAATCCACCCGGCCGCGGCGGCCGCCATGGACATCACCGAGGGCGCCCTGGTCTCCGTGGCCAACGAACGAGGCGAGGTGGTGTGCCGTGCGGAGATCAGCACGGCCATCCGCCCTGAGACGGTGTTCCTTCCCTTCCACTTCCCCGAACTCGAAAGCGCCAACCGCCTGACGGAAGCCGCCACGGACCCGATTTCCGGGATGCCCGAGTTCAAGTTCAACCAGGTATGGGTCCGGCCCGTGGCCGCGCCCGTGACCAGCACAGTGCTTCAGACGATGGAGGCCTCATGAGCGAGCAGATTGTCATTGTGGGATTCGGTCCGGTTGCCGCCCGGCTGGTGGACGAGCTCCTGCCCGCCGTGCGGTCCGGACAGGCCGGGCTGACGGTGGTGGGCCAGGAAAGGGAGGCTGCCTACAACCGGGTACTCGTGGCCGACCTCGGCGTGGGACGCACCACCGTTGACGCACTGGCACTCGCGGACGCCGCCGCGCTGGTTGCCGAGGGTGTAGACGTCCGGCTCGGCACCCGCGTCCGCCGGGTGGACCGCGCCCGGCAGCAGGTCCTCCTCGACGACGGTGCGGCCGTCCACTATGACCGCCTGGTCTTCGCCACCGGTTCGCGGCCCGTCATCCCCAATCTGACAGGCATCAACCCCGACCCCACGTCCCCTGTCCTGCCGGCCGGCGTGACGGCCCTGCGGGATCTGCGGGACGCCGACGTGCTGCGGCAGGCGGTCGACGGCGGCAAGCGCGTGGTGGTCCTTGGCGGCGGAATCCTGGGCCTGGAGACAGCCCTGGCCGCCGCCGAGGAAGGCGCCACTGTCACGGTGGTCCACAACGGCCCGTACCCGCTGGGGCGCAACATCGACCGGGGCGGCGGGTCCGTCCTGGCCGCGGAGCTGCGTCGCTGCGGCGTGCGGATGGCCGGCAACGCGCGCTCCATCGGCGTTGAGCACAACGCGCCCGACGGCGGATTCTCGGCACTGCTGCTCGATGACGGTTCGGCGATCGACGGGGACCTCCTGGTCATCTCGTGCGGCGTCCGTCCCCGCACCGGGCTTGCTGAAGGCTGCGGGTTGTCCACAGGTTCCGGGATCCTCGTGGACCACCGGCTGCGGGCCCACCACGAGCCGCACATCTTCGCCATCGGCGACTGCGCGGAGGTGCGCTGCCCTGACCCTGGTTGCCCGGACTGCCGGAACGCCAAGGGTCCGTCCGGGCTGGTGGGTCCGGGGTGGCGCCAGGCCGAGTGGCTCGCGGAGTACCTGACGCTCCTGGCCTCCGGCCTCGCGGCGGAGGCCGACCTGCTCCCCGAACTGCCGGCCGAAAAGCCAGGGGTCATTGTCCTCAAGGCCCGCGGCCTGAACATGGCCGTCGCCGGGGACAACACTGCCGACCCCTGGGACGAGGAAGCACTGAGCGCCGGCGCAGCCAACGGCCGTCCCCGGCTCCAGGTTTCCCAGTGGGCCGACCCGGAGCACGGCCGCTACGTAAAAATGACCACCCGCGGCGGCGTCCTGGAAGGGCTCGTGGCCGTCGGCATGCCCCGCACGGCGGCCGAGCTGGTGGGACTGTTTGAGCGTTCCGCGGAGCTGCCGGCGGACCGCTCGCTGCTGCTGCGGCTGGACGGGCCGGACCAGGTGCCCGGATCAGCAGCTGCCGATCCCGCCGGTACCGTCTGCCGGTGCGCCGGAGTCAGCGGTGCTGCCATCCAGGGCGCCGTCGGGGATGGCTGCTCCACCGTGGCAGAAGTCTCCAAGGCCACTCGTGCCGGCACAGGCTGCGGCGGCTGCCACGAGGACATCAAGGGGATCATCGAAAAACACTTCCAGGCGGTCGCGGCCGCCTGAGTAGGGGGCCGCAGTCCCTTCATCACTTCGTAGCGGACAGTGGGCCCACGGGCGGGGCAGCCGGCACAACCAGCTCCTCTCCATTGCCCCACCCCGCATCCACGGCAGCCTGCGCTACGGCACCGGCCATCGCGCCGCCGTCGGGAGTACTGCCGCCGTTCATGGGACCGGACACAACATAGGGCATCTCGAGAACTTCATCGCCGCGGACAGCATGCAGGACCACGTTGGCGGATGCACCCCCGGCTTCACCCTGGAAGTAGCCGGTCCACTGCAGGCAGGCGAAATCACCGATGCCTTGAACCGGGGTACAGTCGGGCATCGATCTGGCCCTGGCTTTGTCGCCGTCCGAAGCCGGTGATGTCAGGGCCACGGACAGCGCAACCATGCCGCCCTCCATGGACTTGTTTGAGTAGCTGCACAGGTAGGCCTTGGTGCCCGGCGGCCGCTGCGCACTCTGCTGCCCAACAGGGGTGAGTCCCGGCAGGACAGTGGCGGCGATGTCGTAGGTGATGAGCTCGCAGGCCGGGCTTTCTTCTCCCTGCCGCACCCCGGATCCCCCTGCCGGCGGCGCTGAACCGCCTTGCGGGGCGCATGAGACGAGCAAAAGGCCAAGCGCCGCGGCCGGCACCACAAGGGCACGCTTGAAGCAGCGGAGCCGCGGGGCAAGGGACCCGGAATCAACCATGGTCCCAGTGTCCGGCTGTCCGCCTGCTGCGTTCCAGAGTCCAAAGTCCGCGTTGCCGGCCGCCCGTCAGCCCAGCCGTTCAGTCCTAAATCCCCACCTGCACAAGGGACCCCACGCATAGTCCCCCGCCGAGCAGCGTAAAAATACCCAAGCCGATCAGCAGCCCGGCGCCCGTCCTGGCAGTACGGGGTTCGACAGCCAGGACAATGGCCATGCCCAGATAGACGATGACCGGCACGAGGGCTGACGGTCCGGCGAGGAGGCTGCTGGCCCACGCCATGGGAGGGCCAACGGCAATCGTTGCCCAAAGGTAGATCACATACAGCCCCAAGGCACCGAAGACAGTTGCAAGCCCCAGTTGGCCGTCCCGTGGCGGAGGCGGGAGCTTGGGGAAGTCGGGAACGTCATCTCTCATGCTGCGCTTCCTCACGCCCGCCGGATGCACATCAGGCTACCGCTCCGGCCAGCGAACCAATGCAGACGCCGCTCGCAGCAGCATAAAGGACGCCCAGGCCAAACTGCTGATGATGAAGCGCCGCTGCCTGGGACGCACCAGCCCGTTTCCCGCAAAGGGGAGGCCCGATCATGAGCAGAGTGTAACAGCGCAGTCCGCGTATGCAGGAGCCCCAATCCCCTGCCGGAAATCTGATGTGGGTTCCCACAGTGATTGGCCCTACGCCTACCGGAACCACTACCGCCTGCGTATCGTTCCCGCCACGGGTGTGTCCCGATGCGCAAAAATCCACGGAAAGAGGAAAGCCATGCATAGGAAATCACTGCTGGGCGCCGCAGTCTGTACCCTGGCGCTGGTCGGTTTGAGCAGCGGGCCTGCCTTCGCCCAAGGGCAGACAGAACGGGGCCCGGAGCACGCCAACTCCATCTGCTCCTTCTCCGGGCTCAACGACGAGCCTGACGATCCGGTTGAGGGCGGCCGGGTGCAGTCCTACGGGCAGGCGGTGCGGGCCGACTTCCTGGATCCAACAGACAAGACGTCGTTCGAACGTCCCGGAACGCTCTGCAACGGGCACGATTGGCCGTACCCGGAGGCTTTCGAGGGGATGGGCCCATAACGAGCCATGCGGTTGGCCCCGATTCCCGGGGCCAACCCATTCCGCTGACTTACCCCTGCTCCTTGGGAATAATGATCCAGAGCGCGATGTAGACCAGTTCCCCGATGCCCACCAGGCCGAAGATCACGAAGCCGAGGCGCACCAGGAATTTGGGAAGTCCGAAGCGCGTGGCGAGGGCAGCGCAGACGCCGCCGATCATCTTGCCACGGCGGGGACGCACGAGAGCCATGGACATGCCCGGACCTACCCTTCAGCCTGTGATTCACCGTTAGCGGAGAATTCCCCGCCGGCCACGGCCTCGGCGTACTGGGTCAGGTCCGGCCCGGGCTGGAAGTCAACGAACTGCGGCTTCAGCTTTTCAAACAGGAACTTGTACACCTCTTCCTTCCCTGCATCCGGCAAGGACGAGGCAGCCTCCTTGACCGCCTCCTGCAATGCCCGGTCTGCGTCCAGGAGGATCTTCTCCCGGGCCTGCTCGTTCCACTTGACGTCCTGCAGTTCCATGGGACTCTCCTCGCATCAATGGCTGATAAAGGGACGGCCGGAAATTCGAATGGAATTCCCGGCCGGTCCTTGAAGGAGTCTATGCATGCGGCACGGGCAGGGTCCAGACTTTCCCGTCCCCTGCCCGCCCCCTCTAGAGGTGGACGTGAAGCCGCCGTGCGGCCTCGGAGATGGATCCGGTCAGCGACGGGTACACGGTGAAGGTGCTGGCGACGTCGTCCACGTGCAGTTTCTGCTTGACCGCAATCGAGATGGGGAAGATCAGTTCGGAAGCGTTGGGACCAACCACAACCCCGCCGATCACCGTGCCGGAGCCCTTCCGGGCAAAGATCTTCACGAAGCCGTCCTTGGCGTTGCGCATCTTGGCGCGGGCGTTGCTGCGGAGGGACAGCTTCACCACGTCGCCCTGGTACTTGCCGGAATCGATCTCGGCCTCCGACACGCCCACGTTCGCGATTTCCGGAGACGTGAAGATGTTGGACGCCACCTGGTGCAGCTTCAGCGGTGTCACCACGTCGCCCATGAAGTGCGCGACGGCGATCCTGCCCTGCATTGCGGCGACGGACGCGAGCGGGAGGACGCCGGTGCAGTCGCCGGCGGCATAGATGTTGGGCGCGGAGGTGCGGGACACGCCGTCGACCTTGATGTGGCCGCTTTCGCTGAGTGCCACGCCCGCTTCCTCGAGGCCGATGCCGGCAGTGTTGGGGATGGAGCCCAGGCAAAGCAGGCAGTGGCTGCCGGTGACCTTGGTCCCGTCGCCCAGGGTGACGACGACGCCGTCGTCGGTGCGTTCCACGGATTCGGCGCGGGAGCGGGACAGGACCCGCACGCCGCGGCGTTCGAACACTTCCTCCAGGACAACGGCGGCATCCACGTCGGAGCCGGGCAGCACGCGGTCGCGGCTGGACACCAGCGTGACCCTGGAGCCGAGGCCGTTGTAGGCGGAAGCGAACTCGGCGCCGGTGACGCCGGAACCAACAACGATCAGGTCCTCGGGCAGCTCGTCCAGGTTGTAGATCTGCGTCCAGTTGAGGATCCGCTCGCCGTCCGGGCGCGCGGTGGGCAGCTCACGCGGGTGCGCGCCGACCGCCAGGAGGATGGTGTCGGCCTCCACGATCTCCGTGCCGTCCACGGTGAGGACCTCAATGGTGTGGTTGTCCAGCAGCCGGCCGGAACCGGCGAGGATGCGGACGCCCTGGCTCTCCAGGCCGTCATGGATGTCCTTGGACTGGCTCCGCGCAAGGTTGAGCAGGCGGTCGTTGATGTGCTTGAGGTCCGCTCGCATTACCGGGACAAAGTCGCCGCCGTCGACGTCGAACTTGACGCCCAGTTCGCCGGCCTCGGCCACGCGGGTCATCAGGTCCGCCGTGGCGATGAGCGTCTTGGACGGCACAACGTCCGTGAGGACTGCCGATCCGCCGAGCCCGGCGCGTTCGACGATGGTGACCTGCGCCCCCAGCGAGGCGGCAACCATGGCGGCTTCGTACCCGCCCGGACCACCTCCCAGGATTGCGATCCGGGGTGAACTGAAATCTGGATGCGTAGTCACAATCCAACATTCTCGCCCATTCGAAGGCGCAGCACCAAGAATCCCGGAGCCTTTTCACACAGATGTGTGGTGGGCGCAACAGGAGCGGCAGGATAACTTGTACTCGTGAGTACAACAGACTTCCTGAACACGGACCCCTTCGCCGCCGCCCGCGCAGCGGCCGACTACATTGCCGAGGAAACAGGAGTGGACAGCCACGACGTCGCCCTGGTCCTGGGCTCCGGCTGGGGTGCGGCAGCGGACCTCATCGGCGAAACCACCGCCACGCTGTCCGCCGAAGAGGTTCCCGGCTTCCACGCTCCCGCGGTGGAGGGCCACGTGGGCACCATCCGTTCGGTGCTGGGCAGGGAGGGCAAACGCGCCCTGGTCCTGGGCGCCAGGACGCATTACTACGAGGGCAAGGGCGTACGGGCCGTTGTGCACGGGATCCGTACCGCCGCCGCCGCGGGCTGCAGCACCCTGGTCCTCACCAACGGCTGCGGCGGGCTCAATGAAGGATGGGCGCCGGGCACGCCGGTCCTCATCAAAGATCACATAAACCTCACCGCGGCCTCCCCGCTGGAGGGTGCCACGTTTGTGGACCTGACAGATTTGTATTCCTCCCGCATCCGCGACCTGGCCCGCGAGGTGGATCCTTCCCTCGAGGAGGGCGTGTACGCCCAGTTCACGGGGCCGCACTACGAGACGCCGGCAGAGGTGCAGTACGCCAAGCGCATCGGCGCCGACCTGGTGGGCATGTCGACGGCGCTGGAGGCCATCGCGGGGCGGCACGCAGGCATGGAGGTGTTCGGCATATCCCTGGTCACCAACCTCGCTGCAGGCATCAGCCCGCAGCCGCTCAGCCACCAGGAAGTCATCGAATCGGGGCAGGCGGCCGGCCCGCGGATCTCGCGGCTCCTCGCCGATATCATCGCCAAACTCTGATGAACCAGGGGTCAGCCATCGCCCAATAACAGGCCTTCGGAGGGCCGGAACAGAGCCCGCGTTACGCGAAGTGCGGCAGCAATGACGATAGCGTTATGCCCATGACGTCTTCCGATGCCGATCTCCGCCTGCTCGACGAAGCCCGCGCCTGGGCCGCCCAAGACCCGGACCCCGCAACGTCGGCAGCCCTCCTTGACCTCGTCCGGCTGGTGGAGGGCGGCGACCCGGCAGCCCGGCAGGAACTCGAGGACAGCTTCCGCGGCACCCTCCAGTTCGGCACTGCGGGGCTAAGGGCGGCGCTGGGTCCCGGACCCAACCGGATGAACCGCGTGGTGGTGCGCCGTGCCGCTGCCGGCCTGGCCGCCTTCCTGGTGGATGCGGTGGGCACGGCCGCGCCCGGAACGCGGCCCCGCGCCGTCGTCGGATACGACGCCCGCTACAACTCGGACGTTTTCGCAGCGGAGACCGCGGCGATTTTCACCGCCGCGGGCATTGAGACCTTCCTGATGCCGGAGGCGCTGCCCACTCCCCTGTTGGCCTACGCTGTCCGTGCGTTGGAGTGCGACGGCGGCGTGATGGTCACAGCCAGCCACAACCCGCCACAGGACAACGGCTACAAGGTCTACCTGGGCCGCCATGCCGTCCCCGAAAGCGGCAACGGCGCCCAGATCGTCGCACCCTACGACGCCTACATCGCGTCCCGGATCAGCGAGGTGGGTCCCCTGGAGTCGGTTCCGCTGGCTTCCGAGGGCTGGACCGTGCTGGACGGTTCCATCGCCGCGGATTACCAGAGTGCCATGGCCGCCCTGGCAGACAAGGAGCATTTCCCGGCCCGCGACCTCCGCATCGTGCTCACCCCGATGCACGGCGTCGGCGGTGCCACGGCGCTGGCAGTGCTGAACGCGGCAGGTTTCGCCGACGTCACGCTGGTGGCCGAACAGGCTGAGCCGGACCCGGCTTTCCCCACCGTCAGCTTCCCCAACCCGGAGGAGCCGGGCGCCCTGGACCTGGCCCTGGAAGCCGCGGCACGGCTGGACGCCGACATTGTGATCGCCAACGACCCCGACGCCGACCGGGCAGCAGTCGCGGCTAAGGACCCCGACTCAGGGGCGTGGCGGATGCTTCGCGGCGACGAAGTAGGAGCCCTGCTGGGCGCGCATGTGGCTGCCCGGCTCGCGGCCGGAGACGCTGACGGGTCCGAGGGACCGTCCGGCGTCTTCGCCAATTCGATCGTGTCGTCGCGGCTCCTGGCCCGGATCGCCGCCGAAGCCGGCTACACCCATGAGGAAACCCTCACCGGCTTCAAATGGATTTCGCGGGTCCCCGGCCTCGTCTACGGCTACGAGGAAGCCTTGGGCTACTGCGTGGCGCCGGACCTTGTGAAGGACAAGGACGGAATTTCGGCCGCCGTCCTTATTGCCGAGTTCGCCGCCGCCGCGAAGGCGGAGGGAAAAACCATTTTCGACACCCTTGACGAGCTGTACCTGAAGCACGGCCTGCACGCGAGCGACCAACTCAGCATCAGGGTGGCGGACCTCGGCCTCCTGGATGCCATGATGAACCGGCTCCGCGTTACACCGCCGGAGGCCTTCGGGTCCTCCGCCGTCGAAGTGTCCACCGACCTGGCCGTGGGTACCGAACAGCTGCCGGCCACCGACGGGCTGCTGTACGTCACCCGCAACCTGACGCGCGTGATCATCCGGCCCAGCGGCACTGAGCCGAAGCTCAAGTGCTACCTGGAGGTCATCCAGCATGCAGCGTCCGCCGCGGAGCTGCCGGCCGCACGGCAGGCGGCCCGCGCCGCGCTGGATGAGGTGCGCCGGGATGTCAGCGAGGCCCTGGGGCTCTAAGGCCTCAGGCTTTAACGCCTAAAAAGGGGCGCCGGCGGCGCCCCTTTTTTGCGAAGTGCGTTACAGCTCCACGTCGACGAACCCGTCGACGATCCGGGTGCCGAAGGCCTCGATCCGCAGCCCGGGATTGCTGAAGCACTCCCCGGTTTCTAGGTCATAGACCTCTTTGTGCAGCGGCGAGGCGATGGTGGGGCGTGCGCCCTTGGACCCGAGGATGCCGCGCGCCATAACGTGCGCTCCAGTGGCGGGATCCTCCTGTGCCACGGCGAAGACCTCGCTCAGCCCGGTGCGGAACAGGGCGATCTGCCGGCCCGCGACCAGGGCGGCTTCGCCCCAGGAGAGTTCCAGGTCGTCGACGGAGCAGACGCGGTGCCATCCGGCGGCGGTTCCGGTGTCAAGTGCCCCAAGTTCCAGTGTTGCCGTCATCTTCCGGCTCCTTTCCCTGCGCTTGTTGTCTCGGTGCTTGTTGTCTGGGGGTGCTGGCTGCCTGGGCGGCCGTGTTCCACGCTAGGCGCAGGGTGTTTCACGGGGGTGCAGTGAATGTGTCGGGCGCGTAAAAGACACCTAACCCGCCCGGAAATGCGTTCGTGATGCAGAAGTTAAGTTGGCGAAACAATTGGGAAACTGAAGCGAAACTGCCTCTTCCTAGTCTGGATTTACTGCTCGACAGAGAAGGCCGCGGAGCACCGTCTGCGGCCCATGCGAAAGGCCCACAGTGACCGAACAGACTTCCAGCACCGAGACTCCGCGCCGCATCGTCGTCGCCGGCGGCGGCCCCGCGGCCCACCGTTTTGCGGACGCAATGCATGCCCGTGGCCTTGACGGCTGGCATGTCACTGTCCTCACCGAAGAAGCCCACCTCCCCTACGACCGGGTGGCCTTGTCCAAGGCCCTCACTGATGTCGACGTCGACCTGACGCTGGGAACCGCGGCCATGTGGGACCACGCTTCCATCGAGCTGAAGACCGGCGAGCGTGTTGTGAAGGTCAACGCCGAAGCCAGGACGGTGGAAACCGCCGCCGGCAACAAGTACCCCTACGACGAGCTGGTGGTTGCCACCGGTTCCGACGCCGCGCGCCTGCCGCTCCCTGGCGCCGAGCACGCCCATGTGTACCGGACCCTTGAGGACGTCTGGGCCATCAACAAGTCCATTGCCGGCCTCACCGAAAAGCTCGGCCGCAAAATCAATGCCGTCACCATCGGCGGCGGCCTCCTCGGCCTGGAATCGGCGGCAGGCACCGAGCAGCTCGGCGCCACCCCCGTGGTCATCAACGGAGCCCCGTGGCTGATGAACACCCAGCTGGACGAGGGCGCCGGCCAGGCCCTCGGCCGCCTGATCGAGGCGAAGGGCTTCGAAGTGCACGGCGGCGTCTTTCCCTCTGAGATTCTGACGGACGACGACGGCCAGGTCACCGGAGTGCTGATGGCCGACGGACGCATCATCCCGGCCGACATCGTGATCGTCGCCATCGGCGTGCGGCCGCGGGACGAACTCTTCCGCGCCGCCGAGGGCGAAGAACAGGTATTCAGCCTGGGCCCCCGCGGCGGCGTGGTCATCAACGACTACTGCGCCACCGAGGTCCCCGGCATCTGGGCCATCGGCGAAGTAGCCAACTTCGGCGGCATGTGCCTCGGCCTGGTGGCCCCCGCCAACACCATGGCCGAAATCGTCGCAGACCGCCTGCACGGCGGCGACGCCACCTTCCCCGGCTTCGACACCGCCACCAAGCTGAAGCTCTCCGGCGTGGACGTCGCCAGCTTCGGTGATGCCTTCGCCAAGACCGAGCACGCGCTCGAGATCGTCTACGCCGACCCCGCCCGCGGCGTCTACCAGAAGATCGTCACCACCGACGACGCCAAGACCCTCCTCGGCGGCATCTTCGTCGGCGACGCCTCACCGTACATGAGCCTGCGCCCGCTCCTGGGCCGCGAACTGCCCGCGGAACCCGGTGCGTTCCTCTCCGCTGCCGGCGGCGGCGACGCCCCCGAAACCGAACTGCCGGACGACGCCACCCTCTGCTCCTGCAACAACGTCACCGCCGGCAGCATCCGCGACGCCATCAACGGCTGCGGCGCCTGCGAGGGCAACGCGCCCGTGCAGGAACTGGGTGAGCTCAAGGGCTGCACCCGCGCCGGAACCCAGTGCGGTTCCTGCGTGCCGATGCTGAAGAAACTGCTGGAAACCGAGCTCACCAAGTCCGGCGTCGAAGTCTCCAAGGCCCTCTGCGAGCACATCGAACTGTCCCGCCAGGAACTGTTCGATGCCATCCGTGTCCTGGAGCTCACCTCCTTCGAAGAGATCATGGCCAAGTACGGCACCGGCGCGGGCTGCGACATCTGCAAGCCGACCATCGCCAACATCCTGGCCAGCCAGAACAGCGCCTACGTGCTGGACGCCGGCCGCGGCACCCTGCAGGACACCAACGACCGCGCCCTGGCCAACATGCAGAAGGACGGCACCTACTCGGTGGTTCCGCGCATCGCCGGCGGTGAAATCACCCCCAAGAAGCTTGGCGTCATCGCCGCTGTGGCCGAGAAGTACAACCTGTACACCAAGATCACCGGCGGCCAGCGGATCGACATGTTCGGTGCACGCCTCGAACAGCTCCCGGAAATCTGGAAGGAGCTGGTGGACGCCGGGTTCGAGTCCGGACAGGCCTACGGCAAGAGCCTGCGCACCGTGAAGTCCTGCGTCGGATCCACCTGGTGCCGCTTCGGCGTCCAGGACTCGGTGGCCATGGCCATCAAGCTGGAGCTGCGGTACCGCGGCCTGCGCAGCCCGCACAAACTCAAGATGGGTGTCTCCGGCTGCGCCCGTGAGTGCGCCGAGGCCCGCGGCAAGGACGTCGGCGTGATCGCCACGGCCGACGGCTGGAACCTGTACGTGGGCGGCAACGGCGGCGCAACTCCGGCGCACGCCCAGCTGCTGGCCAAGGACCTCGACGACGAAACACTGATCAAGTACATCGACCGCTACTTCATGTACTACATCCGCACCGCTGACCGCCTGCAGCGCACAGCCCGCTGGCAGGAAGAACTCGACGGCGGCATTAAGCACGTCGAGGACGTGGTGGTCAAGGACACCCTCGGCATCGCCGCGGACCTGGAAGCGGCCATGGCAAAGCACGTCGACACCTACATCGACGAGTGGGCGGACACCCTGAAAGACCCTGAGCGCCTGCGCCGCTTCCGCTCCTTCGTCAACGCCCCGGACCAGAAGGACGACTCCATCACCTTCGTCCCGGACGAGCGCGGCCAGATGCGTCCCGCCACCCAGGAGGAAAAGGGCAAAGTCCTCCTCGGCGCATCCATTGCCGTCCGCTCCGGCTCGCTGGGACCCACCGGGAACGAGGCCTAAGCATGCAGCTCACCATTGATCTCACCGGCCGCGACGTCCTGGTCACCGGCTCCGACACCGCGGCGCGGCAGGCCGTGCGGCGCTATGAGGCCGCGGGCGCCGTCGTCCACCGCCTCAGCACCCCGGAGGGAGCCGCGCACGACGGCCCGCTGCCGGAGAAGCCGTTCCTGGTGGCGGCCGTCGACGACGGGCAGCCCGGCTGGGACGCGCTCCTGGACCGCTGCCGCGCGGCCGGGATCCCCGTGGCCGCCGAACCTGCAGCCGGGCCGGCCGGCCACGTGACCCTGGTGGGCGGCGGTCCCGGCACCACGGACCTGCTCACCGTGGCAGCCATCAAGGCCCTGCGCGACGCCGACGTGGTCTTCTACGACCGGCTCGCCCCCTACCAGGAGCTGCCGTCGCTAACCTCCGCCGAACTCGTCGACGTCGGCAAGAAGCCCGGCCACCACAAGGTCAGCCAGTCCGACATCGAAAAGCTCATGGTGGAAAGCGCGCTGGCGGGCAACAATGTGGTCCGGCTCAAGGGCGGCGACCCGTACGTCTTCGGCCGCGGCGGCGAGGAAGTCGCCGCGTGCGTCGCGGCCGGGGTCAAGGTCAACGTCGTCTCGGGCGTCACCAGCGCCATCTCCGTGCCGGCCGCCGCCGGCATCCCGGTGACCCACCGCGAGGTCAGCCACATGTTCACGGTCGTGTCCGGGCACGCCCCGCTCACGGAGAAGGAGCACAAGCACCTGGCCGGCCTCGGCGGCACGATAGTGGTGCTGATGGGCATCGGCACGCTCCACCAGCTGGCAGCAGGCCTCCGCCGCGCGGGGATGCGCCCGGACATGCCCGTGGCAGTGGTGGAACGCGGCTACCGTCCCGGCCAGCGCACGACCATCGCAAACCTCGGCACCATCACCTCTGCCGCAGCCGGCTGCAGCAACCCGGCCGTGCTGGTCATCGGCGAGGTGGTCCGGGTGGCCGAAGCCAACCGCGGGCATGCTGAGGCCGCAGCCGACCTGGACAGGCTGGCGGCCTCGCTGCTGGGTTCGTGAAAGGATTGACACCCATGACTGCACTTGCACCGGCTGATGCCACCCCCGCGGAAGAAGCGACAGACGCCGCCGAATCACCGCTTGAAGGTTTCCGCATCGGCGTGACCTCACACCGGCGCTCGAGGGACCTGATCGAGGCCCTCGAACGGCGCGGCGCGGAAGTGCTCCATGCACCGGCGCTCAAGATCGCCCCTGTGCAGGAGGACATCCGGCTCATCGAGGACACCCGCGCCATCATCGCGGCGAAGCCGGACCTCTGCATCGCGACCACCGCGTACGGAATGCGCCGCTGGTGCGAGGCCGCGGATTCCTTCGGCATCGGCGATGAACTGCTCGAAACGCTGGGGGCCTGCCGGATGTTCGTCCGCGGCCCCAAAGCCCGCGGCGCCGTGCGCGCGGCCGGCCTGGCCGACGTCGGCATCAGCAGCGACGAAACCACCGCAACACTGGTGGACATGCTGCTCACCGAGGGTGTCCGCGGCAAGACGGTCGCCGTGCAGCTGCACGGCTACACGGATGTCCGGCAGCTTGAGCGGCTCCGCATGTCCGGCGCGACCGTCCTCACCGTCACGCCTTACCGCTGGGTGAAGCCCGACGGCGAGGACAAGCTTCCGCGCCTCATCGACGCCGCCTGCACGGGCAACCTGGACGTGCTCACCTTCACCAGCGCCCCCGCCGTCGACGCCATGTGGAGCACCGCCCACGAGATGGGCGTCTACAAGCAGCTGATTGAGAGCCTGAAGACAAACGTCACCACCGCCGTGGTGGGACCGGTCACGGCCCAGCCGCTGCTTGACGCAGGGATCAAGCCGCTGATCCCGGAACGTTTCCGCATGGGCGCGCTCATCCGGCTGGTGTGCGAACACCTGGCCCTGAACCACGTCCGCCGGCTGGACACCCGCTCCGGCAGCATCGAGCTCCGGGGACGGAGCCTGCGCATCGACGGCCAGCCCGTTGAGCTGGCCCCCGCCCCGCTGCTGCTCCTGCGGGCGCTGCTGGGTGCTGGCGGCGCTGTGCTGTCCCGGGAATCGCTGTCCGACCTGCTGGAACTTCGCGGCTCCGTGCACGCCCTGGACATGACCGTCAGCCGGTTGCGTTCCTCCCTGCCGGACGGGCGGCTGGTGGAGACAGTGGTCAAGCGGGGCTACCGGATCCGGGTCTAGCACCGTCTGCACCCGGCGTTTGTGTCCAACGCCGGCCGGATGAGAGGCGCGTCACGGGTTCTGTTACCGGCTGGTAAAAACTGGCGAACGCACCCCTCCCGGACCGGCAATGGACGGGAAACACAACGGTAAAAGCACCGCCCTACGCTGGGTTGCATCACGAAGTTCCGGCCGGTCACGGCCGCCAGCGAAAGGGCCAGCACATGTCCGCTCCGGCACCCTCCACGTCCGATTCCGCAGCCACCCGCATTGTTATCGCAGGGGCAGGGCCAGCAGCCCAGGCCCTGGTCACGCAGCTGGACCGCGCCCGGTTCGCCGGCACCATCACGGTGCTTAGCAGCCGGGATGACACCCCGGAGGAACTGCTGGAGCTGGCCATGCTCCCCCAGGTTTCGGTGCGGTTCGGCCAGCCGGCCAGCCACATCGATGCCGTGAACAAGACGGTCGCCACCGCCGACGGCATGGAATTCGCCTACGACCACCTGGTCATCGCCACAGGATCCGCGCCCGTGGCCGGGCCGGTGGAAGGCGCCGCCCAGTGCCTGAGCTACTCGACCATCGACGACGCCGCCCGGGTCGCCGAGGCCGTCGGCCGGATAACCCGCGAACTGGGCCGGCGCCCGCTGGGCATCCTGGTGGGCAATGGCGCAGCGGCCGGGCAGGCCGAAGCGGTGCTCCGCGCCCGCGGCGTGCGCCCCATCCGCACCACCGCCCGGCCCGCCGCCGTCGTTCCCGGACAGTCGGTCTCCGGGCTCGCGGCCTCTGCCGTAATCTTCGAGGACGGCAGCAGCATGAGCGGCGACCTGGTGGTCCTCGCCGAGGAGCGGGTGGCCCGCGACGGACTCGCCGCGAGCGCTGGCCTGCTCACCGCGGCCAGCGGCGGGATTGTCATCAGCCACGACTTCCGCACGTCCGTTTCCGGCATCTGGGCGATCGGCGACGCGGCGGCGTTCGACGGCGTCCGGCTGGGCCTGCTGGTGGCCGCGGCTTCGGCGGCGGGAGCCTGCGCCACGCAGCTTCTGACTGCAGCGTCCGCCGGTCCCGTCCTGCAGGCCGCGGCCTGACATTGCCGGCCGGTCCGGTGTCCCGGGCGCTGTGGCAAGATGGTTCGGAAACGAGTCAGGGGCGTTACAACGTCCCGGCCCACCGGCCTTGGAGAGGACCATCATGAGCAACGAAGCCACCCCTTCCGTTCAGGCAGTACCAGCCGGTACCGCGGTCGGCGGGAACATCGCTTCCTACATTGACCACACCCTGCTGAAGCCCGAAGCCTCGGAGTCTGACGTCCTGAAGGTCTGCGCGGAGGCCGTCGAGTACGGATTCAAGTCGGTGTGCGTGAATCCGGTATGGGTCAAGACCGTCAAGACGGCCCTGAAGGGCTCGGGCGTCCTGACCTGCTCGGTGGTGGGCTTCCCCCTGGGGGCGACCCCCACCGACGTGAAGGCCTTCGAAGCCCGCGGCGCCGTCCTGGACGGCGCCGACGAGGTGGACATGGTCATCAATATTGCCTCCGCCCGGGCCGGGGACAAGGGTGCGCTGGTTGAGGACATTTCCGCGGTGGCTGAGGCCGTGCACGCCAGCGGTGCCATCCTTAAGGTCATCATCGAAACCGCGCTGCTCACCGATGCCCAGAAGGTCCTTGCCTGCGAAGCTGCCGCGGCAGCCGGTGCCGACTTCGTGAAGACCTCCACGGGATTTAATGGCGGAGGCGCCACCGTTGAGGACATCGCACTGATGCGCCGGACCGTTGGCCCGGACATGGGCGTGAAGGCCTCCGGCGGCGTGCGGTCCCTTGCTGACGCTCAGGCTATGATTGCAGCAGGTGCAACACGTATTGGTGCCAGTTCCGGTATTGCCATTGTCAAGGGTGAACAGGGTTCATCCGCGTACTGACAGCAGGCGGAACGCAGCCACAAGATTGAGCCCCGCGGGGGCCGAGGAGGAACTATGTCCAGCAAGATCAGCGCGTCCGGCCAGGAATCGGCGAACCAGGGCTATGTCCGCACTCCGCAGAATGAGAACAAGCTGGCCGGCAGCGTGGTGCTGTTCGTGATCATCATGGCGCTGTTCTTCGGGGCCATCTACTCGCTGTCGTTCCTCACGCTGGACAACCCCTGGCCGATGGCCGCCTGCCTGGTCCTGTTCGCCCTGGCGTTCTGGATCCCGCAGACCATCTGGGGCCGCTCCGACTCCGCAGGCGAGCACTGATCCCAACCAGGCAGCAGCAACTGAAGGCCCCCGGGACGGCGTCCCGGGGGCCTTCCTGCCTCTAAAACCAGAGCCGGGTCCAGGCGACGGCCGCGTCGGCCACCCGGGTCCACTGGTTGTGGGCGATTGACCAGCCCGCCACAGTCATTCCCACCATCGCGTAGGCGCTGACGGGAATCAGGACCAGCCATTCACGCTTGGAGCCCGCCCGGCCCAGAAGCGGCAACGACAACGCACCGTTGGGCCGCCACACGTTCCGCAGCAGCGGAACCTTGCGGAGCAGCTTCGGTGGCCGGACCACCAGGGGCCACAGCAGCGGCACTCCCCCGGTGGTGATGAGGTCGCCCACGATGTGGACCACCACCCCGATCAGCATGGACATGGGCAGCCACGTCCACTGTTCCGGCGCATACACGGTGACCAGTCCCGCCATGACCAGCGCGAAGATCCAGTTGGAGATGAACCCGCTCTTGGGAAACAACTTCAGTGCCTTGGCCGCGATATTGATCAGGAACATGCACAGCAGCCCGGCACCCACGGAGAGGTGCCCCCATGGTGTCTCCATCTGGAACTGGGCGGCCAGGCCGGCAAGGAGCACAAAAACCCCCGCCCCCAGGATCGAGTGCGTGCCCTGGCGGTGGCCGCCGCTGGCGTTTTCAATCCCCCGCGCTATCGCGTTGGACAGCGGCGGCAGCGCATGCGCCACGGTACTCGACCGGTGGTCCCAGTCGCACACCAGGGCCGTGCCCGCGGTGGCCATGCCGCCAATCAAAATTCCCGTGGCGTCCAGCGGGTACCAGCCCAGCGTGTACGGTCCGGTGGACGCAACAGCTACCCACGCCGCGGCTCCCGACGCGGCGTGGTGTCCTCCCATCATCCGTCAGCCCGCTGTGGGCGGGACGGCCAGCGGCGCGTCCGAGAAGATGTTCCGGATGACGCCGTCGGCCCATTCCAGGATTTCCGCGTCCTGCAGGTCCCGGCCGCCGATCCGCGCCGTCTTCGGCTTGGGAATCAGCACGGCGTCAAGCGCAGGCTTGGTTTGGGAGCCCGGGTACATCCGGTTGAGCCGCATCACCTTGGATTCGGGCAGCTGAGCCGGGGAGAACCGGATGAAGTTGCCCTGCAGCGCGACGTCGGACAGCCCTGCCTCCCGCGCCGCCACCCGGAACCGGGCAACAGCAACCAGGTTCTGCGCGGGCAGCGGCAGTTCGCCATAACGGTCCGCCAGTTCGGCGACAACCTCGTCGATCGCCTCGTTGGTGAGGGCGGCGGCAAGTTTGCGGTAGGCCTCCAGGCGAAGCCGTTCGCCGGGAACGTAGTCGTGCGGCAGGTGCGCGTTGACCGGCAGTTCGATCTTCATCTCGGCTGCCTTCTCCTCGGCTTCGCCGCGGTAGTCCGCCACGGCTTCGCCCACCAGCCGGATGTACAGGTCGAATCCCACGCCCTGGATGTGTCCGGACTGTTCGCCGCCCAGCAGGTTGCCGGCGCCCCGGATTTCGAGGTCCTTCATGGCCAGCTGCATGCCGGCTCCCAGCTCGTTGTGCGTGGCCACGGCCTTAAGCCGCTCCAGGGCCACCTCGCCGAGCGGTTTCTCCGACGGGTACAGGAAGTAGGCGTAGGCACGTTCACGGCCGCGGCCCACACGCCCGCGGAGCTGGTGCAGCTGGGACAGGCCGTACTTGTCCGCACCGTCCACGATCAGGGTGTTGGCGTTGGAGATGTCCAGGCCGGTCTCGATGATGGTGGTGCACACCAGCACGTCGAAGCGACGCTCCCAGAAGTCGACAATGATCTGCTCCAGGCGGCTCTCGGACATCTTGCCGTGCGCGACTTCCACCCGGGCCTCCGGCACCAGCTCGCGGATCTTCGCCGCGGTCCGTTCGATGGTGGACACCCGGTTGTGCACCAGGAACACCTGGCCTTCACGCATCAGCTCGCGCCGGATCGCCGCGGACGTCTGTTTGTCCGTGTAGGGGCCGACGTAGGTCAGGACGGGGTGGCGCTCCTCCGGCGGTGTGGCCAGGGTGGACGTCTCGCGGATGCCGGTCAGGGACATCTCCAGCGTCCGCGGAATCGGGGTGGCGCTCATGGCCAGCACGTCCACGTTGGTGCGCATCTTCTTCAGCGCCTCCTTGTGCTCCACGCCGAACCGCTGTTCTTCGTCCACGATCACCAGGCCGAGGTCCTTGAACTCGAAGTCCTTGGACAGCAGCCGGTGGGTGCCGATGACAACGTCCACCGCCCCGTTCTTCACGCCTTCGGCCGTCTCCTTGGCTTCCTTGGCCGACTGGAAGCGGGACAGAGGCTTGACCCGCAGCGGGAAGCCCGAGAAGCGCTCGGTGAACGTCTCATAGTGCTGCTGGGCGAGGAGCGTGGTGGGCACGAGGACAGCCACCTGCTTGCCGTCCTGCACCGCCTTGAAAGCCGCGCGGACGGCGATTTCGGTTTTGCCGTAGCCCACATCGCCGGACACCAGGCGGTCCATCGGGATCTCCCGCTCCATGTCGGCCTTGACTTCGTTGATGGTGGTCAGCTGGTCCGGTGTTTCCACATACGGGAACGCTTCCTCCAGTTCACGCTGCCAGGGGGTGTCCGGGCCGAACGCGTGCCCGCGTGATGCCATCCGGGCCGAGTACAGCCGGATCAGTTCGCCGGCGATCTCCTTGACGGCCTTTCTGGCCTTTGACTTGGTGCTCGCCCAGTCCGCGCCGCCCATCTTGCTCAGGACCGGGGTGTCACCGCCGACGTAGCGGGTCACCTGGTCCAGCTGGTCCGTGGGCACGAACAGCCGGTCACCCGGCGCGCCGCGCTTGGACGGTGCGTACTCCAGGACGAGGTATTCGCGGACCCCGTCGCTGCCCCCGGCCACCTTGCGCTGCAGGAGTTCAACGAACCGGCCGATGCCGTGCTGCTCGTGGACCACGTGGTCGCCCGCCACCAGTTGCAGCGGGTCAACGGCGTTGCGCCGCTTGGATGGCATCCTGCGCATGTCCTTGGTGGACGCCGCGGACGTCCTGCCGAGCAGGTCGGCTTCGGTGAGCAGGCCCAGCTTCAGTCCGTCCAGGACAAAACCCCGTCCGACGGCGGCGGTCGTCACCTCGATAATGCCGGGCTGGGGCTCGTGGTCCAGGCTGTCCACCCGGGCGCAGGGGATGTCCGCGTCATGGAACAGCTCGGCCAGGCGCTGGGCCGGGCCGGGTCCCTCGGTGGCCACCACGATGCGCCACTGGTCGCGCACGTGGGAGCCGATGAAGTCCATCATCTCGGCCACGTCGCCCTGGTACCCGCGGGGCTCCCGGGCGTGCAGGTTCAGGACGTCGACCTCGGGGAGCAGTTCCGCATCCTGGGCGAGCGAGGTGATGGACCACCAGGAGACGGTGTGCTCCAGCGAGGACGCGCGGGTCTCGGCCAGCGAACGGAAGCTGGCCGAGTGAAGTGCCGCCGTGGCCTGGGACGTCAAATCCAGGGGCGCGGCACCGCCGTCGGACGCCGTGGACCACGCCGCCTCCAGGAACTCCTCATTGGTCGCTGCGAGGTCGTGCGCCCGGGTCCGGACCTTCTCCGGCTCGATGACAACGGCAATCGAGTCCCCGGGCAGCTGGTCCACGAACGGGACCATGGAGTCCACCAGCACGGGCGCCAGGGATTCCATGCCCTCGACCGCGATTCCACCGGCGATCTTCTCCAGCATGTCCGCCGCCGCCGGCAGCTGCGCCTTGAGCGTCGCGGCGCGGGACATCACGGAGGGGGTGATGAGGATTTCCCGGCACGGCGGCGCATGCAGCTCGGTGGGATGGTGGATGCCCGGCGCTGACAGCGAGCGCTGGTCGGCCACGGCGAACCAGCGCATCTGGTCCACTTCGTCGCCGAAGAACTCCACCCGGATGGGATGGTCCTCGGTGGGCGGGAAGACGTCGATGATGCCGCCGCGGACGGCAAACTCGCCGCGGTGCGTCACCATGTCCACGCGGGCGTAGGCGGCGTCGGCGAGGCTCTTGACCACGTCGGTGAACGAAACGTCCTGCCCCACCTTCAAGGTGACCGGTACGAGGTCGCCCAGGCCGGCCACGACGGGCTGCACCACTGCCCGGACCGGCGCCACCACAACGCGCAGGCGTCCCGCCGTCGAGCTCTGCGGGTGGGCCAGCCGGCGCAGGACGGAGAGGCGCCGGCCCACCGTGTCCGAGCGGGGCGACAGGCGCTCGTGCGGCAGCGTCTCCCAGCTGGGGAATTCGGCGACGGCGTCCGCAGGCAGGTAGGCACGCAGGGCGCCGGCCAGGTCTTCCGCCTCCCGGCCTGTGGCGGTGACGGCCAGCACCACGCCAGGTTCCCCGCTGCCTGATTGTTCAGCGGCGGCGGCAAGCCCGTCTGCCATTTCGGCGAGCAGCACCGGACGCAGCCCGGCCGGGGCGCTGATCTGGTAATCCTGCCCGCGGACGGAGAAGCCCCTGGCTGCCTCCGCGCGGACGCGCGCGAAGGTCTGGTCCGAGGCAAGGACGCGGCGCAGTCCGTCCAGCGACGGGGCTGTTGTGGCTGTGCCGGCGGCGGCCGGGCCGGAAAGGCTCATGGCGGAAGCTCCTGTGGTGAATCATCGTGGATCGCAGGCAACGCGAAAACCCGAAATTCGCTGCGAATCCCGGGTACCCTCCAGCCTACCCCGCGGCTGCGACATTCCCGGCTGCCCGATCAGGGGCGGGGGTTAGGCTGGCAGGGCCGGAGATTAGGCTGGCAGGGCCGGGCCATTGCAGCCGGGGCGGCCGTCCACCGGACGCGCGGCTCCGAATGGCTGAAGGAAAGAACCTGACGAACAGGAGCCAGCATGACCGGAACCAGCGCACAGCCCTCCTCAACTGCCCAGCCCTCCTCAACTGCGCAGCCTTCCCCGAAGACCGTCCTGGTGACCGGGGCCACCGGTTACATCGGCGGCCGCCTGGTGCCCCGCCTCCTTGAGGCCGGCCACACGGTCAAGGTGCTGGTGCGGTCCCCGGACAAGATTGCCGGGGTGCCGTGGCGCTCCAGTGTGGAGGTGGTGGAAAGCAGCCTGGACGACGGCGATGCGCTGCAGAAGGCGCTGGCCGGCGTCGACGTCTTTTATTACCTGGTGCACTCCATGGCCGCAGGAGCCGGGTTCGAGGCCAAGGAAAAGGCGATGGCCAGGGTCGCCGCTCAGGCTGCCGCCGACGCCGGGGTTGGCAGGATCGTCTACCTGGGTGGCCTGCATCCGAAGGGCGTGGAGCTGTCCACGCACATGCGGTCCAGGGAAGCGGTGGGCCAGGTGTTCCTGGACAGCCCGGTCGACGCCATTGTGTTCCAGGCGGGGGTGGTGATCGGCTCCGGCTCGGCCTCCTTCGAGATGATCCGGCACCTCTCCGAAACGCTGCCGCTGATGCCCGCGCCCAGCTGGGTGCGGAACCGGATCGAAGCGATCGCCGTGCGCGATGTCCTGTACTACCTGGTCTCCGCCGCGTCGCTGGACGGACCGGTCAACCGCACGTTCGACGTCGGCTGCCGCCAGGTGCTTACCTACGCCGGCATGATGAAGGAGTACGCCGCGGAAGCGGGCCTGCCGCACCGCCTGGTCCTCGCCCTGCCTGTCCCGGCTCCCAAGCTCGCGGGCATGTGGGTGGCGCTGACCACGCCCATCCCGCTGTCCATGGCCTTTCCCCTGGTCCAGTCCCTGCAGCACGACGCGGTGTCCGACGAGCATGACATCGACCAGGTCATCCCGCAGCCCGAGGGCGGGTTGACGCCGTACCGTACCGCCGTGGCCCTCGCCCTGGGCAAGGAGCGGGACGGGCAGGTGGAGACCACCTGGGCCAACGCCGGCGCGGCGGCCGACCCGCTGCCCAGCGACCCCGACTGGGCCGGCCACACCGTCTACATCGACGAACGGACGTTCCATGGCGACGTTGACCCGGCGCACGTGTGGACCGTCATCGAGGGCATCGGCGGCCGGAACGGCTGGTATTCGCTTCCCCTGGCGTGGCAGGTACGCGGCTGGCTGGACAAGCTCACCGGCGGCGCGGGCCTGCTGCGCGGGCGGCGGCACCCGCACTCCCTCGTGGCAGGCGAGGTAGTGGACTGGTGGCGCGTCGAACAGCTTGAGCGGGGCAAGCTGCTGCGGCTGCGGGCGGAGATGCGGGCGCCCGGCAGGGCCTGGCTGGAACTGTCGGTGGAGCCTGACGGAACCGGAAGCAGGTACCGGCAACGGGCCATCTTCTTCCCCAAAGGCCTCAGTGGACGGCTGTACTGGCTGGCGGTCCTTCCGTTCCACAGCCTGATCTTCCCGGCGATGGCCCGGAACATCACCGGTGCGGCACAGAAGCTCGCGGATGCGGAACGGCCGGCCGGAACCCCGTAGGATGGCTTGAGTTAAAACCGTTCCCCAACGTCCAGGAGGACCCATGGCCCTGAGCGCAACCACTTCCCTTCCGCACTCCGTCGACAGCGTCGCAGCTGTCCTGGTGAACGAGGACTTCCAGCGCCACGTCAGCCAGCTGGTCGGCGGAAACCTCGAGTCCTTCACCGTTGACGGAGACGTCGCCGGCGCCTTCAGCGCCACCTCGGTGCGGACCCTGCCCACCACCCGCCTGCCGGAAATTGCCCGGAAGTTCGTGGGCGAGCACCTGAAGGTGACCCAGGTGGAAAACTGGGACGCCCCCGCCGCGGACGGCTCCCGCCAGAGCAACATCTCCCTGAAGATTGCCGGCGCACCCGTGGACGTCACCGCCGTGCAGCGCCTGGTCGCCGAAGCCGCCGGCACCCGCGTTGAGCTCGAAGGCGAAGTCAAGTCCTCCGTGCCGTTCCTGGGCGGGAAGATCGCCGACGCCGCCGAACCGATGGTGGCCAAGGCACTGAACCTGCAGGCCAAGCAGGCGCAGGCCTGGCTGGAAAGCCACTAGGTCCGTGGAACTGCCCGTCTTCGCCGCGCTGGTCCTGATCGTCGCCGGCCTCTGGTCGCTGGTGGTCTGGCCCCAGTTCCTGCGCCGGGTGATGAAGGACCCGCGTGCCCGCGACGCCGCCGGCAAGGCCACCAGGTTCCTGACCGTGCACGTGGTGCTGGTCGGCATCTCCATGGTGCTCGGGGCGGCCACGGCCGTCATCGGCATCATGGGACTGTTCGGATAATCCGCGCGCGAAAAAAGGCTCTCCTCCCGGCTGGGAGGAGAGCCTTTTTCGTGTGTGCCGCGCCCGGTCAGGCGGCCTGGTTCAGTGCATCCTCCGCTGCCACCCAGGAAATCATGGCGCACTTAACGCGCGCCGCGTAGCGGGCCACCCCTTCAAACGCGGCGGCGTCCCCCAGCAGCTCCGGGTCGGCGTGGACCTTGCCGCGGGACCGCAGGACCTCCCGGAAGCTGTCGATGACCTCGTGCAGCTCCGCCACGGTCATCCCCTCGGCGAGTTCACTGAGCACCGACGCGGAGGCCATCGAGATGGAGCAGCCTGCCCCGTCCCACGAAACCTGGGCCACTTTGCCGTCCTCCACGGCCAGGCGCAGGGTCACTTCGTCGCCGCAGACAGGATTGAGCTGGTGCGACTGCCCCGTGGTTGCTCCTGCGGGAGCAACTGTGCCGGCGAGGCCGCTGCCGTGGCGGGCTTTTGAATGGTCGAGGATGATCTGCTGGTACAGCTGGTCAAGGCTCATGGATTACCTTCGTTCTCGCGGCTAGGCGCCGAAGTAGGCCCGTACGCCGGACACGGCGTCGAGGAACTGGTCAACGTCGTCCGTGGTGTTGTACAGGTAGGCGCTTGCCCGGGTGGTGGCGGTCAGCCCGAGGCGGCGGTGCAGCGGCTGGGCGCAGTGGTGGCCGACGCGCACGGCGATTCCGCGGGAGTCCAGGAACTGCCCGACGTCGTGGGCGTGGACGCCTTCGACGTCGAACGCGGCCAGGCCGATCCGTTCCTGTCCGGCGGCGGGACCGAGGACCCGGATGCCCGGCAGGGCTTCCAGCCCGGCAACCATCCTGGCACCCAGTTCTGCCTCCCACCGGTGGATACGGTCAAGTCCGGTTTCCGTCAGGTAGTTGGCCGCCGTGGCAAGGGCCACGGCTTGGGAGATGCGCTGGGTGCCGGCTTCAAAACGCTGCGGCGCCGGCAGGTATTCGGCGCGTTCCATGGTGACTGTGGTGATCATGGAACCGCCGGTGAGGAAGGGCGGCAGGACGTCAAGCAGTTCCTGCTTGCCGTACAGGACGCCGATGCCGGTGGGGGCGAGCATCTTGTGGCCGGAGAAGACTGCGAAGTCGACGTCCAGGTCCTTGACGTCCAGGGGCATGTGCGGCGCAGACTGGCAGGCGTCCAGGACCACGAGCGCTCCGGCGGCCCGGCCGAGGGCGACAAGCTCACGGACCGGGTTGATGGTGCCGAGGACGTTGGAGGCGTGCGTGAAGGCCAGGACCTTGGTGCGGCTGCCGATGATCGCGGCGGCCTGGTCCATCCGGAGGCTGCCGGCGTCGTCGATGGGGATATAGCGGAGGGTGGCACCGGTCCGGAACGCCAGTTCCTGCCAGGGAATGAGGTTGGCATGGTGCTCCATCTCGGTCACCACAATCTCGTCACCCGGCTGGAGGGCGAGATCCTTCAGCGCCGCGTCACCCCTGCCCTGCGCCGCCCACAGCCCGGCGGTGGACAGGGTGTAGGAGATCAGGTTGAGGCCTTCGGTGGCATTGGAGGTCCAGATGGTCTCCGAGTAGTCTGCCCCGACAAAATCCGCGACCGTTTGCCGGGCGTCCTCGAACGCCTCGGTGGCTTCGACGGCAAGGTGGTGGGCGCCCCGGTGGACAGCGGCGTTGCGCTGCTCGTAAAACTCCTGCTCCGCCTCGATGACGCTCAGCGGGTTTTGCGAAGTTGCACCGGAGTCGAGGTAGACAAGGGGCCGGCCGTTGACCGACTGGTTCAGGACCGGGAAGTCGTTGCGGATCCGCAGTACCTCGGCGTTATCGATGACCGGGACGGCTTGCTCCAGTGTGGCTGGCGTGGTTACTACGGCCAAAACGATCTCCTTGAGTGCCAACGGATGACACTCAATTGTCCCACAGCACGGCTGTGGCGGCCGCCCGAAGGGACAGCCGCCACAGCCGCTCCGGGCTTCAGCCCGCGGAGCGGAGGGCCGGCGACGGCTGGGGGGAGAGTCTCGGTCTCAGAAGACTCTGACGTCGCCGGCCCCGTCTCGAGCCGGTCCCTTGGGGACCGGAAGTCGAAAGAGGCCTTGATGGTACTGCTGGCAGCTGCTCCGGCCGTCCTGCCTGCCGTTGCTTTGCCTCCTTAAGTAAATCCTTCGGGGCCGTTGCGTACACGAGTAGGGTGTACTCGTTTTTCCCCGAAGCCCAATACTTAGGTGCTTGCAGCGGACGGCGGGTGGGCCGCGCAATGATCCTCCGGGCAGCCGGGCAGGCATCAGGCAACGCAAGGGCGGCTTGGGGAGCTGGTCCGGCGCAAGGAGGACGACGGCGGCGCCTACTTGGGCAGCGCGGACTCCAGTTCGTCGCGGCTGCGGACGCCCAGCTTGACGTACGTCCGGTACAGGTGGCCTTCGACCGTCCGGACGGAGACCATCAGGCGCTGCGCTATTTCACGGTCGGTGAGCCCCTGGACGGCCAGTTCCACGATGTCCTGTTCCCGGCGGGTGAGGTGAACGGCGGGGGCAGCGGCGATAAAGCGGCCTTCGCGGAACCGTTCGCCGAGTTCGTGGTCGCACTTCTCACGCAGCGCCACCGCCTGCCGGGACCGGCGCCGTTCCCCTGCCTGTTCCAGGACAGAGCTGGCGCGGGCGTACGCTTCGCGGGCGAGGTTGACGAAGCCGGCTTCCTCGAGTGCTGCCGCGGTCTCCATCAGCGCGTCACCGTCGGCTGCCTCCCAGCTGGTGGCGAGCGTCAGCATGGCCGCCGCCCACCGGCCTTGGACGTGGCGGGCGGCGTCCTGGACCATGGGGATCACGGAGGGATCGCCCAGGTCCCAGCACACGGCCAGGAGTTCGAGCAGGTGGCCTGCCCGTCCGGCGGCTTCAGCAGCGGTCATCATGGTGTGCAGCGTGGCGAGGCCCTTGCCGTCACGGGACAAATATTCGGCGGCCGCGGCCGCATAGGCGGCTGCCAGGGGGTCGTGGGCCGGCCCGCCGGCGACGGCGTCCTTGTAGTCCTGTTCCAGCCGCTTCGCCTGGGCGGCATCACCAAGCCGCGCCGCAACGTAGAAACCCAGGGCCGAACCGAACCGGAACAGCTGCAGGGGGTCGTTGAGCCTCAGCGCTTCCACTGCGGGCAGCAGCAGCTGGTAGGCGCGTTCCATCCGCCCCTGCCGAAGCAGGGAGTAGCCGCGGAGCAGCTGGAGGCTGCCGTCGAACGTTCCGGCGCCGGCAGCGTGTGCTTCCGCGTAGTTGTCGAGTTCCCGGCCGGCCGACTCCCATTCGCCCATGGCCAGGTAGCTGGTAACCAGGCGCCCGAGGACAAATTCCGGGAAGAAAAACAGGCTGCCCTCCAGCGGGACCAACTCGGAGGCTGCCAGGAGCGCGGCGTCCAACCCGTCAGCCGGGCGGCCGGCGGCTGTCAGGGCGTGGGCCAGCAGAGCCTCACCGACGGCTGTGACCGGCTGGCCGGCCCCGCTGCCGGCCCGGCCCCTGATGTCTTCCACCCGGGCTGCCAGCAACTTATGGTCCACTTCGCCGCCGGCCTTCAGCAGCTGCAGGATCTCGGCCGGCCAGCCCTGGAGCGCCTCCGGGTGCAGCTTCGCCTGCTCGCATACGTCCTCGGCAACGGCCGCCAGCTGGTGCCCGGCACCCTGGTGCGCGGAGACGCGCAGCAGCAGGACTGCCGGCCCCTCAGACCGGCGGGCAAGCTGCAGCCAGCAGCTGTCCAGCAAGGCGGCAGCATCCGCGTAGGCCCCTTCGTTGTAGAGGGCCCTGGCCTGGACCGCCCGGGCCAAGGGAGCAAGCTCCGGGTCGTGGACCCTGACCGCGATGGACCGGGCGCTGTCGTTCCGGAACAGCTGCAGGGCGTCGCCGGCTGCTTCGAGCATGTCGGCATCGGGTACCTTCAGGCCGCATTCCAGGGCCCACTCCACGGAACGAAGCCTGCCTTCACCCCGCAGTACCGCCCCGTCCTGGTGCGCCCGGATTTTTTCCTGCAGCTGCAGGCTGCGTGATACCGAGATGGTATTCCTGATGGCATGGGCGAACAGGCTGTTCCACAAGGAAAGTTCGGCCGGTACGCCCGAGTTTTCGACCACCATCTGCTGGTCCAGGAGGGACCGCACGACCGGCGCCCCGCAAATGTCCTCGATGACTTTCCGGCCCACGGGTCCTGCCAGCGCCACCAGTTTGATGGCTTCCTGCTCTTCCGGCTGGCGGCGGAGGTGGTCCTTGGCCACCACGGCCGTCAGCCGGGCGCCGTCCGCCGGCAGGGAGCCCAGCAGGATCCAGATGCCGTTCCGCTTGGAAAGGATCCCGGCTTCCGCGGCGTCGTGCAGGAGCGCGTCCAGGAGGCGGGGGTTGCCGCCGGAGGCACTCCAGGCGGTATCAATGGTGGCGGCCGGAACCGTGCCGTCCAGGAGGTGCTCCAGGACCTCCTCGATCTGTTCCCGGTTCAGTGGGCGCAGGTCCACCCGCTCCGCAAGCCCGTCGTACCACAACTGGTCCAGGGGCTGGGGCAGCCCGGGCCGGGGCCGTGCCGCAGCGACCACGCTGGCCCATCCGGCCGAGATCAGGTCCGCCAAGACGCCCGCCGAAGCGTCGTCCAGATGGTGTGCGTCGTCCACCACCAGCAGGACATGGCCAGGGTTTCCGGCTTTGAGGCCCTCGAAGTACGTCCACATGGAGCGCAGCACCGCGACGGGCGAGACTGATTCTTCCGCTGTCAGGTCGCCAGTGTAGGGGGTAAGGACCCCGAACGGCACCGCGGCAAGGGCGGAGCTGCCGTGGATCTGGAGGATGTTCAGCTCGCTGCCCAGCCGGTCGGCGATGGCCTCCGTGAGCGAGGATTTGCCAAGGCCTGGTCCCGCCATGACAAAGACTGCCTGGCTCGTGTTGTTGCGGATGATGTTGCAGATCCGGTCCAGCGGCTCCCGCCGTCCGGTAAGGGGTCGGTGGGCCGGTGCGGGCTTGTGTCCGTTAGACGAGTCCAGTCAGATCACCCCTGGAAGTTACGCCGAGCTTGGTGAACACCTGGTAGAGGTGTCCTTCCACAGTCCGGACCGACACGCCCATTTCCTGGGCAATGTCACGGTTTGATGCACCCCGGCCGGCAAGCCGGGCAATCTGGCGCTCCCTGCTGGTGAGCAGCGGGCTGCCACTGCTGGGCACGATGGGCAGGTTGGTGACGGTGGCGGCCAGGATGTCCAGCCGGGCCTGGGCGGTCCGGGCGGAGATGGAATCGCCGTCCTGACGTGCGAAGTCGACGGCGAGCGCCATGCAGCGGGCCTCGACGGTGTCCAGTTCGAGGGTGGCTGCCAGTTCGCCACCGGCCAGCAATGTCTTGGCGTCCTTGGTGCGGCTGCCCAGGGCGATAAGCCGGGAAACCTCCGCGAGTGGTCCCTGGCGGTGCCCGGCGATGTCCTCAAGGAGCCGGAAGTCCGCGTCGCTGCCGTTGACCGTGGCTGCGAGGAGTTCCACCCCGGCCAGCGTGTACCGGCCGGCCTCCATGTTCCGCCGGGAAGACTGCTTGAGCTGGGCGGCGGCATCGGGGTCGTTGAGCCAGCGGCCGGCCACGAGGGCGCAAAAATCGATCAGGCATTCGGTGGCGACCCCGGAGGTGCCCGAGGTCCTGGCCAGTTTGGCCAGGTACTTCCGTGCCGGGACGACGTTGCCTGTTTGTGCATGGGCCAGGGCCGTGGCCGCATAGGCGAACCGGAGTGCGGTCTGGACGGGCTGCAGCTCGAGCTGCGCGGCGGCGGACATCAGGGGTTCCAGGGCGGCGGACCCGCGGCCGGCGAACACGTACGCAACGCCCGTGGCAAGCTCTGCGGAGGCGCTGCCGTAGGGAAGCCGGAATGGTTCCTCCGTGCCCTGGCTGCCCATGAGGTCGATGCACCGGCGCCATTGCCCGGCAACCAGCAGGACCAGGTAGGCGTCCCGCGTGTACCGTTCGCGCAGGCCCACCACGTGGGAGGCGTCGCTGATCTGTCCGCCCAGCTGCCGCATCAGGCTCAGGGCATCCATCTCCCTTCCCGTCATGGCCAGCGCGGTCATCAGGATGATGGACGAGTGCATGCGGTAGGCCGGGTCCGGATTGACGGCGGGATCGGCGGCTGCCTCAAGTTCGGGGATGAGCTCGGCATAGTCGCCCGTGAAGGCGCGGTATTCGAAGCCGCTGAGGGCGATCCGGTTGTCAGCCACAGCGGCGGGCTCGGGCCAGGAGGCGCCGACGGCAGAAGCCGCGAGCCGGTTCCGGGCTTCCTCCAGCAGGCCGGGGACGTTGCCTGCCTGCTCCGGAAGCCGCATCATGACCCGGGCCTTGGTGGCCACCACGCTGGCGTACTCTTCGACGTCGTCGAGGGCGTCCAGCTCCGGCCGGGAAATTCCGTCAAGCGCTGCCAGCGCCTGGGCGGGAAGATCCAGCTGGAGGTAGGCGTCCGCTTTCTGGCGCTGGGCGGGCACCCACTGCGGATCGGTCCTTTGCAGCATGTCTGCGTAGGTCAGTGCGAATCTGGGGTCGAACAGCTGGACGGCTGCCTCCGCGGCCGCCAGGGCCAGGGCCGGGCTCAGCTCGGCCTCGCACTCATGGGTCCACGCCGCAAAAGCCATCAGCTCTTCGACGGTCATGGCCGCCGGGTCCGGTTCGGTGCCGCCCAGCAGGATACCGCGCAGTTCCCGGCGCCGGGCGATACTCAGCCATGTCCGCACGACGTCGCCGATGTACTTCTCCCGCAGCGAAACCCACCGGTGGTCGGAGTCGTCGATTTCCAGCAGGCCGCCGTCTTCCATATCGGCGACGACAACCGCACTGTAGATTGCGGTCAGGCGGGACAGCTCCACCCGCCGCGCACACGAGAGCATCTCGATGACTTCCCGGGTTTCCGGTGTTTCCCGGGACCAGCGGGACCGGACAATGTCGTCAAGGCTTGCGGCGCCGTCGAGCACCACTTTGTCGCGGAGGGTCCAGACCGAATCGGAGAGCACCAGGTTTCCGGACAGCTGCTGTTCCGTGACCAGGGCCTTGAGGAGCAGCGGGTTTCCGCCCACCATCCGGTGATAGGTGCCGACCAGGTTGGCTGAGACCCGGTGGCCGAGCAGGGACAGCAGCACCTGCCGGGTCTGCAGTTCGTTGAGGTTGCTGAGGCGGACTTCGGTCAGCCGCCGGTCCGTGAGCAGCCAGTGGAAGTCCGCCGGGAGGTCGCTGATGTTGGGGGCGACGGCGATAATCCGGGCGGTCCCGGTCAGGAGTACGTTCAGCAGCACCCCGGCGCTCATGTCATCGATGCTGCCGGAGGTGTCAAGGGTGATGACGCAGGGCCTGCCGGCGGCGTCGCTGCGAATCAGGGATGTGATGCCGCGGAGAATGGCGGTCGGTGACCCCATGTAGGCCTGGGGAAGGCGGGCCAGCAGGAAGGAGAGGCAACCGTAGGGGGTGGTGGATCCGGCGGGTCCGCTGCGGAGCTGCAGCGACCAGACGTCCGGCCCGAGGTCTGCCACGGCCGCGCGCGCAAGGGACGATTTTCCGACGCCCCGCCCGCCGGTAATGACTGCGCCCAGGGAGTTTTCCGTAGTGAGCGCGGTCCGGACGGCATCGAGATTTGCACTTCGGGCCGGCGCAGACCAATGCGGCCCCGGTGCCCCGGTGCTGTGCGGCCGCTGTCCAACGTCGTGAGGTGTTGACCCACGTCCCCAGCTGAGTGGCTCGATTGACATGAACTTATCCCCTACATCCCCGATAGCGGAGTGTAGCCCCTTTGCTCCCCCGCATAGGAAGAAGAGTACCTTGTGGCACCGACAGGGAAACAGGTTGAAACCGCTTAAACTTTTGGCTTGCTACCCCGCGGACTTCGCCGGATGGAATTTCTGCTGGGCAGCAGTGAGGCCGTCGCGCAGCAGCACCTCTACCGCGTCAGCTGCCTCATCGAGCAAAAACGGCAGTTCCTTCAGCTCGGCGGTGCCGAAATCCCGGAGGACATAGTCTGCGGTATCCATCCTGCCGGGAGGGCGTCCCACCCCAACCCGGACCCGCAGGTAGTCCTTCGTGGCGAGGGCTTTCGAGATGTCGCGCAGCCCGTTGTGGCCGCCCTCTCCCCCGCCAATCTTGAGCTTGACGGTATTGAACGGAATGTCGATCTCGTCATGGACAGCCACCACGTGGTCGGGTGCGATGCCGTAGAAGTTCGCAAGGCCGACGACGGGTCCCCCCGAGACGTTCATGTAGGTCATCGGTTTGGCCAGCACGACGCGGGGGCCGCCGATTCCGAGGCGGCCCTCCACCACCTGGGCGCGCGCCTTGTGGGTCTTGAAACCGGCACCCATGCGCCCTGCGAGTTCACCAAGCACCATCTGGCCGACGTTGTGCCTGTTGCCTTGGTACTGGGCTCCCGGGTTTCCGAGGCCGACGATCAGCCAGGTGTCAGTCATGGGTCAATCCTAAGGTGGCGGGAATGTGGCACCGCTGCCGATTGGCCGCGGACATGGCAGTGGCCGGACCCCCCAGGGACCCCGCCCCCGCCGGAAAA
>NZ_BAAHNO010000001.1:0-70831 GCF_054656615.1 Arthrobacter sp. AD-310 | reverse complement strand
CCCCCCCCCCCCCCCCCCCCCCCCCCACTGCCGGAAAACCGGGTAATTACTCGGCTGCTTCTTCCGCGGCTGCGGGGGCTTCCTCGGCAGGAGCCTCGGCGCCTTCGGCGGCTTCGGTGGTTTCCTCTTCGATCTCTACGGCCTCGGAGATGTTGACCACGAGGGCCTCTGCGTCGGTCAGCAGGGCGGCGCCCTTGGGCAGGACGATGTCGGAGGCGTGGATGTGCTCGCCCGCGGCGCGGCCTTCGATGCTCACGGTGACCGTCTCGGGCAGGTGGGTTGCCTCGGCTTCGACGGACACGGTGGTCAGTTCGAGGTTGTGCACGGTGCCGGCAGCGGACTCGCCGTCAACGTGGACGGGGACGTCGACGGTGACCTTCTCGCCCTGGCGGACGGTCAGGAGGTCGATGTGCTCGATGATCTGCTTGATCGGGTCGCGCTGGATGTCCTTGACCAGGGCCAGGCGGCCTTCGCCGTTGATGTCCAGGGACAGCAGGGCGTTGGGGGTACGGACGGCCAGGGTGGTGGCCTTGGCGGGGAGGGTGACGTGGACGGGTGCTTCACCGTGGCCGTAGATTACGGCGGGGATCAGGTTGGCCATCCGGGCGCGGCGGGCGTAGCCCTTGCCGAATTCGGTGCGCAGTTCTGCTGCGAGCTTTTGCTCAGACATGGAAATCTCCTTGAAGACTAAACGGGTGTTCAGCAAGGGCGGAGGTCTGGTGTGACCTTCAACGCCGGGCCGACCGAAGGCGGCTCTTCACGAAGGCGCCCTTCGCGCTGAAGGGCAATCAGACCCAGTCGATAACGGAGACCGGTCCAGCTGGTGTGCGGGACCCGGCGGCTCTCCCTCGCCAAGGTTTCGGGGACAAGCTTACCAGCGCCGGGCACATTAACCGAAAACGGCCCGGCACTGGTGGACGGTGCGGCTACGCCTTGCCGTCGAAGAGGCTGGTGACGGAGCCGTCGTCGAACACTTCGCGGATGGCGCGCGCGATCAGCGGTGCGATGGACAGAACCGTCAGCTGCGGGAAGCGCTGCGAACCGCGCAGCGGAAGCGTGTTGGTGACCACCACTTCGCGGGCACCGGAGTCGGCGAGGCGCTGGGCGGCCGGGTCGGAGAACACAGCGTGCGTGGCCGCGATGATGACGTCCTTCGCACCGGCGTTCTTCAGCACCTGGACGGCGCCGGAGATCGTTCCACCGGTGTCGATCATGTCGTCGATCAGGACACAGGTGCGGCCTTCGATCTGCCCCACGACGGTCTTGGAGACAGCCTGGTTGGGGACGGTCAGGTCGCGGCTCTTGTGCACGAATGCCAGCGGCGCACCGCCCAGGCGTTCGGCCCACTGCTCGGCGACGCGGACGCGGCCGGTGTCCGGTGAAACAACGGTGATGTTGTCGGCCTCAACCCGGGTGCGGATGTAATCCGCGAGCAGCGGAATGGCCATCAGGTGGTCCACCGGTCCGTCGAAGAACCCCTGGATCTGTGAGGTGTGCAGGTCGACGCTCATGATGCGGTCGGCGCCGGCGGTCTTGTACATGTCGGCCACAAGGCGGGCAGAGATCGGCTCCCGGCCCCGGCCCTTCTTGTCCTGGCGGGAGTACGGGTAGAACGGGGACACCACCGTGATGCGCTTGGCGGAGGCACGCTTCAGCGAATCGATCATGATCAGCTGTTCCATCAGGTGGTTGTTCAGCGGAGCCGGGTGCGCCTGGATGACGAACGCGTCGGTGCCGCGGACGCTTTCGCCGGCGCGGACGTAGATCTCACCGTTGGCAAAATCGTAGGCGTCCACCGGAAGGAGGTCGGTGCCGAGCTCCTTGGCGATTTCCCGGGCCAGCTCGGGGTGGGCCCGCCCGGTGGCGAGCACCAGCCGCTTCTCGCCGTGCGCCGTAATTTCGCTCATTATTACTTGCCCTCTTCTGTAGATGCCGGGGTACTTGAGGAGTGTTTGATGGCCGCGTTGGCCAGTTCGGCGGAGCGGGTTCCGGGCCTGTTGGCCGGCACCCAGCCTTCGGTGTTGCGCTGGGCCGCGATGCTCAGCGCCAGTGCGCCGGCAGGGACGTCCTTGCGGATCACCGCGCCGGCGCCGCTGTAGGCGCCGTCCCCCACGGTGACCGGGGCGACAAAGACCGTGTTGGAACCTGTCCGCACGCCGGAGCCAATGACCGTGCGGTGCTTCTTCTCGCCGTCGTAATTGGCCGTGATGTTGCCACAGCCGATGTTGGTGTCCTCGCCGATCTCGGCGTCACCGGCGTAGCCGAGGTGGGAGAGCTTGGAGCCGCGGCCGATGGTCACGTTCTTGGTTTCGTAGAAGGCGCCGATCTTGCCGGTCTCGCCCAGGACGGTGCCGGGACGGAGGTAGGTGAAGGGCCCGACGGCGGCGCGCGCACCGATCACGGAGCCGGAACCATGGGTGCGGACCACCTTGGCGCCCTCGCCCACGGTGACGTCCGTCAGCGTCGTGTCAGGGCCCACGACGGCGTCCCGCGCCACGGTGGTGGCGCCGTGGAGTTGCGTGTTGGGCAGCAGCCGGACGTCCTCGTCGAGGGTGACGGAGGAATCGATCCAAGTGGTGGCGGGGTCCACGACCGTCACGCCGGCACGCATCCAGGCCTCGACGGTGCGGCGGTTGAGTTCGGCGCCGAGGGCGGCCAACTGCACGCGGTCGTTGGCGCCTTCGACCTGCCAGCGGTCCGCGGTGACGACGGCGGCCACCCGGCCACCCGCCTCGCGCGCCAGGCTGAGCACGTCGGTGAGGTACTTCTCACCCTGGGCGTTGTCCGTGGTGACCTTGCCCAAAGCGTCGCGGAGGACGGCGGCGTCAAACGCGTAGATTCCGGAGTTGACCTCCCGGATCAGCCGCTCGGCGTCGGTGGAGTCCTTGTGCTCGCGGATGCCCGTGACCGTGCCGTCGTCGCCGCGCAGGATCCGGCCGTAGCCGGTGGCGTCGTCCAGGACAGCGGTGAGGACGGTGACTGCGTTGGCTTCCTTCTCGTGCGTGGCAACGAGTTCAGCCAGCAGTTCGGCGGACAGCAGCGGCACGTCGCCGTAGGTCACGACAACTGTGCCGGACAGCGGCTGCTCAGCGTCAAGGGCTTGCAGCGCCACTTCGACCGCACGGCCGGTGCCGGGGACCTCATCCTGGTCAACGATCAGGGCGGCCGGATCCAGTTCGGCAACATGGCCTGCCACCAGGTCCCGCTCGTGCCGGACCACAATGGCGAGTTGCCGCGGGTTGATGCTGCGGGCGGCGAGAAGGGCGTGCCCGACCATTGACCTGCCACCGATTTCGTGGAGGATCTTGGGGGTACGTGACTTCATCCGCGTACCGGCGCCTGCTGCCAGAACAATTACGGCGGCCGGACCGGCTGTCTCGGGGATCACGTACGGGCTCTCCTTGCTTGGGTTATGCTGGCGCCTGCGGCGCCGGCCTGCAGGCCGGCGGCACCACATGTCATCCTGCTGAACTGCTCGCACAGCAGTTCCGCCCATAGGATTCGAACCTATACTCCACGGCTCCAAAGGCCGGGGTGCTGCCGTTACACCAGAGCGGACCATGCCGGAGGCGCAAGGCCCGGGCACAAGTCCCTATTTTGCCACGGGTTCGGGCCGCCGCGCGACACGGGACCGCGCCGCCCCTCCGTCCCCGGCCTGGAATGCCGCGGCAGAGCGGTAGGGCATGATGGAAATGTGAGCAACAACCCGCCGCGGACGCGGATGACCGGACTCCAGCGCCGGAGCCAGCTGATCGACGTCGGACGCGGCCTCTTCGCCGTCCGCGGCCTGGACGGCACCACCATCGAAGAAATCGCCGCCTGCGCAGGCGTGTCCAAGCCGGTCATCTACGAGCACTTCGGGTCAAAGGAAGGCCTTTACACCCAGGTGGTGGACCACGAGTTCCACATCCTGCTCGACGCCATCAACGCAGCCCTCACCGAAGAAGCGAAACCACGGGTCCTGGTTGAACGCGCAGCGCTGGCACTGCTCACCTACATCGAGGAACGCACCGAAGGGTTCCGGATCCTGATGCGCGACGCCCCGCCCTCGCAGCCGGAAGGCGCCTTCTCCACCCTGCTTTCCCACGTCACCGCCCGTGTCGAACACATCCTCTCCGACGAGTTCTCCCGCCGCGGCTTCAGCGGCGAGGACGGTGCCATGTACGCCCAGATGCTCGTTGGCATGGTCGCCATGACCGGCCAATGGTGGCAGGACGCCCGCCAGCCCGACAAAACCACCGTGGCAGCACACCTGGTCAACCTCGCCTGGAACGGCCTGACCGGCCTCAAGAAGGAGCCCGAGCTGCAGTCAGAACTCTAAGCCTCGCCGTGGTTCCGTTCGCGGGGAAGGGGGTCATCCTCTGCATGCTGGCTCGTTCCTCGCCTCTGACGCATGCTGCCGGATAACCCCCTTCGCCGCTCGTCAGGCGACGTCACCAAGCCGGGCACAGCGACCAAGGAGAAAGCTCAGTCGCCCAGGAGTTCTGAGGACTCCAGCCACTCCATTTCCAGGGCGTCTTTTTCGTCCGTGAGGTCCTTGAGCTGTCTGTTCTGGTCGGCAAGCTTGTCGAAGTCTCCGGCCTCGGTGGTCTTCAGCATCAGATCGTGAAGCTTCTTTTCCTCTTGGTCGAGCTTCTTGAGCTGCCGCTCGATCCTGTTGAGGGTTTTGCGGGCCTCGCGCTTTTCTGCCTCGGAGGGGCCGGAGGATGCGGGTGCGGGCTGGGCCTGGCCGCCGCTGGTGACCGGGTTGCCGCCGCCGGCCACGGTGGAACCGGCCAGTGCGGCTTCGCGGAGCTCCAGGTACTGGTCCACGCCGCCGGGCAGTCCGCGGAGCTTTCCGTCGCCGAGCAGTGCCATCTGGTGGTCCGTGACGCGTTCCAGGAGGTAGCGGTCGTGGCTGACCACCACGAGGGTGCCCGGCCAGCCGTCCAGGACGTCTTCGACGGCGGCGAGGGTGTCTGTGTCGAGGTCGTTGGTGGGTTCGTCGAGCATCAAAACGTTTGGTTCGCCCACGAGGAGCCGCAGGAGCTGCAGGCGCCGGCGCTCACCGCCAGACAGGTCCTTGACCGGTGTCCACTGCTTCTGGTTGGTGAACCCGAGCTGCTCCACCAGCTGCCCGGCGGTGAACTCCCGGCCGCCGACGTTGAATGAGCGCTTCTCCCGTTCGATGACCTCGATGACGCGCAGGTCGGCGACGTCGTCGAGCTCCTTGACCTCCTGGGTGAGGACAGCCGTGACCACGGTCTTGCCGCGTTTCAGCCGGCCCGCGTCCGGGGTGATCTGGCCGTTGAGCAGCTTCAGCAGGGTGGTTTTTCCGGCGCCATTGACGCCCACCAGGCCCAGGCGCTCACCGGGGGCGAGGCGGAGGGTGATGTTGTCGAACAGCTTCCGGCCGTCGTCGCCCTGGAAATTCAGGGACACGTGCTCCAAATCCAGGACGTCCTTGCCCAGGCGCGCCGTAGCCATTTTGCTCAGCGCCATGGAATCGCGGGGTGCGGGCACGTCCTCGATAAGGGCATTGGCCGCTTCGATCCGGAACTTCGGCTTCGAGGTCCGTGCGGGCGCGCCGCGGCGCAGCCAGGCCAGTTCCTTCTTGACCAACTGCTGGCGCTTGCTTTCGACGACGGCGGCCATCCGGTCGCGTTCGGCCCGCGCCAGGACATAGGCGGCGTAGCCGCCTTCGAAGGGATCGATGACGCCGTCATGCACCTCCCAGGTCTTGGTGCAGACCTCGTCGAGGAACCAGCGGTCGTGGGTGACCACCAGGAACGCGCCCTGGTTGGCCCGCCACCGGCTCTTCAGGTGCCGGGCAAGCCAGGCGACGCCCTCAACGTCCAGGTGGTTGGTCGGCTCGTCGAGCATGATGACGTCATGGTCCTCGATGAGCAACTTGGCGAGGGCGACCCGCCGCTTCTGTCCGCCGGAGAGGGAGTGGACGTTGGCGTGCCAGTCCACGTCGGACACGAGCCCGCCCATGATTTCGCGGATGCGGGGGTTGCGCGCCCACTCGTAGTCGGCCTGGTCCCCCACGATCGCGGCGCCCACGGTCAAGTCGCCGTCGAGCACGTCGCTTTGGTCCAGGTAGCCGATGTTGACGTCGCCGCGCTTGGTCACCCGGCCGGAGTCGGGGGTGGACCGCTGCGCCAGCAATCTCATCAGGGTGGACTTGCCGTCACCGTTGCGGCCCACCATGCCGATCCGGTCGCCCTCCTCGAGTCCCAGGGTGACGCCGTCCAGGACGGTGCGGGTCGCGTAGGAAACCGTGAGGTTTTCGCCGCCAAGAAGGTGTGCCAAAGGGAACTGCTTTCTGCTGCGTGGGATGGAATGGTCAGATCAGGGTGTCGGAGATGATGCGCGCCCCGGGGACGGGACCGTGGACGGCGAGGGCGGACAGGCCGTGGCGCCGCAGGTCCTCGGCCAACCCTTCGGCTGCCACGGAATCGTCCGCCAGCAGCGCCACGGTGGGGCCGGAACCGGACACGATGCCGGCGATCGCCCCGTGGGATTCACCGGCCCCGAGGGTGTCGCGCAGGGACGGCGCCAGCTCGATGGCCGCGCGCTGGAGGTCGTTGACCAGGACCCGGCTGAGCGCCTCGGCATCCCCGCTGCGCAACGCCGTCAGGATTTTGGGGTCGACACCGGTCGGCTCGGCAGCGGTGACGCCTTCTGCGTCGCGCAGCCTGTCCAAGGTCCGGTAGACCTCGGGCGTGGAGAGGCCGAAATCGGCGGCCACGAGGACCCAGTGGGTCTGTGCCTTGGCCAGCGCCGGGGACAGCTTATCGCCCAGCCCGAGTCCGACGGCGGTGCCGCCCAGGAGCGAGAACGGCACGTCGGCGCCGAGCTCGGCTGCAAGGTGGGCCAGTTCTTCCCGGGAAAGTCCGCTGTTCCACAGCGCGTCACAGGCCAGGAGGGTGGCCGCGGCGTCGGCCGACCCGCCGCCCATGCCCCCGGCCACCGGGACCCGTTTGGTGATCTCCAGATGCACGCCCGTGGGGTGCTCGGAGACGTCGGCCATGATGGCTGCGGCCTTGTAGGCCAGGTTGTTGCCGTCCAGGGGGATATCGACGTCGTCCAGGTCCAGGGTGCTGCCGGGGCTGATGCTCACCGTGATTCCGGGCGTTTCGGTGCTGGTGGCTGCCACTTCCTCGTACAGGGACACGGCGAGGTAGACGCTGGCCACGGAGTGGTACCCGTCGGGCCGCAGGGGGCCGACGTCGAGGGCGACGTTAACCTTGCCGGGCGCCTTGACCCGGACGGTCCTGGCGGTGAACCTGCCCGCCCGTGCGGTCACGCGCCGGTCTCCTTGGCTTCGGCGATTCGTGCGAACGCGGCGATGTCGATGACCTCGCCGCGGGCAGTGGGGTCCACGCCGGCCGCGACCAGGCAGCGTTCAGCTTCGGGGGCTCCCCCGGCCCACCCGGCCAGGGCGGCACGCAGGGTCTTGCGCCGCTGGGCGAAGGCGGCGTCCACCACGGCGAAGACCTGTTCCCGGGTGGCGGTGGTTGCCGGCGGTTCGCGCCGGGTGAAGGCGACCAGGCCGGAGTGGATTTTGGGTGCGGGCCAGAACACATTCATGCCGATCACCCCGGCCTTGCGCATGTGGCTGTACCAGGCTGCCTTCACGGACGGCACGCCGTAGATCTTCGACCCGGGCTTGGCGGCAAGGCGGTCCGCAACCTCGTCCTGCACCATGACGAGTCCGTGTTCCAGCGCGGGAAAGTGTTCCAGCAGGTGCAGCACCACCGGGACGGCAACGTTGTAGGGCAGGTTGGCCACCAGGGCCTTGGGTTGGACCGGCAGTTCCGTGACCTTCATGGCGTCGGCGTGGACCAGGTGGAAGCGGGATTCGGCGGAGGGCCGCCATTCCTTCACGGTCTCCGGCAGCTTGGCCGCGAGGACGGGATCGATTTCGACGGCGACAACGGCGGCCGCCGCGTCGAGCAGCCCGAGCGTGAGCGAACCCAGTCCCGGCCCCACCTCAAGGACGGTCTCGTCCGGCCGGACATCGGCAGCGGCCACGATCCTGCGGATGGTGTTGCCGTCGATCACGAAGTTCTGACCGAGGGTCTTGGTTGGCCTGACGCCAATCTCCTCCGCCAGCCGGCGTATATCGGAAGCACCAAACAACGGTGCGGGCGCGGCGGGGATGGGTTCAGTCACCTAGGTATCCTATCCCGCGCGGCGGACCAGCCCGGCCCTGCGCATAGGCGTCCATACTGCAAAAAAGGCCGTGGCGGGGTCCGGAAAAGTCCGGACCCGGCCACGGCCGTTGATGTCTTTGCTAGCTGCTCGCCGCCCAGCCGCAGCCCCAGGGCTGCAGGCCGCGCTGCGCGTAGACGCGGTTGGCGATGTCGATCTGCTGGGCCTTGGTGGCCAGGCTGGCATTCGGCGCGTACGCCCCGCCGCCGGCACCGATCCAGGTCTGGATGTCGAACTGCAGGCCGCCGTAGTAGCCGTTGCCCGAGTTGATGCTCCAGTTTCCGCCGGACTCGCACTGGGCGATCTTGTCCCACATGGCTTCGTTCATCATGGCGGGTGCGGCGGCGCCGGTGTTGGTGCCGGCCGGTGCTGCCTGGGCAACGGGCTTGGGCTTGGTGCCGACGGTGATCTTTTCCGCCACGGGCTGGACGGACACGGTTTCCGAGACGAGGGTGCGGGAGGCCTCGCGCCCGTCCACCAGGACGAGCTTGAAGGTCTTCTCCACCTTGCCCGCGGAGCCGGCCTGGGTCACTTCCTTTTCGCCCTTCAGCAGTTCGGCGCTTTCGCTGACGATCGATTCGAAGGGGACGTCCTCGGTGGTGACGGCAGTCTGGGCGTTGTCCACCCGGGACACCTTGATCACCATGTTGTTTACGACGTGGGCGTTGGCGGGCTGGGAGGTGCGGTCATTCGCGCCGAGGGACAGGCCCGCGTCCTCGAGTACTTTGCCGACCGTGGCGGCCGTGGTGGTTGCGGTGTCGACCTTGCCGTCAGCGACGATGCTGACAGTCTTCGGGGTGGAGATGGAGACGAAGGAGCCTTCGACGGCGAGCTGCGCGTCCCCGGGCACAGACACGGAAGATGCGCTGGCCACGCCGAGTTCAGTAACAAGCCCGGCCACGTCCTGGGCGTTGGTGTTCACGGTCTTCTCTGCGCCATCCAGGCTGACGGTCACTTCCTTGGCCTGGTTGACGTTGATGACGGTGCCGTTGCGGACTGACGCATCGACCGCCGGTGAGACCCTGTCCCCGGACTTCAATTCAAGGTTTGCCGCCTTCACCACCTGGCCGACTGTTCCGCCAAAGGTCTGCACTGATGTGACTTTGCCGTCCACGTTCAGCGTGACGGTTTTGTTATTGCCGACGAATGCTACGAGCCCGACGACCAGTGCGCAGAGCACCAGCAACTGGGCGCCAACCTTGAAAAAGCTGAACTTACCGTCCGTTGTGAAGAACTTGACCACGTTTGCCCGTAACTCTAGGTCCATCCGGGCACGGGGAATGCGCAATAAAATGCCCGGCACCACCCTGCTCGGGCAGTCCGGGCACCGTTGCGCCGCCAGACTTCGCAGCGGTTTCGCCCCGGGCAGGAGGACCCGGATCTGGTGCTGCTTGATGAAGTGGATTACCCGATGGCCTTCCCCGACCCCGGCTAATTGTTGTCCACTGTAACCGTAGCGTTATAAAGCAGCCAAGATTTGTGCATACCAGGTATTTATCACCGTTACCTGGACGGGGCTTGGATCAGCCCCAGGATCCGTATGCCCGCACGGTATTTTCGCTGATCTCGGCGCACACCCCGGCGAGGTCCTTTCCTGTCAATTCCGCGATGGCCTGGACCGTGTACGGGACCATGTAGCTGGCGTTCGGACGGCCCCGGTGCGGGTGGGGCGTCAGGAAGGGTGCATCGGTTTCGACCAGGACCAGCCCGGGGTCCGCCACAGCCAGCGCGGCCCGCAGGTTCGCGGCATTCTTGAAGGTCAGCGTGCCAGCGAAGGACATGTACCAGCCTTCCCGGTTGCAGATCCTGGCAAGTTCTTCATCTCCGGAGAAGCAGTGGAACACCACCCGGTCCGGTGCGCCCTCCTCCCCCAGGACCTGGACCACCTCGTTGTGCGCGTCGCGGTCGTGGATCTGCAAGGTCAGGTCCAGCCGCTTGGCGATGTCGATGTGGCGCCGGAAGGAGTACTTCTGGTGCGCAAGGCCCTCGCCGTGGGTGCGGAAGAAGTCGAGTCCGGTTTCGCCGATGGCACGGACCCGCGGGTGTGCGGCAAGGCTCTCGATTTCCGCGAGCGCCTCCTCCAGTTCACCCTTCTCCGCATAGCGGGGCGCGTCGTTCGGATGCAGGGCGACGGCACCCAGCAGCCTGCTGTCCTGGTCCACGGCATGGACGGTGAAACGGGAGGATTCAAGGTCACAACCCACCTGCACGGCGCCCTGGACCCCCACAGCGGCCGCTGCATCAAGGGCGGCCTTGATCCCGACGGGCGCCTCCCCGTCCGGGAAGTCAAGGTGGGTGTGGTTGTCCATGACGGGTACCGGCAGCGGCTCCGGAGCCGGCGGAAAGTTTCGTTTTCCCGCACCTGGGGCGTCCGGGCCTTCCTGGGCGTCGGGGATGCGGTAGGCGTCAGGAACCAGGGCGTTGCACATCCCTCCAGCCTAACCGCGGGAGGGGCCCTCAATTTCACCGGAACTCTCTGTCTGCTGCGGTAGTTGTGGAAGTAGTCTGGTACGAACAGATGCGAACGCCCACCGAGGGGCGAAGGCAGGCTTGCTGTCCCCGTCCAGGTGAACCAGGGCCGAAAGGTTGCCGATGGAACCCCACCGACGTATTGCCAACGATGGAAGCGCTGCCACCGGTCATCTTCCGGGCGCCCCGGAGCCGCTCAGCCACCTGAACGGGCACCGCCAGGCTCCAATGGATGCCGGAACCTTCCACACAGCCAGCCAGCGCATCCTGACAACGGTTAATACGGTCATCGATGGGAAGTCGGATGCGGCGAAGCTGGCCTTGACTGTCCTGCTCGCGCAGGGCCACCTGCTGCTCGAGGACGTGCCGGGGGTCGGGAAGACGCTCCTGGCCAAGACCCTTGCCCGGACCATCGACTGCACCGTGAACCGGATCCAGTTCACGCCGGACCTCCTGCCCTCCGATGTCACTGGCGTCTCCATCTACAACCAGGCCTCCAGGCTGTTCGAGTTCCGGCCCGGCGCGGTCTTCGCCAACATCGTTATTGGCGACGAGATCAACCGTGCGTCCGCCAAGACCCAGTCGGCGCTCCTGGAATGCATGGAGGAACACCAGGTCACGGTGGACGGCAACTCCTACCGGCTGGATGAGCCCTTTATGGTCGTGGCCACCCAGAACCCGATCGAAATGGAAGGGACCTATCCGCTTCCCGAGGCGCAGCGGGACAGGTTCATGGCGCGGATTTCCATGGGCTATCCGGACAAGGACGCCGAAATCGAGATGCTCGAAACGCACCAGGCGTCCTCGCCCCTGGCCACAGTTTCCGCAGTGGTCACCACCGCTGAAGTGGCCGCCATGATCGCCACCGTCCAGCAGGTCTACGTCTCCCAGGCCGTCAAGGAGTACACGGTGTCCGTCGGCCGCGCCACCCGGGAAAGCCCACTGCTGCGCCTGGGTGCCAGCCCGCGCTCCATGCTGCAACTCCTGCGGGCCGCCAAGGCCACCGCCGCCCTGGACGGACGCGACTTTGTCCTGCCGGACGACGTCGTGCAGGTCGCCGAGGCCGTCCTGGCCCACCGGATCATCCTTGACCGTAAGGCAGCCGGGGCGGGCGAAACCCCACACACCGTGCTGGCGGGCATCCTGTCGAAACTGCCGGTACCGCAGGCTGCCGCCGAACCCGGCCGGGTGCCGGCCGCTGCGGGCAGGAACCGCTAGGCGGAGCCATGGCGCTGTTGGACGGACTGCCGCGGCACCTTTTCACCCCGCGTGGATGGGGCATGATCGGTGCCGGCGTTGCAGCCCTGGCCGCCGCAGCCATTATGGGCCGGCGGGACCTCCTCACGCTCAGCATCCTGCTGCTGGTCCTCCCGTTGGTGTCCGTCGCCGGGATCCGCCTGGTCACGCCGCGGTTCCGGGTCTACCGGGAATTCAACCCTTCGCCGGTGGAAACGTCGTCTCCGACCACAGTGCGGCTGGCTGTGGCCCGGACGGGCAGCGCAAGCGGACGGGCAACCATGGAGGAGAGGCTCCCGCCGCGGTTCGGCGAGTCCCCCGCCTTTCGCTTCCCGTCACGCTCGGCCACCGGCGGGACCAGCCGCTATGAGTACCATCTCCGGTCCGCACAGCGCGGCCAGTTCCGGATCGGGCCGGTGACCGCGGAGTTCACGGACCCGTTCGGGCTTTCGCTGCACCGCCAGGCCATCGACGACGGCGACACGCTGACCGTGACGCCGGCCGCCGTCGTTCTTCCCCTGACCGGGCTGGCCGGCGCAAGGGGCAACGACGGCGTCACCGCCACCAGGATCCGTGCCAACCCCAGCGACGACGACGTGATGACCCGTGAATACCGCAACGGCGACCCCATGCGGCGCGTCCACTGGGCGGCGACCGCCCGGCATGGTGCGCTGATGGTGAGGCAGGAGGAATCGGTCACCACGCCGGAGGCGACCATCATCCTTGACCACCGGGCCGCCGCGTTCTCCGGCCGGTCCCCCACAGCCTCCGCGGCCCTGGCCTTCCACGACGGACACATCCTTTCCACCAGCGGGACCTTCGAATGGGCGGTTGTGGCAGCGATGTCGATCAGCGCACACCTGTCCGAACGCCACTACGGCCTGCGCCTGCTGGATGTCCGCGGCGAACCCGCGTTCCTCCACTCGCCCTCCGCCCCGGATCCGGAGCTGGAGGAGTACAGCGGCGCTTCAGGACTGCAATCCATTGCCGAGGGCCTCGCCGCCATCCACCTCACCGGTCCCCACCAGCGCCGTGACGGCCGGGCTGGCGACGCCGTGTCCCGGGACATGCCGGGGGCGGGCCTGCGCCGCGCCCGGAACCACACCGGGCAGGACAGCGGACCTCCTGCCTTCGACGACCAGCTCATGGACAAGTTGTCGGCCCACCGGATGCGCGGGCCTGTCATCGCAGTGCTGGGCAGGATGTCGCCCGAGGAAGCGCTCGCGCTGGCTCCGGCGGCCGGTTACGGCACAAATGCGTTCGCCATCATGGTGGTTGACCGGCCCGGTGACTTCGGGGATGCCCTCGAAGCGCTCCGGCAGGGCGGCTGGCGGGCGGTGGCCGTCCCGCCGTCGGTGCCGGTAACTGCCGCCTGGGGGCAGTTCGACCAGGACGTGGAGCTACCGGCCCCATCGGCCGACATCCGGCGCGGCGCGGAGGTGGCACGGTGACGGTGGCTCCTCCCCGGTCGGCCGGAACCGGGCAGCGGCCAACCGGTTCGGCGGGCAGTCCCGCCCGGACGCGTGTCGGTGCGTTTCCATGGGCCATGGCGGCGGCAATCGCGGCCTCCGTCTGCGGGGCGGCCCTGTCCCTGAACGGGGTCCTGCGGGGCTGGGGCTGGTACTGGCCCGTCCTGACCACCGTGCTGGTGGTCAGCTTCACCCTCGCCGCCCTTCGTGCGCTGCGGGCCCAGCCCCTGCTCGTGACCGCGGGCGGATTCCTGTCCCTGGCCGCCATCCTGACACTGACCTTCTTCCGCAACTCAAGCATCCTGGGAATCATCCCCAGTGGCACCAGCTTCACCGAGCTGAACCGGCTGATCAGGCGGGCCAGTGAAACCGTCATCGCCGAAACAGCGCCCGTGGCACCCAATGTCGGCATTGTCATGGTGGTCTGCGCAGTCCTGGGCCTTGCGGTGATCCTGGTGGACGCCCTGGCTGTCCCCCTCGGCATGCCCGCCGCCACCGGTGTGGGCCTGCTGGCGATCCTGGTGGTGCCGGCAGTGATCAAGCCCCAAAGCGTGGGCTTCTGGGGGTTCGCCGCCACTGTTGCCGGGTACCTGGCCATCCTCGCCTGCAGCCAGTGGTTTGCGCCTGATCCCCGCACCCAGGCCGACTCGGCACGCAGCCCCGGGCAGGGCCGGCGCGCGGCACTGACGGGTGGCGTGGCCCTGGTCGCCGCCCTGCTGATCCCGGTTGCCATCCCGGGGTTCGACCAGGGCACATTTCCGCAGGGGTCCCGCCTGAGCCCTTGGGGCGCTTCCACCGGCCTGAACCCGATGATCACACTGGGAAACAGCCTCCGGACGCCGGACGGGAGCGGCCGGATCACGTACGCCACGAATGCGGCCGCACCCCTGTACCTCCGCACCGTCACCGTGGAGCACTTCGACGGCGAAACGTGGGGCCCGGACGACCGGAATGCCTCGCGCCTGCCCCTGGTCGGCCAGCTCGATCCCGGGTACGCCGCGCCGGCGAACAACCAGGTGCAGCAGACCACCGCCATCGACACGGGCACCTTCAGCAGTCCCTACCTGCCCGTACCCTACGCGCCCGAGTCCGTCCGGGGCCTGGAAGGGCGGTGGACCTGGGATCCGGCCACGCTGGGCATCATGGCAACGGATACCACGACCCGGCGGCAGGAATACGTTGTGACGTCCTCGGTTCCGGAACTCTCCCCCGCGGTCCTGGCGCAGTCCTCGGCTGCGGTGCGGAACGTCCCCGAGGATTTCACCAGGATCCCCGGCAACGTCCCCGAGATCGTGAGGACCACCGCCGCGTCCGTCGCCGGATCCGCCGGCACGCCGTACGACAAAGCCCTGGCCATCCAGCGGTACCTCCGGTCGGCGCAGTTCAGCTACTCCCTTCAGTCGCCCGTCCAGGGCGGGTACGACGGCAACGGTCTTTCCGTCCTGGCCGACTTCCTGCAGCAGAAGAGCGGCTACTGCATCCACTACTCATCCGCCATGGCGGTCATGGCGCGCCTGGAAGGGATTCCCAGCCGGATCGCGGTCGGTTACGCGCCGGGCCGGCTGACCGGCGCCACCGTGACGGTTGCCGGGCAGGGCGGACTGCCGGAGTACGAGGTGGACGCCCGTGACGCCCACGCCTGGCCGGAACTTTACTTCCAGGGCCTGGGCTGGGTTCCGTTCGAGCCCACACCCTCCCGTGGCGTGGTCCCGGCCTACGCCACGGAATCGTCCGCCCCGTCCGCGCCGGGCGCACTCGAGAACGGCGACGACCTGGTTCCGGACGCAACGCCTGCCCCTGCGCCCGTTCCCAGCGCAACCCCGCTTCCGGCCCCCGGCGGCGGCGGGGGCGGCACCGATGCCAGCGCCCTGCTGATGCCGTGGCTGATCGGGGCCGGCGCTGTCCTGGGCGCCGGCCTACTGGCCGCTTCCCCGCACCTGGTCCGCGCTGCTGTCCGCAGGCGGCGGCTGCGGCCCAGGGATCCTGGCGACGCGGTTCCCCTTGCGTGGAACGAGGTGCTGGACCTGGGCACGGACTACGGGGTGCCGGCGGAGCAAAGCGAGACGCCGCGGGCCTATGCGGGACGGCTTCGTGGCCGCCTGGGCGAACCGGACGGCATGGACGCGGCCGGGCACCGGGCCGTGGGCGTCCTCACCGCCGAGTTTGAGCGCTTCAGGTATGGCCGTCCACCGGTGGCGGTCGCGGCGGGGCAGGTAGCGGACGACGACGGCCGGCCGCGGGCGATGGCTAACGGCGGGGGCGCCGCGGCACGCCTGGCCGCGCTCGAAGACTCCCTGCGTGCCAACGCCAGCCTTCCCCAGCGGCTCCGCGCAACCTGGCTTCCGCCGTCGGTCATGGCGCGGCTGCGCCGGATCCTGGCCGCACCCGCCAAATCCGCAGGGCGGGTTGCGGTTGCAACGGCACAGGCCGCCGCACGGTCCCTGCGCGCGAAGTCACGTTAGGGGCGTGCGGCGGCCTGCCGCTGGAGGTTGCTGCCGTCCTCTTACCGGCCCGGTCTTACTGGCCGGCGTAGGGGTCAGCGATGCCGATGTACTGGGTGTAGAGGTACTCCTCAATGCCCTCGAGTCCGCCTTCACGGCCCAGGCCGGACTGCTTGACACCGCCAAACGGTGCCGCGGCGTTCGAAATGACGCCGGCGTTCAGGCCCAGCATGCCGGTTTCAAGCCGTTCACCCATCCGGATCCCACGGTTGAGGTCCTTGGTGAAGACGTAAGCCACCAGGCCGTAATCGGTGTTGTTGGCCAGGCGCACGGCGTCGTCCTCGCTGGAGAACGTGATGATCGGAGCAACCGGACCGAAGATTTCCTCGGACAGGATCCGGGTGCCTTCGGTGACGCCGGACAGGATGGTGGGCTGGTAGAAGTACCCCGGCCCGTCCACCGGCGCCCCGCCGAGGACAGCCTTCGCGCCGGACGCGACGGCGTCGGAAACCAGTTCGTGAACCTTGTCCCGGCTCTTGGCGTCGATCAGCGGGCCGACCTTGGACTCGGGCTCGGTCCCGCGGGCCGTGGTCATTTCCTTCATCCTCGCGGCGAACTTCTCCGCGAACTCAGCGGCCACGGATTCGTGCACGATGAACCGGTTGGCCGCGGTGCAGGCTTCACCCATGTTTCGCAGCTTGGCCAGCATGGCCCCGGCGACGGCCGCGTCCAGGTCGGCGTCCTCGAATACGACGAACGGGGCGTTCCCGCCGAGCTCCATCGAGGTCCGCAGCACGGTCCCGGAGGCATCGGCGAGGAGGCGGCGGCCGACTTCGGTGGAACCGGTGAAGGACAGCTTCCTCAGCCGGGCGTCCTTGATCAGTGGACCAGTTGTGGCTCCGGCGGTGGAGGTGGGGATGACGTTCAGGACACCGGCCGGCAGGCCGGCTTCCTGCATGACGGCGGCGAAGAGCTGGGAGGTCAGTGGCGTCAGGTTGGCGGACTTCAGGACCATGGTGCAGCCGGCGGCGACGGCCGGTGCGATCTTGCGGGTGGCCATGGCCAGCGGGAAGTTCCACGGCGTGATCAGCAGGCAGGGGCCCACCGGCTTCTTGGTGACCAGCAGCCGGGATTTGCCGTCCGGGGCCACGGAGTAGCGGCCGAAGGCGCGCACGGCTTCCTCGGAGAACCAGCGCAGGAACTCCGCACCGTAGGTCACCTCGCCGCGGGCTTCGGCCAGGGGCTTGCCCATCTCCATGGTCATGAGCAGGGCGAAGTCCTCGGCCCGTTCGGTCACGAGGTCGAATGCCCGGCGCAGGATCTCCCCGCGCTCCCGCGGCGGAACTTTCGCCCAGGACTCCTGCGCGGCCACCGCAGCGTCCAGCGCCGCGGCACCGTCTTCGGCGCCGGCGTCGGCGATGCTCAACAGCACCTTGCCGGTCGCCGGGTCCTCGACGTCGAACGTCTTGCCGGAAGCGGCATCGCGCCACTCACCGTTGATCAACAGGCCGGTGGGAACAGAGGCCAGAAGCCGGCTTTCGCGGTCTGCGCTAACGCCGGGCTGTGCAGTGACAGTCACGATGACTCCCTCGTCAGTAGGGGTGGTGCAGTCCTGCGGCGCCGGCCGGCGGCCGGGCCCAACAGGGCTGATTTAGTGCCAGACTACTGCCGGGATTCACCCCGGGTCTACGCCTCCGCGCACTGCCGAAACCTTGTTCTGCTGTGCAGCTGCACAGCAGAACGGAGCACCCTTTCCGGGCGCCCGGTGCCTCCGTCAGCGGGCGGCCAGCACCGCTGAATAGAGTTCGCGTTTGCTGACCCGGACGTCTTCGGCGACGGCGGCAACGGCCTCCTTGAGGCGGATTCCCTGGGCAACGAGCGCATTCACTGCCGCTACGTGGTCTTCCGGGGCGCCGGCCGCCTGTTCCGGGGCGCCTCCCACCACTACAGCGATTTCACCCCGCACCTCGGAAGACTCAGCCCATTCCAGGAGTTCGCCGAGCGAAGCACGGCGGACTTCCTCGTAGGTCTTGGTCAATTCACGGCAGACGGCAGCGGGACGCCCGGAACCGAACCGTTCCTTCAGTGCCCGGAGCATGGCCTCCAGCCGGTGCGGGGCCTCGAAGAACACCATGGTCCGGCGCTCCCCGGCAAGGTCCGCGAGCCGTGACGCGCGTTCACCGGCCTTCCTCGGCAGGAAGCCCTCGAAGCAGAACCGGTCGGTCGGCAGGCCGGACAGCGCCAGGGCGGTCAGGACGGCGGAGGGGCCGGGAACGGCTGTCACCGTGAGCCCGGCGGCAACCGCACCTTCAACGAGCCGGAAACCAGGGTCCGACACGGACGGCATCCCGGCATCCGTCACCATGACCAGGGTGCTGCCCGTCCTGACCTGCTCCAGCAGTTCAGCCGTCTTCGCTGCCTCGTTGTGTTCGTGGTAGCTGATGACCCGGCCGGCTATGGTGACGCCCAGGCTCTGCACCAGCCGGTGCAGACGCCGGGTGTCTTCCGCTGCCACGATGTCGGCGGTTCCCAGTAACTCCACGAGCCTGGCAGAGGCGTCCCCCGTGTTTCCGATCGGAGTGGCGGCCAGGACTATGCGTCCGACAGCCGGGCCGGAGGCTGGCGGGGTGCTGGGGTTAGGATCCACGCCTCCAGCCTACTGCTGCGGGGACAACCAGCCGCAAAAGGTAGCATGGGGCTCGTGACGCAGACCTCCACGCAGCCGCAGGAAGCTGCACGGCCCAGCGCCGAACACCCCGCTTCCGCCACAGCCGGCAAGGCCGGGGAGGCTGCACCCCCCAGCCGCGCCGTGGACACCAGCGGCGTCCGGCGGGGCCGGACCTGGCTCAGCCGTCCGGACGAGGCCTTCACCGTCGAAGCCCTGCACGCCCGCGTGGCAGGCGGCGTCCGCTCATGGCGCGACTACCCGCCGTCGCTCCGGCTCTGGCTGCTGCTCGTCCCCGTCCTGACAGCCGTGGCCGGCGGGATCCTGCGGTTCGTCCGGCTTGATGCCCCGCACAAACTCGTCTTCGATGAGACTTATTACGTCAAGGACGCATACTCCTACCTGATGAGCGGCTACGAACGCTCCTGGCCGGACACGGCGAACGATTCATTCAACGCAGGCAATCCCGATGTCCTGCTGTCGTCCCCCGAATACGTGGTCCACCCCCCGGTGGGAAAGTGGATGATCGCTGCCGGGATGTGGCTCTTTGGTGCGGATAATTCCTTTGGCTGGAGGTTCGCGGCGGCCCTGGCCGGCACACTCTCCATCCTGCTGGTCTCCCTGGTCGCCCTGAAGCTGTTCCGCTCGCTGCCACTGGCCGGGGCCGCGGGCCTGCTCCTGGCAGTCGACGGACACCACCTGGTGATGTCGCGGACCTCCCTCCTGGACATCTTCCTGATGTTCTGGGTCCTGGCCGCATTCGCCGCCCTGCTGCTCGACCGCGACGACGGGCGGCGGCGCCTCGCACACCGGCTGGGGCAGGCCGCGGCACGCAACGGCGGACAGCCGCCCGGCGCCATGCTCCTCGCCGGCCCCTGGCTCGGGATCCGCTGGTGGCGGCTGGCCGCCGGCGTCTGCCTCGGGCTGGCGGCCGGCACCAAATGGTCGGGGCTGTTCTTCCTGGCAGGGTTCGGGCTGCTCACCGTTTTCTGGGATCTGAGCGCACGCCGGGTCGCAGGCATCCGCGGCTGGATCAGCGGCGGCATCATCAAGGACGGGATCCCGGCGTTCCTTTCCATCGTCCCCGTGGCAGGGCTGGTGTACGCGGCCACCTGGACCGGCTGGTTCCGTTCGGACAACGCCTACTTCCGCCGCTGGGCGGAAAGCAACCCCTCGCCGGAATGGGACTGGCTGCCGGACTCCGTCCGGTCACTCGCCCACTACCACCGGGAAGCGTACACGTTCCACCAGGGCCTGGGCTCCGAGCACCCGTACGAGGCAAGTGCCTGGAGCTGGCTGGTACTCGGCCGGCCGACGTCGTTCTTCTACGAATCCCCGCAGCAGGGCACTGCCGGCTGCACCGTGGAAAAATGCACCTCGGCGATCCTGTCCGTCGGCAACCCCCTGATCTGGTGGGGTGCCACGGTCTCCCTCGTTATCCTGCTGTTCTGGTGGGCGGGGCGGCGCGACTGGCGTGCCGGTGCCATCCTGGCCGGCGTGGCCATGGGCTACCTGCCGTGGTTCCTCTACCCGGAGCGGACCATGTTCTACTTCTACGCGGTGTCCTTCGAGCCGTTCCTCATCCTCGCCCTGGTGTACTGCCTGGGCCTGGTGCTGGGCCGGGCCACCGATCCGCCGTGGCGCCGGCGTTCCGGCCTCTACCTTGCGGCGCTGTTCGTCGCGGCGGCCGTGCTGCTCTCGGCGTTCTTCTACCCCATCTGGGCGGCCGAGGTCATCCCCTACCAGGAGTGGCGGGTCCGGATGTGGATGCCGTCCTGGATCTAGGGCAGGATTGCTACAGACCCCAGGAAGACGCCGCTGCCGCGGCATGGCCGCGGAACGGAGACGCGCTGTGAGAGAAGCAAGCACGGAACTGCTGGTGGAGCTTGATGCCGACAGCAACGTGACGGACCTGCTGCTGGAACAGCACGCTGCCAACCCCGCCCATGCCCTGTACCGGCGCAAGGGTCCCAACGGCTGGGTGGATGTGCCGGCGTGGAAGTTCCTGCAGGACGTGAGCGCGCTCGCGAAGGGGCTGATCGCCGGCGGGCTCGAGCCCGGCGATACCGTGGCGGTTATGTCCGCCACATCCTACGAGTGGACGCTTGTGGACTTCGCCATCTGGTTTGCCGGCGGGGTGACGGTGCCGATCTACGAAACGTCCTCTGCCCGGCAGGTGGAATGGATCATCCGCGACGCCGGTGCCCGCCGGGTGTTCGTGCAGGACCGGGCGATAGCGGAACTGGTCGCCGGCGTTGTTGCCGGCTCGCCGCCGCTGCGGGACCGCCTGGTCAGCGTTGTGCGGATGGACGACGGCGGCGGGGCGCCCAATCTGCCGAGCCTCGCCGCCGCCGGTGCCGGAGTCAGCGATGCAGAGCTTGAGCGGCACCGCAGCCGGGCAAGCCTGGATGACGTAGCGTCCCTCGTGTACACCTCCGGCACCACCGGCAATCCCAAAGGCTGCGAGATCACGCACGGCAACTTTGCCCTGGTTGCAAAGAACATTGTGGCGTTCCTTCCCGAACCGCTGCTCGCCGACCAGGCGCGCACGCTGATGTTCCTGCCGCTGGCCCACGTCCTGGCCCGGGCAGTGCAGGTTGTCTGCCTGACAGCCGGTGCAACGCTGGGCCATACGCCGGGCGCGGCGCAGCTCCTGGAAGACCTGGGCTCGTTCAAACCGACGTTCCTGCTGGTGGTCCCCCGGATCTTCGAAAAGGTCCGTGCCACGGCAGCGCATAAGGCCGCAGTGGCAGGCAAGGCCAGGCTGTTCAATGCCGCGTCAGCGGCTGCGATCGACTACTCGCGGGCCTTGGACCGGGAGAGCCGGGGCGGGGGTCCGGGCCCGGGCCTGCCCGCCAGGATCCGGCACGGCCTCTTTGACCGGATCCTGTACCCGCGGCTTCGCCAGGCCTTGGGCGGCCACGTGGCCTACACCGTCTCCGGCGCCAGCCCGCTGGCAGACGAGGACGCCCACTTCTTCCGTGGCGCGGGCATCCCCGTGCTTGAGGGATACGGGCTTACCGAAACCACCGCACCCTGTACGGTCAACACCCCGTCCCGCACCAGGGTGGGAACGGTGGGCATCCCCATCCCCGGGACCACCATCCGGGTTGCCGGGGACGGCGAGATCCTGGTCAAGGGCATTGGCGTCTTCCGCGGCTACCACGCAAACCCGGCCGCCAATGCCGAAGCCTTCGTGGACGGCTTCTTCCGCACCGGCGACCTAGGAGTGCTGGACGCTGACGGGTTCCTCACCGTGACCGGCCGGAAGAAGGACCTGCTCGTCACCGCAGGCGGCAAAAACGTGGTGCCTGGTCCCCTGGAAGAAGCCATCCGCACGCACCAGCTGGTGGCCCATGCCGTGGTGGTGGGAGACGGGAAGCCTTTCGTTTCCGCGCTGGTGACCCTTGATCCGGAAGGCCTGGACAACTGGCGCTCCGAGCGTGGACTCCCGCCGCTGCCCGTGCGGGAGGCGATTACCGATCCCCAGGTGCTGGCGGGTGTGCAGGCGGCGGTGGACCAGGCGAACCTCTCGGTGTCCAAGGCCGAGTCAGTCCGCTCATTCACCCTGCTGGACACCGAGTTCACGGTCGCGTCGGGTCACCTCACGCCGTCACTCAAACTGAAGCGGAGCGCCGTCGTACAGGACTTCCAGTCGGAGATCGCCAGGCTCTACGCCTGACCCTCCCCCGGTTCCCCGCGCAGCAGGCCGCGCCGCCGCCTTGTCGGCCAGGTCAGGACCAGGGTCACCAGGGCCGTCAGCAGCACCAGGCCCGCGATTGTGATGCCCGCATCAATCCAGAACTGGCCTGGGAACAGCCTGATCAGGGTGTCGTCCAGGCTGAAGGTCCAGGACCCGTCAGCAAAGAAGATCCGGTGGAACTCGGTGAAGAACTGCTGCCAGCCCAGGAACGCCAGGGTGCCGAGCCCCAGGATGACTGCCAGCGTGATGATGGAACCGGCGAACAGGCCCCTGCGGACCCCACCCGTGCTGCGTTTGCGCAGGTAAAGGATGGCGATAAGGCACAGCAGCAGCAGGAGCGCGCCGGCGCCGAAGGTGGACAGGATCACCAGCTTCACGTCGGCCATGTGGCTGACCTCGCCATCCTTGAAAAGCTTGTCCCCGCTGCGGTGGACCAGGTCGCCGAGGTAACGGGGGCCCGCCCAATTGCTCAGGTAGTCGACGGCGTAGGACCCGTAAGTCATGCGGTCATCGGTGCTGAAGCCGTAACCGTCGCCGGGGAAGCCCGGGCGGTTGTATTCCACCCACAGGAACAGCGGACTGGTGACAGCCCGCACGGCCAGGACCAGGAGGACCACGGGGAAGAAGATGGCGAGCAGGACCTGCATCACGCGGGGGGCTACGGGGCGGGCGTTGGCGGCGCTTTCCCGCTCGGCGTTGCGGCGCTCCACTTCCTCCCGGGGTGGCCGCACCTGGAGCGCTGAGGTCTCCAGCGGCTCCCGGAAGACCGGTGAAGCTGCCGGGGCGTCCCCGCCGTGGCTGCGGGGTGTGTCGGCTGCCGCCTCCGCGGCCTTCCGGTCGGCACGGCTTTCGGGCTGGTCCTTGCCGGTGTTCCCGGCGGTGCTGCCGGTCCCGGCTTCCGTCCCAACAGCGGAGGAGCCGGCGGCCGGTTCCGCCGCGGACGGTCCGGTGGAAGCGGATTCCGCGGGGTCCTTGCCGGCAGGCGTCATCCAGGAGAATGCGGGCTCGTCAGAGTCCCCGGACGTATCCAGGAAAGGCTCCGGCTGCGGCGCAGCGCTCTTGGCGCGGGCCGGTGTCTCGTCTTTCACAGCAGCGTCACTTCCGTCGGGTTTCCACGCCGCGCCGGGACCGCCGGCGCGTATCTTCTCTGTTCTCGAGCCTACAGTCCGTGCATCGGACCGGGCGAGGAACCACCCCGGCCGGAATTACAACGATTCAGGCAGCGATTTCCGAGTAGCCCGCATCTTCGCGCCGGAGGTCGCCCCGTTCCCCGGCCAGGTAGGCCCGCCGGCCCCAGACCAGGGCGTAGACCCAATAGGCGGCCAGCACCGCGGCGCCGATGCCGATTTTGGCCCAGACCGGCAGCGCGCTGGGCGTGACGAAACCCTCGACCAGGCCGGAGACGAACAGGACCAGGACCAGCCCCAGGGCAACCGTGATCAGCGACCTGCCTTCCTCGGCGACGGCGCGTCCCCGGGTGCGTGGCCCCGGCGACACCATGGCCCAGAAAATCCTGAGGCCGGCCGCGCAGGCGATGAACACGGCGGTCAGTTCCATCAGCCCGTGCGGCAGGATGTAGCTGTAGAAGACATCGGGTTTGCCGGCAGCGGCAAAGACACCGGCCGCAATGCCCACGCCCTGGGCGTTGCTGAACAGGATCATCGGCACCCACACCCCCGTGATGCCGAGGGCAACGGCCTGGGCGCTGATCCACGCGTTGTTGGTCCAAACGGCACTGGCGAACGAGGCCGCGGGGTTTTCCGAGTAGTAGCCGACGAAGTCCTCTTCGACGTATTGCCGGACTGCCGCTTCCGACGCGACCGCACGCAGCGCTTCGGGGGAGGTGCCAATCCACAGCGCATAGGCGGCAGCGATAGCCATGAACGCGGCTCCGCAGGCGAGGGTGAGCCAGGCAATGCGGTAGAACGCGGCCGGAAGTGCCACAACGAAGAACCGGGCCAGGTCCGCCACCGGGTTGGAGCGGGCGCCCGTAAACCGTGTCCGGGCCTGCGCCAGCGTTGCGGACAAGGAAGCGGACAGGCCGCTTTCGGGGGCCACGGAGCGGATCAGTGACAGGTGCGAGGACGCGGACTGGTACAGGGCCAACAGTTCATCCGCTTCACGGCCGCTCAGCCTTGCCTTGGTGGCGAGGTCATTCAGCCGCGACCACTTGTCCGCATTAACGGCGGAGAAGGCGTCCATATCCACGGGACCAGCCTAGCGTCCGGCACTAGACTTTGACCGTCCGCCCCAACAGTTTCGAGGAACGGGTCCAGTTTGAGTCCGATAGTCACCGGTGAGGCAGTCGTCCTGGAACTCCGCCCCGCGTCGTTCGCCGCGCGCGCCCTGGGGCTGATCCTGGATGTCCTCCTGCACGCCGTCCTGCTGGTGGTGGTCCTGCTTGGCCTCGGCGCGGCCGGCCGGGACATTGATGAGGCGGCGATGCGCGCGCTGGTGCTGTCCAGCGTGGTGTTCTGCCTGGTGATCCTTCCCGTGGCTGTCGAAACCATGACCCGTGGCCGGTCGCTGGGCAAGCTGGCTGCGGGCCTGCGTGTGGTGCGTGAGGACGGCGGCGCCATCCGTTTCAGGCACGCTGTGATCCGCGGCCTCACCGGGTTCCTGGAGATCTACCTGACCCTCGGCGGCCTGGCCCTCGCGGTGGCCCTTTTCAACGACAAATCGCGCCGGCTCGGCGACCTGCTGGCAGGTACCTATGCCATCCGCAGCCGGGTTCCTGTTGAGCCGCCGGTTCCGGTTTTCGTCCCGCCCAGGCTGCATTCCTGGGTGGCTGCTGCCGATATTGGGCGGATCCCCGACGCCACGGTGCGCAGGGCCACGCAGTTCCTCCGCCAGGCCGGAAGGATGGCGCCGCTCTCCAGGGCCGGGATGGCGGCGGCCATCGCGACCGAACTTGTCGCCCATGTGGCTCCATCCCCTCCTGCGGGAACAGGGCCGGACGAGTTCCTTGCCGCCGTCGTTGCCGAGCACCGGGATCGGGAACTCAACCGCCTGGCGCAGCAGCGGCACCGGAACGCCGAGGTGGGCGGGCGGCTGCAGCGGTTGCCTTTCAGCGGCTGACAGTTAGCGGTTGAAGATCAGCGGCTGAGGTCAGTTGTCGTACTCGCTCCAGGGGATGTTCCAGTCCCCGAAGCCGTCGTCGTGGGCGGCGTAGTCGCCTTCCGTATTGACGATGTGGACGACGTCCCCGGTGCCCATGTTGTCAAAGACCCAGGCGGCGCCGTCGGGAGCGAATCCGATGCAGCCGTGCGAGACGTTCGTGTTGCCGATGAAGGGGAAGGCGGACTCGAGCGCCTGGTGGATGTATGCGCCGCTGAGTGTAAGCCGGATGGTGTACTCAACGTCAACGTCGCCGTAGTAGGCGGGGTCGTCCGGCTTCAGTCCGATGCTCGAGGCGCGGAAGTGGTCGTAGCGCTTCTTTTCCATGAGCACGCCGTAGCCGCGGGCTGACGGGAAGCGCTTGTCCCCCATGCTGACCGGAAGCGTCTTGACCACCTGGTCGTTGACGCTGAGCGTGAACGTGTGGGCGGCGGCGTCGGCCACAGCCACCTTCTTGTCCCCGATGGCCATGGTCATCTTCTTGTTGAAGTTGGCGATCTGACCGTTTCCGAGGTCCACCCCGAAGAGCTGCATGTCCATGGACACGGTGGAGTTGGCCACCCAGAACCCTTCCGCCCGGTAACGGACCATCTTGTCGCTGTGCCAGTGGAAGGCGCCCACCTGGCCCGCGCTGCTGGTGACCTTGATGGCCTTCTCGACGGCGTCGCGGTTGAGTACCGGTTCGCTGAAGATGATCTGCAGCGGCTGGCCCACGCCCACTTTCATGCCGTCCAGCGGGTAGATGGCAGCGTCGGCCTCGTGCGAACTGGAAACCGTGCTGAACGCCTGGGTGGTGCTGGTTTCGCGGCCCGCGCCATCCTTGACCACGTAGGTGTAGCTGTAGTCGGAATTGAACTTCAGCGGTCCGGAGGCGGTCCAGCCGGTGCCGGCAGGGTCGATGCTCCCCTCGACCGTTTCGCCCGTGGTGCTGGTCAGGGTCACTCGTTCGATGGTGCCGTTGGTGACCTTCAAGGTCACCGGTGCCGCGGGGTTGACCTGTTTGGCGCCGTTGGCCGGGGCGGCCTCGGACTTAACCGGGGCAACCACGGGCATCGCGATGCCGGGAGAGGTCCGGACCGCGGATCCTGCTTCCGATTCCAGCGCAACGCCGGCCAGGCCGGGAGCGACGGCGGCGAACACGCCGCCCGCCGCTGCCAGCACGCACACTGCAGCGACGACGAGAATCTTCTTCAGGGTCCGCGGACGGCGCGGCTGGACTTCGGGCTCCATGTACAGATCCTAGGGGCTGGAAGTAACAGCCCGGGTGCGCGCGGCACCCGGGTGGTTCACTTCTTAGTAACGATAGTGCTCGGGCTTGTAGGGGCCGGCGACGTCGATGTCCAGGTACTCCGCCTGGTCCTTGGTCAGCTCCGTCAGTTCGACGCCGAGGGCATCCAGGTGCAGGCGGGCGACCTTCTCGTCCAGGACCTTGGGCAGGACGTAGACCTGGTTTTCGTATTCCCGCCCGCCTTCGGGCTGGCCATGCTTGGTCCAGAGTTCGATCTGGGCGATGGTCTGGTTGGCGAAGGAGTTGCTCATCACGAAGGACGGGTGGCCGGTGGCGTTGCCCAGGTTGAGCAGGCGGCCCTCGGACAGGACGATGATGGAGCGTTCGGCGTCTGTTCCGGAGTCGAAGACCCACTCGTGGACCTGCGGCTTGATTTCCACCTTCTTGACGCCGGGAACTTTTGCCAGGCCCGCCATGTCGATCTCGTTGTCGAAGTGGCCGATGTTGCCCACAATGGCCTTGTTCTTCATGCCGGCCATGTGCTCGGCCATGATGACGTCCTTGTTGCCCGTGGTGGTGATGAAGATGTCACCCTGCGCCAGGACCGATTCGAGCCTGGCCACCTGGTAGCCGTCCATGGCGGCCTGCAGCGCGCAGATGGGGTCGATCTCGGTGACGATCACGCGGGAACCCTGGCCGCGCAGCGCCTCGGCGGCGCCCTTGCCCACGTCGCCGTAGCCGCAGACGACGGCGACCTTGCCGCCCATGAGGACGTCCGTGGCGCGGTTGATGCCGTCGGGCAGCGAGTGCCGGATGCCGTACTTGTTGTCGAACTTGCTCTTGGTGACGGAGTCGTTGACGTTGATGGCGGGGAACAGCAGCTTGCCCTGCTCGGCCAGCTGGTACAGGCGGTGCACGCCGGTGGTGGTTTCCTCGCTGACACCCTTGATGGTGGACGCCGTGCGGGTCCACTTCTGCGGGTCCGCGGCGATGGAACGGCGGATGACATCGAGGAAGATGCCGTACTCTTCCGAGTCGGTGGGGTCCGCGGAGGGGACGATGCCGGTGGCTTCGAAGTCAACGCCCTTGTGCACCAGCATGGTGGCGTCGCCGCCGTCGTCCAGGATCATGTTGGGACCCAGCTCCGGGTTGGACTCCGCACCGGGCCAGGTGAGGATCTGCTCGGCGGTCCACCAGTATTCCTCGAGGGTCTCACCCTTCCAGGCGAAAACGGGGACACCCTGCGGGTCCTCCACCGTGCCCTTGCCCACCACAACTGCGGCGGCGGCTTCGTCCTGCGTGGAGAAGATGTTGCAGGAGGCCCAGCGGACCTCGGCGCCCAGCGCGGTCAGCGTTTCGATCAGGACGGCCGTCTGCACGGTCATGTGCAGGGACCCTGCAATGCGCGCACCCTTAAGCGGCTGGCTTTCGCCGAATTCCTCCCGCAGCGCCATCAGGCCGGGCATTTCGTGTTCAGCCAGGCGGATCTGGTGCCGCCCCGCCTCCGCCAGCGAGATATCGGCAATTTTGTAGTCGAAAGTCATGGGTGGTCCTCTGTTGTGTCCAATATTGCCGTGTCCGGCGCGGCGCCTGTCGCGGGCACCTGTGGTCTGTGGATGTGGGCGGGGCCCGCCCAGGCCGCGGGCCCGGGATCTAGGCTGCGGGCCCGGGATCGTGCTGGTCGGAGCCTGCGGAGGTGGCGGCAGCCAGCAGTTCCGGAGGCAGGAGGAGCGGAATGCCGTCCTCGATGGCGTAGCGGGGCTTGACCCCGGCCGCGTCGGGGGCCGTGGCCACCAGTTCCCCGCCGTCCTGGACCAGGGGTGAACCCGTCACGGGGCAGCGCAGGACGGACAGCAGTTCGGGACTGATTCTTGGCATTGGTTCATGCTCCATGGCGGGCGCGCTCGCGCCGGTAGCGGACGGGTGTGCAGCATCCAGCCTACCGCCAGATGGATCTCAGGACGGCTCGCGAAGGACGCGCAGGTGCGCCCTGCGGGTGCCTTCGGCGCCCGCAGGGGCCTCAAGGGCGGAATGGGAACCGCGCTGGGCCGGCGCCTGCTGGCCCTGGGGCGGCAGGGCGGCGGCGTCACGAACGGCGTTCGCGAGGGCGAGCAGGTCGTCCGGTCCCGGCTGCTGCGGTGTGGTGGGCATGGCCAGGCGCAGGACTTCCCAGCCGCGGGGAACGGTGAGCGAGTCGGCGTGCTGTTCGCAGAGGTCGTAGCAGTGCGGCTCAGCGTACGTGGCCAGCGGGCCGAGGACGGCTGTGGAGTCCGCGTACACGTACGTCAGGGTGGCCACCGCCGACTGGCGGCAGGCAGATCTTGAACACTGACGGATAGCTCCCACGACATCACAGACTACTCGGTGTTACGCCCGATTCCGCGCATTGCCGCCCCCGGACGGGACGCGTCCTTGCTCCGGGGCGGATCTATCGCGTAATTCCTATCCCGGGTTTACAGTCAATATATGCAGTCATCGAACCAGAAATCAGGTTTTACGGTCCGGTTGGCTGACCCGGATGTCCGCAGGGATCCGGGCGGGGAGCCCAAGGGCAAGAGCTTTATGCAGCGCCGCCGCAACCGCCACGGCCGGGGCCTGCGGGGCGAAGTGATGCTCCCCACGCATCCCGGCTTCCGCACCCGTTCAGACCGTTTTGATGACATGGTCCTGGACTCGGCGCAGCGGCTCCATGACATCTGGGGCAAGACCCTGGATGGGGTGAGGTTTGGCGTGGATGAAATCCCGCCGGACCTTGAACAACTGGCGGCCACCTCCGCTCCGGCACCGATGGGCGCCTACATCCCGGCCAGTGGGAACGAAGGCCCCATGATCACTGTCTACCGACGGGTAGTGGAACAGGCCTGCCCAGGAATCGAGGAGCTCCAGGACCTCGTCCATGACGTCGTGGTGGAGCATACCGCGGAGATGCTCGGCGTGGCCCCCGAAACCCTGGACCCGGTGTACCGGCGCCGGTACTGACGGGCACCTCGGCCCGGGTTGCGCATTTTCCGGACAACCGGGCCCGGTCCGGGCCGCCCCGCTAGTGGCTGACGGTGACCGGCACCGTTTCCTGCCCGGCGGCAGCCGCCTGCAAAGCAAGTGCCGAGACGTCGTTGCGGCCGTCCTGCTGCAGCAGCACGGCACCATAGGCAGCGCCACCGGAAGCCGATACGACGTAGCCAACCACGTCCGCATCGTCCGCTTTGTCCGGCACGGCGATGGACGCCGTCGTCCCCCCTGCGATGTCCGCCGTGGAGGGCGCGCGCACCTTTCCATCCGCAGTGATGGCGGCGTAGGTGATGCTGGCCCGCCCGTCCAATGCACCGAACACCAGCTGGCGCTGGCCGCCCCGCGGAACGGGAACGACGTGCTGGCTGCCCAGCCGCACGCCGGCTGCGGCCCAGGCAACATCGGCAGGCTGGTCCGCCTGGAGGCCCCGGCTGATGCGTGTGGCGGCAGCAAAGGAAACATCGGACTCCGCGGAAACGGTGTAGTGCCCGGCGGGCACGCCCGCCAGGGAAACTTCGGTGACCGAACCCGCCTTGGCGGTGACAACGCCGCCCCCGGGCAGTGCCTTTTGGCCGTCGCGCCCATACAGCTTGATATCCACCACCGCGTCCGAGGGTCCGGGCACAGTGAGTTGCAGTGCGGGGCCGGCGTCCCCGTAGCCGGAGTCGTCGGTGAGGGAGGCTATGGCAGCGGGGTCCTGGATGTCCACGCCGGTCATGACCTGCCGGACGGCGGGCGCGGCGCCCGGGGCGATGAAGTCAACTCCGCCGGGAGTCAGCCCGCGCAGGACGCTTTGCTGGATGGCCGCGGCGACGGGTCCGCCCGCGCTCCGGACATGGACGCTCAATTGCGCTTCCCCGGGCGCGAGGCCGGCGAGCACCACCGAGCGGGTGGTTCCCGGTGCGACCAACAGGCCACGGCTGCCTGGAGCCTGGATCTGCCCCTTGCTGCCAAAGAGTTCGAGGCTGACGGTTGCGGGCGTCGTGGAGGCGTTGGTCAGCAGCAGCACCGACGTGCGGCCCACAGTGGTGCTGGCCCCAGCCAGCCATTGGTCGTTGGAGGGCGGCTGGCAGTTCGCGGCCGCTGTTCCCTGGAGATCGCCGTCGGTGGCCGTGAACTTCATGGCCCCGGCTGCGGAGGCCTGCTGGTTGGCCACGGCGTCTGCGCTGAGGACCGTTGCCCGGTCAACGGACCGGTTTGGCACCGTTCCGGCCAGGAGTTCCTGGCGGGCCCCTTCCGCGGGCGGCTGCCCCGGATCTTTGGCGATTTCGACGGCGGTGGCACCGTCCAGCTCCGACAGCCGGCTGGCGGGAAGCACGCCCGAGGCGCCGAGAACGGCCGCTGTCACCGAGCTGGCAGCGGTGGCGGACACCGGGCTGAACTGGGGATCTGTTCCGGCTTCCGTACCTTCCAGCAGCCGGGCAGGGCCGGGGCAGACACCCACGCTCTCCCCTGCCGGGACGGCAGCAAGCGCGGCCGGAAGGATCCGGCTGGACTGGGGCGGGGCGACCACCGTTCCGGCCGCAACCAGGGCACCGGCTCCAAGGAGGACGAGTGCCCCGCCGGCGGCACCGGCGAGGGAGCCCGGCCGCCGCCTGGCGGAACCCTGGACGCTGCTTCCTGCGGGACGTTTCTCCGTGGCGGTTGCCCCGGCCGCCACGGCGGAACTGGTTTCCTCATGCATTCTGCTGCTCCTTACGCAGGGAGCCTTCATCACGGGAGATGCCGGTGCGTTGCCTCCGTGCCGGCATGGGGATAGCCAGCATGACGGTAAGCCCGATGACCGTGCCCTGGGCAATTCCCGTCCATACGGACCAGGGGTTGTCGTAGCGGATCTCCAGGTGGCCGCCGGTGGGAGGCAGGGTAAAGGCCTGCGACCACCCGGACGTGGTGGATGTCAGCTTCCGGCCGTCGAGCCAGGCTGTCCAGCCGGTATCCGCACGTTCCGCAAGCACTACAAGGCGGCCTTCGGGCCCTGCCGGCACCTGGGCATCGACGTTGTTGTAGGAAGACGGCACCAGCGCCGTGGTGGCGCCGGCCGTGTCGACGATCCGTACCCGGTGGGTGATGTCTGCCGGCTGCAGGACGGGCTGGTTCAAGGGCGTGATCCGCCAGAGCCATCCGACATCGGTCTGCCCCACGGCAACCAACCCGGGGACGGCGTCCATTCTGCTGGCGGTGAGCTGCGCCGCCGTGTCAGCGGACCTGAGGACTATAAAGCCGACGCCCAGATCCTCGAGGTCGCTGCGGGGATCGACCCCCTGCCCGGCAACAAGGGTGGCCACCACACGGCGGATCGATGCGGTGACGTCGTCGTCATCGCGGATAGTCTCCGACCCGGGCGCACCCATGATGTTCCGGGCAGACGCGATGGCTGAGAGGTTGTCGAGGGTGGTGCCCGCTCCGCGCATCAATGCGGCGTCGAACGCGCCATCCTCCCCTGTGTTGATCAACAGGGTGCGTGTCTGTTCGGGTCCGATGCCGCGGTCGATAGCCGTTGCCGGCAGGGTCCTCGGGTTCACGGATTCGACCAGCCGCGCGGTTCCCAGCCCGGGGCCGTCGGTCCCGGCGGCCCGGGGCCGGGCAGCACCGGAGAGGACAGCATCGGGACTGCCTGCCGGGCCGGCAGTGGCGGCAGCCGGGCGCAGAAGGTTCCGGGCGGACCAGGCGGCCATTCCGGCAAGCGAGCCAACGAGCACCAGGATCATGCCCACGGCGACGGCGGACCGTGCCGCAGCGCGGCGCCTTGTGGCACCGGCAGGTGCCTTGTCCGCGACGCTGAGAAGCTGTTCCGCTCCCAGGAGCGACGCACCAAGCAGAACGAATGAGGCAGCGGAAACAGCCGGGCCCGTGAAGGGCACAACCAAAGTGCCGGCATTCAGGCTGACGGCCAGATGCGAAGCCAGCCAGCCGCATGCCAGGGCGATCAGTCCGGCGAGCCACAGGGACTTCACCATCCTGCCGCGGCGCCCCGGGCTGAAGAGCCCGGCCGCTGCCAGCACCAGGACAGGGACGGCCAGCAGCAGTGCCAGCAGCAATCCCCATGGGACCGGACCGTCCTGGAAGTAGGGAAGCCCCTCAACTCCCCCGCCGGGGCTGAAAGCAAGGGGCTGGCCCAGGAGTTGCTGCCACAACGGGGCAGCGGTGAAACCAAGCGGCAGGCCTGGATCAGCGAGCAATGCCCGCGGCTTATCCAGCACGGAGAGCCCAAACGGGATGAACAGCGCCGCGGCGGGCAGCAGGGCCCACCAGATTGTGCGGCCGCGGCGGCCGAGCAGGAGCCCGCACAGGACGATCACCACCGTGGCGGGGACGAGGAGCGACGGAGCCGACGCCGTGACAACGGCCAGTACGAGTCCGGCCGCGGCAGCGGCAGTCCAGGACGGTGTGCCGTTGATGCCGGGCCGGACAGGGGGCCGTTCGCCGCCGCTGTCCCCCGGGGCCGGAAGGGAGAAGCGTCCGTGCCCGACGGCCGACCCGGTTGCGCGGAGCAGGGCAAGGACGAGGAGGGGGATCATCAGGTGAGCCACCAGGGCTCCCACCCGTCCCTGGTTCAGGGCAATCTGGAGGGCTGGGGCGGCAGACCAGAAGAGCGCCGCGGCGAGCCGGAGCCGGCGGCGCACGGTCAGGCCGCCGGCAGCGAACCAGGCGGTCAGGGCTGACAACGGGGTGCTGAGGAGGAGGAGCCAGGCCATGGCGGCGTTCGCGTCACCGCCGCCAAGGACGCCGAGGATCCACAGGACGTACCCAAAGGGATCGCCCCTGCCCGGCAGACCAGCACCGAGGGCGATCCACCAGCTGGTGGCGTGCTGCCAGATATCGCCCAGGCGCGCGGAAACAGGCAGGAGGGCCCCGCCGGCCACGGCGTCGGCGCGGAAAATGCCGGCAAGTCCCAGCAAGGAGGCAACCGAGGCGGCGATGACCGCGGCGAGCGCGCCGTTCCCCACCCAACCTCGCCTCGTGGTGGCAAGGGCTGCGAAGTCATCCGGCGCGTCGCCCGTGGGCTGGTGCGCCAGCGGGTCCTGTTCAAGGTCTTCGGCCTGGCTGCCGTCACTGCCGATTGCCTCCATCAGCGACCGGCGGTGGCTCCAGACTTCCCGCCGGGGCGTCTGGAGCTTGCGGATCACTGAACGGCGGATCCGCCGCGTTCCCCGTGCGGTCCGGCGCGCCCTCGCCACTGCACGGGGCCTACCCAGCGCAGCGGCGGTGGCCAGGAACTGCGACAAGCCATGGCCAGGGTCCTTGAGCGCTATGCTCAGGACCAACCGGAAGATGCTGCCCAGCAGGGCGCCGGCGGCGTGGACCGGAACCAGCCAGAGGGGTGCGTGTTTCAGCCGCAGGTGGACCTGGGCCTTGCGCGCGGCGGAGGGGTTTCCCAAGGCGTGCGGCCGATGGACCACATGGAACATGCGGGCAGCGGGAACCACCACCACGCGGTGGCCGGCGAGGCGGTTGCGCCAGCAGAAATCGACGTCGTCCCCGCTGCCGGGGAGGGCGGGGTCGAAACCGCCGAGATGCTCCCAAATGTCGCGGCGCACCAGCATCCCTGCGGAGTTCACGGCAAAGGTATCGCTTCGGCCGTCGTACTGCCCCTGGTCCAGCTCGTCGGCGTCAATCAGCGTGAGCCGTTCGGCCCAACGGCTGGTGGACAATCCGACGTCGACCAGCTTGCGTTCCGCGTGCCAGTCCAGCTGCTTGCAGCCTGCGACCGTCACGGAGGGGGCCCGTTCGACGGCGCCGAGGAGCTCCGCCAGGGCTTCCGGCGCGGGGGCCGCGTCATCGTGCAGGAGCCAGATCCATTCCTGCTTGCCCCCGGAATCCTGGCCGCTCCAGGGCGCCAGCGCAGCGAGGCCCGCGGACACGGCGGCACCCATGCCGCCCCTGCCGTGGTCGTGGGTGACGACGCTGGAGGCACCCAGTGCCTGCTCGAGCAGGGCACGCGAATCATCGCGGGACCCTGCGTCAACGCCGATAGCCCGGTCTATTGGCCGGGTCTGGCCGGCCAGGGCCGACAGCGTGCGCGGGAGATAGTCACTGCCGTTATGGGCGACCACAACGGCAGTGACATAAACATCCTGGTGAATTAGATTGCTCGCTTCCTTAGCCGCCGGCGCTCACGCTCGGACAGGCCGCCCCAAATACCGAACCGTTCATCGTTCGCCAGCGCGTATTCCAGGCACTGGGACCGAACGTTGCAGGCACCGCACACTTTCTTGGCATCGCGCGTGGAGCCGCCCTTTTCCGGAAAGAAGGCCTCAGGATCCGTTTGGGCGCAGAGGGCATCGGTCTGCCAGCCAAGTTCGCCTTCGTCGTCGAAGTCCTGCTGGAAGGGCAGGCCGATCCAGACCGGCTGCACGGCTCCGGGCGCCGGCAGTTCCATGGGCGGATCAAGTTCATCCTCAGGGTCCGCCGCACCGTTGAGAAGGGCTTCGTGTGCAGCAAGGAATGCTGTGGCCTGGTCCTCAAGGACGCTGCCGGCATCCCGGTTGTACCGCTCCGCGGCTTCGGGATCGGCGGGGTCCACATACCAGTCGCTGGGCACCCCCCGCGCGCGGTACTTTGCCGTTGCCTGACCGGCTACGACGGCATCTTCCTGGATACGCTCTGCTTGCCCCACGGCGACCCTCCTGATGTGTTCAGCCACTGCCTGGATACGCTGGCCCTCGGTTGTGTGCCGGTATTTACGCAATCGCTTTAGATACCTAATTACACGTGTGTAACTAGGGCGAGTCAAGCCGTCGCCGGGATAATAATCAGTGGCACCGCGCATCGCCGCGCACGCCACGCCCGGGAATTTTGGTCCACATCCGGACGAACGGGGCCTGTAACGGGCGCCAGCCTTCGCCGCAGGGCCAAAAATGCCGCAATGGCGGGAAAATACCCGGAATCCAAAAAAATAGCAAGCACGCTTAGCATCGCATGTGATAAATCTCACAGAAGACCGGCGGCTGCTCATCTGGAAGCTTGCCGGCGGGTGACCCCGCTCCCCTCCGGTGGCAGGATGGAGCCATGACTACACCGGCGCTTGATCTTACGGCCAGCCTCCGCTCGGGGAATTCCACGGCTCCCCGGCTCACCTGGTACGGCCCCGAAGGGGAACGGGTGGAACTCTCGGGCAGGGTGCTGGACAACTGGGTAGCCAAGACCAGCAACCTGCTGCAGGACGAGCTGGACGCAGCTCCCGGAATGCGCCTCCGCCTGGGCCTTCCCGCGCACTGGAAGGCCGCCGTGTGGGCGCTCTCCGCCTGGCAGCTGGGGCTTGAGGTGGTCCTCAGTGGCAATGGAGGCGACTTCCTCGTCACTGCGGAGCCGGAGTCAGCTGACGGACAATACGACGCCGTTATCGCCGTAGCGCTGCCGGCCCTCGCCATGGGCTGGCCGGGCGGGCTTGCCCCCGGCTGCATCGATTATGCCGCGGAGGTCCGCAGCCACGGGGACGTCTTTATGCAGCACACCGCCGCCGAACCCTCGGCCTGCGCAATCGTGGACCGGGAAGGCCGTGAGCACCTGCACCGGGAACTCCTCGAAAGCTTCGCGGTTTCCCATGAAGAGGGAGTGCGGCTGCATATCCCTGCTGCGGACGGGCTTGAATCAGCGCTGGCCAACGCGCTGGGCGCATGGAAGCAGAACGGGTCCGTTGTCATGACCCACCCTGACGTGCAGCTGACGGATAAGCTCCTGGCGGCTGAGCGCATCCACGGCCGTTGAGGTCCCGCGGCCCCATCAGGGGCCGGGAGCCTGCGGATGGAGTGGACTCCTAGAGCTGGGCCGGCCCGTCCTGGGAAGGCTCCCGCTCCCCCGTGGACACGCGCTCCTTGTGGTGATGGATCTCGATGAGTTCGTGGTCATGCGAGAACTCCGGCTCTTCGTCCAGTTCCTTGTTGAACACCAGGAACCGGTAGGCAAAGAAGCGGACTACGGTGGCCACCACAATGCCGAACACCCCGGCGAAGAACAACATGTTCTTATCCGTGATCCCCAGCCCGTACTTGGCCAGCGCAGTGAATCCCGTGGAAATACCGATGCCGATGCCATTGATCAGGATGAACATCAGGAATTCGCGGAGGACGTTATCCTGGCGACGGTGCCGGAAGGTCCAGAACCGGTTGGCGATCCAGGAAAATACCGTCGCGATCGACGCCCCGACAAACCTGGCCTTTGCTTCGCTGTCGGACATGGGGCCGTGCATCAGGTAGTACGTCATGCCGTTGTCGATGACGAACGCCACACCGCCCACAGCTCCGAATTTGGCCACCTCACGCCAAAAGAGCGAGGCGAGCCCCCGGATGCGGTCTGCAAGCGCTGTAATCATGACCCTCCATGGCCGTCAGTAACTGTGGGCCACGTGGCCAGAGGCCATTTTAGCCTCCTTAACCTTGAAGCAGCCCCCTAATACAGTGGGCCTGGAGCTGCCGTTGCTGACAAACTCATCCCCCCGGGCGGCAGAAGGCGGGATCCCGGGCGGTTTTCGGTAGGCTGGCAGATGTGACTTTTCCAGTAATAGGCGTGGTTGGCGGCGGCCAGCTAGCCCGAATGATGGCCCCTGCAGCAACTGCCCTTGGCTTCGAACTGCGCGTCCTGGCGGAGAGCGGGGACGTGTCCGCTGTCTCTGCAGTCTCGTCCTCGCCCGTGGGCGACTATAAGGACCTTGAGACACTGCTCGAATTCTCCGAGGGCCTGGACGTTATGACGTTCGACCACGAGCATGTACCCACAAGCCACCTCCGGGCACTGCAGGAGGCCGGCGTCAACGTCCAGCCGGGACCCGACGCCCTGGTGCACGCGCAGGACAAACTCGTGATGAGGGCCGCCATCGACCGGCTTGAGCTTCCCAACCCTACGTGGGCGTCGGTGGAAGACGTTCCGGCCCTGGTCGCATTCGGCGACGAAACCGGATGGCCCGTCGTGCTGAAGACGCCCCGCGGTGGCTATGACGGCAAAGGCGTACGGATTGTTGGTTCGGCCGGGGAAGCAGCCGGCACCGCGGACTGGTTCGCGGCCATGAGCCCGTTGCTGGCGGAGGCGAAAGTCGATTTCACCAGGGAACTGTCCGCCCTGGTGGCGAGGACTCCCGACGGCGAAGCCCGGGCCTGGCCAGTGGTCCACACCATCCAGGTGGACGGCGTGTGTGACGAAGTAATCGCCCCGGCCATGGACATCCCGGTCGAGGTGGCAGCCGCGGCCGAGGATGCCGCACTCAGGATCGCGGCCGAACTCGGAGTTACCGGTGTGCTCGCCGTCGAACTGTTCGAGACGCCCGGTTCCGGTGCCGGTTTCCTGATCAACGAACTGGCGATGCGCCCGCACAACACCGGGCACTGGACCCAGGACGGCGCGGTAACGAGCCAGTTCGAACAGCACCTGCGCGCCGTCCTGAACCTGCCGCTCGGGGCCACCGACGCATTGGCGCCCGTCACCGTCATGAAGAATTTCCTCGGCGGCGAAAACCAGGACCTCTACTCCGCGTTCCCGCAAGCCCTGGCCAGCGAACCGGGCGCCAAGGTGCATTGCTACGGCAAGTCCGTCCGGCCGGGAAGGAAGATCGGCCATGTGAACCTGGTCGGCACCTCCACCGCTGACGTCGACTCGGTGCGGCGCCGTGCCACCATGGTGGCAAGCATCATCCGTGACGGCCGGGCATCAGCGGAAGCGGCGCCCCAAACTTTCGAGGAGAACGCATGAGCGCCCCAGCCACCCCCGCCGCCGGAACACCGGCCAGCCCCTTGGTCGGACTCGTGATGGGTTCCGATTCGGACTGGCCCGTCATGGAGGCCGCGGCGGACGCCCTGGCAGAGTTCGGCATCCCCTTCGAAGCTGACGTGGTTTCCGCCCACCGCATGCCCACGGAGATGATCCGCTACGGCCAGACGGCGCACGAGCGCGGCCTTCGGGTGATCATCGCAGGTGCAGGCGGCGCCGCACACCTGCCCGGCATGCTTGCCAGCGTCACACCGCTCCCGGTGATCGGGGTGCCCGTCCCGCTCAAGACCCTCGACGGCATGGATTCGCTGCTGTCCATCGTGCAGATGCCTGCCGGTGTGCCCGTCGCCACGGTTTCCATTGCCGGGGCACGCAACGCGGGGCTCCTTGCCGTCCGCATGCTTGCGTCCGGAACAGACGAACTCGCCGCCTCGCTGCGGACCGACCTGATCGATTTCGCGGCCGACCTCAACGCCGTCGCCAGCCGCAAAGGGGCCAACCTGAGGCAAAAGGTCAGCGAGGTCTTCGCGGACGGTAACGGCTCCCTGCGGGGCAGCCGTTAGGTCCGGGGGCATGTCCAGCAGCAAAGTCCCGCAGTCCGCCACCGACACAGCGCTGACCGACCCCGTACGGTACCCGGTCAGCGCTTCCGCCCCGGTGCGGACCAAGCGCGGGTTCGTGCTGGTCCTCATGACGCTCCTGGTCCCGGGAAGCGCACAACTGGTGGCCGGCGACAGGAAACTGGGCCGGGCCGCCCTGCGCGTGACGCTCTGTGCCTGGGCAGCAGCACTGCTGGCGCTGCTCCTGCTGCTCGTCAACCGCCCGCTGCTGATCAGCATCATCACCAATCCGTTCGCATCGCTGGCCATCGTGATCGTGCTCGCAGCCCTCGCTGCCGGTTGGGCGGTCCTGTTCATCAACACGCTGCGGCTGATCCGTCCCGTCCTCCTGGCACCGCAGGCGCGTCCCGCCGTCGTCATCAGCCTTGTCCTGGCCCTCGTGGTTGGCAGCGGCTCGCTCGGCTATGCCGCGTACCTGCTCAACGTCAGCCGCAACGCCATCGGCAGCATCTTCTCCTCCGGCCCGTCCATCGACCCGGTGGACGGACGCTACAACTTCCTGATGATGGGCGGCGACGCCGGCGATGACCGCACCGGCCGGCGGCCGGACAGTCTCTCCGTGCTGAGCGTCGACGCCGAAACCGGCCAGACGGCGATCATTTCCGTTCCGCGGAACTTCCAGAACGCGCAGTTCAGCGAGGACTCGCCGATGCGCGCCATCTACCCGGACGGTTACGACTGCGGCGACGAATGCCTGATCAACGCCATTAACACCGAGGTCACCAATGAGTATGCGGACCTCTACCCCGGCGTGGCCGATCCCGGAGCCCAGGCCACCATGGAAGCTGTCTCGGGAACCCTGGGAATGACCATCCAGGCCTACGTCCTGGTGGACATGGAAGGCTTCTCGACACTGATCGACGCCATGGGCGGCATCAGGATCAAGGCCGGCGGTTGGGTTCCCATGAGCGGCTACTTCGATGAGGCAACCAAGACGCACGGCATGCCCCTGGGCTGGATCCCGGCGGGCGAACAAACGCTCAACGGCGACCAGGCCCTCTGGTACGGACGCTCGCGGGAATACGTCGACGATTACGCCCGGATCCAGCGCCAGCAGTGTGTCCAGCAGGCCATGCTCAAGCAGCTGGACCCTGCCACGCTGCTGGCCAAGTTCGAGGACATCGCCAACGCGGGCACCAAGGTCGTGGACTCCAACATCTCCTCCGCCCAGCTGGGCAGCTTCCTGGACCTCGCCATCAAGGCGAAAGGCCAGGACGTGAAGCGGCTCACCATTGGCCCGCCGGACTTCGACGCCTCCTTCTCGACCGTGCCCGACTTCGACGAACTCCACGAACGCGTGGACCAGCTGCTGGCGTCGGCGTCCGCCGCTGGCGCCCAGTCGGCCGGTATCCCCGACGACGCCATGGTGGCCCAGGCCGCCGGGACCGGGCACATCCAGGCGGCTGGGTACTCCCCCGCCACCGTGCTGGCCGGCGGCGGCGCACCGCAGCAGCCCACGCCATCGGACTTCGTCCCCGTCACCACCACGCCCGACGGTGAGCCGATCACCGAAGAGCTGCTGAATGACCTCAAGCGCGCCGGCGACGAGGAAGCGATCCGCCAGCTGGTCGCCACCAATGGCCAGTGCGCCGCGCTGTGACCCTTCCGCAACCAGACCATAGAAACGGAACCGGCTTTGTACGAGATTGACAACGTCCTGCGGGACTACGCCTGGGGATCCACCACGGCCATAGCTTCCCTGCTGGGACGGCCTGAATCCGGCCGCCCGGAGGCCGAAATGTGGATCGGCGCCCACCCGGATTCCCCGTCGGTGGCCCACGTTCCGGAGGACGGCACCGAAACTCCCCTGGACGCCCTGATCGCGCGGGACCCGGAGCATTTCCTGGGCGCGGAGTCCGTGGCGCGCTTCGGCCCGCGCCTTCCGTTCCTCGCCAAGATCCTTGCGGCAGCCCAGCCCCTGTCATTGCAGGTCCATCCCAGCCTGGAGCAGGCGAAGGCCGGTTTTGCCCGGGAGAATGCGGCCGGCGTTGCCGCAGATGCCGCCACGCGGAACTACCGCGACGATAACCACAAGCCGGAAATGATCTTCGCCCTCACGCCGTTTGAGGCGCTGTGTGGCTTCCGGCCCGCCGGCTCGGCAAGGGACATCCTGCAGCACGTGGCCTCAGCCTTTGAGGCGGTTGAAGCCCCGGTCCCCGACCTGGTCCCGGCCCTGCTGTCCGACCTGGACGGCAGCGACGAGGAGGCGGCACTGCGCACGGCCTTCGAACGGCTGATCACCGGCGGCCAGACGGTGGCCGGTGCCACCGCGCAGGTGGTGGCCGCCCTGCTCGCGCACGGCTCCTTCGCACCGTTCGAGGCAGAGCTCGGAACTGTGGTCAGCCTCAACGAGAAGTACCCGGGCGATCCCGGCGTACTGATCTCCCTGCTCCTCAACCGCGTCTCGCTGCAGCCTGGCGAGGCCGTCTACCTGCCCGCGGGCAACGTGCATGCGTACCTGCACGGGCTTGGCGTGGAGGTGATGGCGTCGTCGGACAACGTCCTGCGCGGAGGGCTGACCCCCAAGCACATCGATGTCCCGGAACTGCTGCACACCATCGACTTCCACCCTGTGGCGGTCCCAAGGCTGGCTGCCTGGAATACCGTCCTGGACCAGGAGCTCTACCGGCCGCCGTTCGAGGAGTTCCAACTCCAGCGCATCGAGCTCGCTCCCGACGGCGGGCCCGTCCCGCTTGCGCAGTCAGGCGCGGCCGTGGTGGTCGTGGTCTCGGGCTCGGTCTATTTGGATTCCCCGAAAGGCGACCTGCAGCTGGCCCGCGGCGGCAGCGCATTCCTCGCCGCCGCCGAGGCCCCGGTCAATGTGCACCCGGTGGCGGGCAGCGAGGAAACTGCGCTGGCCTTCGCGGTGACTACCGGGCTCTAGCCGCGCCGGAGCACCGAACGGACGCGCCCGGCGGCGGTCCTGGCCAGCCGCCGGGCGGTCTGGAGTCCCTTCCGCGCCAGTGGCATCGCCCTGGAATAGGCGGGATAGAAGGGCGACAGCGGCTTCTCCCAGGTCCCCAGGAGCATGTTTTCGTGCTTGGCGAACTGCTTCTTGAAGTCGGAGATGCCGTCGTTGAGCAGCCCATTGAAGTCGTACCTCGAGCAGCCGTCCTCACGCATTGCCTGCAGCGCCGCCCATTTCACGCCGTAGTTCACGCGCTGCTTCTGGCCCTCCGCTGAGACACCGCCGTACAGCTCGAAGGCCGTGGAGCCGCTCCGGGCGAGCCAGACGAACGCCAGCAACTGCTCGCCGTCGAACGCGCCGATGACGGGCGAACCGTCGCCCAGGTTCCGGAAGATGTCGCGGTAGTACTGGTCTTCGTGGATGCCGAAGCCGGCCCGCTCCGCGGTCTCGTGGTAGACCGCGAGCACCTGCTCGAGCTCGGAGTCGTTCTTGACCTTGCGGAACTCCACGTCGCTGCGCATGGCCTTCCGGATGTTTGCGCGGGTGGACTTCGACATGTCCGCCATCAGGTCGTCGTCACTTCGGCCGAGGTCCAGGATCAGGGTCCGCGGGATGAGCACCGTGTTGCCGGATTCCCGGAAACCGGCTCCGGCCACGGCCCCGGCGTAGGCGGAGTCACGGTCCCAGTCCGGCTCGATGCTCAGGGCCACGCCGCGGTGGCGCTGCGCGGCGTGGTCAGCGAGGCTGTTCAGGACGGCCTGGGTGTCCTCCACCTGGCACATGGGCCCGCGCGGAATGTACACCAGGGCACGGAACGGGAAGGGCAACTGCCGGACCAGCAGCTGTGCGGCCCCCACTGTGGCGCCGCCGTCCTCGAGCAGCACCCGGTCCACGGACCAGCCGTGCATCGCCTTGGTCTCGCCCCAGCCCCAGAGCTGCTGCGGATGCCCCTTGAATGTGTCGACGGTCTGGTCCCAGAGGGCGCGGTCAGTACAGGGCACAACAGCAGGAATCATGGCTTAAACCCTATACCAGCCATTAAACGCCGGAGCCCCGGAACACACTGCCATGACAGGCCGTGTGCGTTCCGGGGCTGTGGCGGCGTTGCCGCGGCTGAGGGTCAGCTCTTGCGGGCGTAGCCTTCCCACTTGTCGGCGCGGTGCTCGCCGTCGACGAAGCGGATGGTGCCGGACTTGGAGCGCATCACGATGGACTGGGTGAGGACCTTGTCCTTGGAGTAGCGAACGCCCTTCAGCAGGTCACCGTCGGTGATGCCGGTGGCTGCGAAGTAGCAGTTATCGCTGGAGACGAGGTCGTTGGTGGACAGGACACGCTCGAGGTCGTGCCCGGCGTCGATTGCCTTCTGCTTCTCCTCATCGCTGGTGGGCCACAGCCGGCCCTGGATCACGCCGCCCAGGGACTTGATGGCGCAGGCAGCGACAATGCCTTCCGGGGTGCCGCCGATGCCCATGAGGGCGTCGACGCCGGTGCCGGAACGTGCGGCGGCAATGGCACCGGCAACGTCACCGTCCATGATGAACTTGGTGCGGGCGCCGGCCTCGCGGATTTCCTCCACGAGCGGGCGGTGCCGGTCGCGGTCCAGGATCATGACGTTGAGCTGGTTGACCTTCACGCCCTTGGCCTTGGCGATCAGGTGCAGGTTCTGCTTCACCGGCAGGCGCAGGTCCACCATGTCGGCGGCTTCGGGGCCAGTGACGAGCTTCTCCATGTAGAAGACGGCGGAGGGATCGAACATTGAGCCGCGTTCCGCAACGGCAAGGACGGCAAGGGCGTTGTTGATGCCCAGGGCGGTCAGGCGTGTGCCGTCGATGGGGTCCACTGCGACGTCCACCTCGGGGCCTGTGCCGTCGCCCACGCGTTCGCCGTTGAACAGCATCGGCGCTTCGTCCTTTTCGCCTTCACCGATGACCACAACGCCGTTGAAGTGGACGGTCTGCAGGAACGAGCGCATGGCGTCGACGGCGGCGCCGTCTGCCGTGTTCTTGTCGCCAAAACCCACCCAGTGGCCGCCGGCGATGGCGGCAGCCTCGGTGACGCGGACAAGTTCGAGGGCAAGGTTGCGGTCCGGTTCGTCGTTGCCCACCGCAAGGGACGGCGAGATCGTGGAGTACTTCTGGGTCATGGACGCTGGTGACACGTGAACCTCTTCTTCGAGTGGCGATCATTGAACCCGCCGGCCGGAACGGACTGGCGGTGATTCCTCTACTTCCGATCATAGTCGTGGCGCCGCCTGCCGGACGGCGGATGACGCACAGCCGCAATGTGCGCGGACTCTGCCATTCAGGGGGTGGAACCGGCCGAATGGAAGTTGCGCGCGCCAATGCGCGACTATAGAGGGGTGAATGACATGCAGGAAAAGACCAGTCCCAGCCCCGAGCCGGCCGGATCCACAGGCAGCACGGGCGCTGGCGGACCGGCCGGGGAAACCCCGGTAAAGCCTGTCATTCCGGCCGCCGCCGCCAAACGTGCCAACGCTTCGGTGATCGGCATGATCATCGCGCTCGTGGTGAGCATCGCGGCGTTCCTGCCGATCATCCTCATGAACCCGCTGCCGAAGACCGACGGGTACAACCCGGACGTCGATGTAGCGGCCACCGCCCGGAACGCGGCCGATGTGGCGGGATTCACACCTGTCGCGCCGGAGACCGGCGGTGCCTTCCGCGCCAACTATGCGCGCTGGGAGGCCGGGACCGGAAGCGGGGTCCCCACGTGGGAGGTGGGCTTCCTGACGCCGAAGAACTCGTTCATTGCGCTGGTGCAGACGAGCAAGGCCAACCCCACCTGGCTGCTGCAGCAGACGCGTAACGCGCCCGTTACCGGTTCGCGGAACGCCGGCGGCCGGGAGTGGGAGCTGCGGGACACCGGCAAGGGTGAGAAATCCATGGTCCTGGACTACCGCGGGACCACCGTCATCCTGTCCGGCGCCGCCCAACTGGACGAATTCGCCACCCTCGCGGACGCCGTCGTGAAATCCATGGAAAGCAGCCCTGCCGTCACAGTTTCACCCCCGGCCGCCGCCGCACCGTAACGTAGTCGCGTGGCTACTTACCTGACTCCTGCACTTGCCTGGCGCCGACTGCGCGAAGGAAACGAACGCTTTGTCAGCGGCGAAACGTCGCATCCGAACCAGGATGCGTCGCGGCGCTCCTCCCTGGTGGAGAACCAGCACCCGTTCGCCGTCATCTTCGGCTGCTCCGATTCCCGCCTCGCCGCCGAGATCATTTTCGACGTCGGCCTGGGCGACGTTTTTGTGGTGCGCACCGCCGGCCAGGTCATTGACGACGCCGTCCTCGGCTCCCTCGAGTACAGCGTGGGCGTGCTTGGCGTGCCGCTGATCGTGATCCTTGGCCATGACAGCTGCGGTGCCGTCAGCGCCACCAAGTCCGCCGTGGAGACCGGGCAGATGCCGACGGGCTTCATCCGCGACCTGGTGGAGCGCATCACCCCGTCCGTCCTCACGTCACTTCGCAACGACGAAACCGAAGTGAACGACATGGTCGTCGAGCACGTCAAGCAGACGTCGCAGCGGCTCGCCGACAGTTCCCGTGTGATTTCGGACGCAATCGAGGAAGGCCGCACGGCCGTCATCGGCCTGTCCTACAGCCTCGCGGAGGGCCGCGCCAACCTTGTTTCCGGAATCGGCGAGCTCTAGAGGCCGCCCCTACGGGGCCCGGCAAGGGCCCCGTAGCACCCCCTTCACGGTTTTCGGTGGGGCGCCCGGGCGCCATAAGCTAGCCCCATGACTTCCACTGAAGAGTTCCGCATTGAACATGACACGATGGGCGAAGTCCGCGTCCCCGTGAACGCACTGTACCGCGCGCAGACGCAGCGGGCAGTGGAGAACTTCCCCATCTCCGGCAAGACCCTGGAACGCACCCACATCGAGGCGCTGGCCCGGGTCAAGAAGGCCGCAGCCCAGGCCAACGCAGAACTGGGCGTGCTCGACGGCGAGCTGGCCAAGGCGATTGCCGACGCAGCCGATGAGGTGGCCGCCGGCAAGTACGACGGCGACTTCCCCATCGACGTTTTCCAGACCGGTTCCGGTACGTCCTCGAACATGAACACCAACGAGGTCCTGGCAGAGCTGGCCACCCGCGCCCTGAAGGCCGCCGGCAGCGACAAGGTGGTCCACCCGAACGACCACGTCAACGCCTCGCAGTCCTCCAACGACGTCTTCCCCACGTCCGTGCACGTGGCTGCCACCTCGGCGCTGATCAACGACCTGATCCCCGCCCTGGGCTACCTGGCAGAGTCGCTGGAGCGCAAGGCCGTTGAGTTCAAGGACGTCGTCAAGTCCGGCCGCACCCACCTCATGGACGCCACCCCGGTGACCCTGGGCCAGGAGTTCGGCGGGTACGCGGCGCAGGTCCGCTACGGCATCGAGCGCATCAATGCCTCGCTCCCCCGCGTTGCCGAGGTTCCGCTGGGCGGCACGGCCGTTGGCACCGGCATCAACACCCCCGCCGGCTTCCCGGAGCGCGTTATCGAGCTGCTGGCCACGGACACCGGCCTGCCGCTGACCGAGGCACGCGACCACTTCGAGGCACAGGCCAACCGTGACGGCCTGATCGAGGCGTCCAGCCAGCTGCGCAACATCGCAATCTCGTTCATGAAGATCAACAACGATCTCCGCTGGATGGGTTCCGGTCCCAACACCGGCCTTGGTGAAATCGCCATCCCGGACCTGCAGCCCGGCTCCTCGATCATGCCCGGCAAGGTCAACCCCGTCATCTGCGAGGCCTCCATCATGGTGGCCGCCCAGGTCATCGGCAACGACACTGCCATCGCATGGTCCGGCACCAACGGCGCCTTCGAGCTCAACGTGGGCATCCCCGTCATGGCCGCGAACCTGCTGGAATCCATCCGCCTGCTGGCCAACACCAGCCGCGTCATGGCGGACAAGATGATCGACGGCATCACGGCCAACGTGGAGCGCGCCCGGTTCCTGGCCGAAGCCTCCCCCTCGATCGTGACCCCGCTGAACAAGTACATCGGCTACGAGAACGCCGCCAAGATCGCCAAGACCGCTGTCAAGGAGGGCCTGACCATCCGCCAGGCCACCGAGCAGCTCGGTTTCGTCGGCGAGGGCGAGGGCAAGGTTTCCGAGGCCGACCTCGACAAGGCACTTGACGTGACCACCATGACTGCCCCGGCCCACAAGGCCTAACGCTTCATAAGTACGACGACGGCCGGTACCTTCCGCGCGGAAGGTACCGGCCGTCGTCGTGCTCTTAGGGGTTGCGGCGTCCCGTTGTGTCGCGTCCCCTGTCAGGGTTCGAAGTGCGTATCCGCGGCGGGTGCCAGGGCGTGGCGGATGCTGGTGAGGTGGCCCGGCATGAGTTCGGGGAGTTCGTCCGTGCTGAACCAGCCCACCGCCAGGGATTCGTCGTCGTTGATCCTCGCTGTGCCGCTCACATACCTGCAGAGGAACACCACGTCCAGGAACTCGCAGACGTCACCGTTCGGGTAAGTGAACGGACCCACCGCGCCCACAGAGACAACCCGTTCGGCTTCCGCCACCACACCGGTTTCTTCGAAGATTTCCCTCACCAGGCCCCGGGCCGGTTGCTCTCCCGGATCCAGGATGCCGCTGACCAGCGCCCACTGCCGGTTGTCCGCCCGCTGGGCGAGCAGGACACGGCCGGCGTCGTCGACCACCACGCCCCGGACTCCGGGGAGCCATAGCAGGTCGTTGCCGATTTTCTTGCGCAACTTCAGGATGTACTCAGGCACAGGCATTCCGCCAGCCTACAGCCGCGGCCGCGCGGCTTTGTGCCTGCGCGGCTTTGGGCTACGCAGGGAGCAGCATAGCCGCGGCCGCTCCGGCGAGCATAAACGGTCCGAACGGGATTGAGGATTTCAGCGTTCCACGCCTGGCAACCAGGAGCGCAACGGACCACAGCCCGCCGAGCAGGAACGCCAGGAACGTGCCCGCGAAGAGGTGCCCCCACCCAAGGTAGCCGAGGTACATGCCCAGGACGCCGGCCAGCTTCACATCGCCGAAGCCCATCCCGGGCGGGTAGGCAAAGCGGAGCACAAAGTAGAACAGCCACAGGATCGCGGCGCCGGCCACGACCCGGAACGCCGGCAGGGCCAGGAGCCCTTCGCCAGGGCCACCCGCCGGCAGGGCAGCCCCGGCAAAGGCGGCTGCCAGCAACAGGACACCGGCCACGGCATACGACGGAAAGACGATCCGGTTGGGCAGCAGGTGGTGCCGCACATCGATCACCGTGAGCCTGACGGCCATGACGGTGAAGTACCCGCACGCGGCCAGCACCAGCCAGAATGCCAGGGGTGCTTGCTCCCAGAGGTCGCCCAGTCGTCCGATCACCCTCCGGATGCTACTGGAATTCCCCTGTCCGCCCTACCGGCCCCGCGTAAACTGTGGATATGGCGACATGGGATGCCCGGCACCGGCCGGATCCGAACACCGGCGCAGCGCCCGCAGACCCCATCACCGCGTTCCGCAACCTGTGCCGGTCCTCGCCCTGGAAATGGCAGTCGCTGCGCTTCGAATACTGGGATGAGCCGTTCGCCGAAGCGCCGTCCCCTGCCGCTCCCTTCGTCCGGGCATGGCTGCGCCGGCCCGGCGCCCTCCGGCTGGAGAGTCCGGAGGGACTCGTCCTGCACAGCACCGCGGGCATCAATGATTCCCGGGACGGCCTGTATGTCAGTGCGACCCGGAAGTCGTGGCTCCTGCCGCCGCACCTCGTCACTCCCGTCTACGACGACGCAGGCCTGGTCAAACGCCGGCCTGAAGCTGCTTACGGCGAGCCCGGGTTCGGCAATCCGCGTTTTTCCGCGGCCCTGGATCCGGTTGAACTGGCCGGCAGCGCCCCGGTTCCCCTTGAGTTCCCTGGCAGCAACCCGGTGCTGGTGGAGGAGCTGAGGGCCGTGGAACATGAAGGCCGGGCGGCGCTGGAGGCTGTGGTGGTGCCCAGCGCCGCCTACCATCCCGGTGACCCGGCCGCTCCCCTGTGCCTTCCAGGCCGGTCCCGCGTACGGGTTGACCGGGCAACGGGCGTCTGCGTGTCCAGCAATTCGCTCGAGTCCGCCACGGACGAATACGGCCACTGGCTGCGCATCCTCGCCGTGGATGAGTACATGCTCGATGACTTGTTCCTGGCAGAGTCCATGAACCTCACGGACGTCCGCCGGCACATCAGCTGGGACATCCCCGCCTGACCTTTGCACGGCGGCAGGACCTTCATCGGCTAGGCTTCGCGGATGACTACGATGAGCGCCGTCTGGCCACTCTTCGACCTGAAGCTGGCCACCCCGCGCCTGGAACTCCGGCCCGTCACCGACCTGGACCTTCCGGCTGCCCTTGAGGCGGCACGAAGCGGCATCCACCCGTCCGGCAGAAGCCCGTTCAGCACCCCGTGGACGGAAGCACCGGACGATGAACTCGGCCCCAACATGGCCCGCTGGCACTGGAAATGCCGCGCCGAGTGCACGCCCGAAGCCTGGACGCTGCTCCTGGGCATTTGGCACGACGGCGTGTTCATCGGCTGCCAGGATATCGGCGCAAAGAACTTTGCCGCGCTTAAAACGGTCAGCACGGGCTCCTGGCTCAAGCAGTCCGTCCAAGGCCAGGGACTCGGCCGGGAAATGCGTGCCGCCGTCGTCCTCTGGGCCTTCGACTGGCTCCGCGCCGAGGCCGCCACCTCCGAGGCAGCCACCTGGAACGACGCCTCCCTGGGCGTCTCCCGCTCCCTCGGCTACGAACTCAACGGAACCACCCGCGAAGCCTGGGGCAGCAAAACCGAAACAGTCCAGCACGTGAGAGTCACCCCCGACACGTTCAAGAAACCGGAATGGGAGTTAAAGGTCGAAGGCCACGAGGCGGCGGCGAAATTTCTGAACCTCCGCTAGGGCCGGGACTTGTGCCCGGGTGCGCCTTCCAGCAGCGTGCGTCAGAGGCGGGGCCCACGCCGTCAGGGTTCCCTGGCCGAGCTTGCGAGGCAAGGGGGATGGTGGGGAGGAACGAGCCAGCACACAGAGGAAGGGGCACCCGGGCAGCCCCGCTTAGCCTTCGAGAAGCTCCGTCACCAACGCCGCAATCGGGGACCTTTCCGAACGGGTCAGGGTGACATGGCCGAAGAGTGGGTGTCCCTTCAGGGTTTCGACGACGGCGGCGATTCCGTCGTGCCGTCCGACACGGAGGTTGTCGCGCTGGGCAACGTCGTGGGTGAGGACAATCTTCGAGTTCTGCCCGATGCGGCTCATCACCGTCAGCAGGACGTTCTTTTCGAGAGACTGGGCCTCGTCGACGATCACGAACGCGTCGTGCAGGGAACGTCCTCGGATATGCGTGAGCGGCATGACCTCGAGCATGCCCCGGTCCATGACTTCCTCCACCACTTCCTGGCTGACCAGGGCGCCGAGGGTGTCAAAAACGGCCTGCGCCCAAGGGTTCATCTTCTCGGACTCGGAGCCGGGAAGGTAACCCAATTCCTGGCCGCCCACCGCGTACAGGGGACGGAACACAATGACCTTGCGGTGCTCACGGCGTTCAAGGACCGCTTCCAGGCCTGCACAGAGGGCCAGCGCCGACTTTCCGGTGCCGGCGCGGCCGCCGATCGACACAATGCCGACCCCCGGATCCATCAGCATATCGATGGCCAGCCGCTGTTCGGCGGAGCGGCCGTGGAGGCCAAATACGTCCCGGTCACCCTTGACCAGGCGGACCTGCTTGTCCGGCCCCACCCGGCCGAGGGCGGAGCCACGGTTGGAGAGCAGGACGAGCCCGGTGTTCACGGGGAGTTCGGCTGCGGCGGGGATGAACACCGGCTCGTGGCCGTAGAGCGTGGAGATTTCCTGCTCGTTGGCTTCCACCTCGGCAACACCGGTCCAGCCGGAGTCCTTGACGAGTTCGTTGCGGTATTCGTCCGCGGTCAGTCCCATGGCAGAGGCCTTGACCCGCATGGGCAGGTCCTTGGACACCACAGTGACGTCGCGGCCCTCGTTGGAGAGGTTTTTCGCGACGGCGAGAATGCGGCTGTCGTTGTCTCCGCTGCGGAAGCCCAGGGGCAGCACCTCGGAGGAAATGTGGTTCAGTTCGACCATGAGCGTCCCGCCGTCGTCGCCGATGGGGATGGGCTGGTTGAGGCCGCCGTGCTTGATCCGGAGGTCGTCGAGGAGCCGGAGCGCCTTGCGGGCGAAGTAGCCGAGTTCGGGGTCGTGCCGTTTGGCTTCGAGTTCGGTGATGACCACCACGGGGACAATGACTTCGTGTTCGGCGAACCGGAGCAGGGCACGTGGGTCGGACAACAGGACGGAGGTGTCGATCACGAAGGTGTGGATGAGGGCTTCCCTTCCGGAGACGGCAAAACCGGCCGCAGCATCGGTTGCTGCGCCGGTTTGGGTAGTGGCTCGCTCGGCGCGAGAGGTAGCTTTTCCTGCCTGGCCGGCAACGGCTTCGTGCAGTTTTTCAGAAGTAGCCACATCGACTCCAGCCCCGGGCCCCAGCCCGGCTTTGTTATTGGTGAGGCGGCTCGGCCACGAGGCCGGGTCCGGCCTCCCATACAACCGGTGCGATGTTTCGCTCCATGTACTGGCCTCCCCGATCAGCCGGCGGTTTTGCCTGCAGATGGATATAACGTAAATCCACCCCGGGTAATTTCCGCAACCATTACACGGCGATTCCTGTTGCGCTGAAGTGAACTTGCCGTGAACCGGGGATGTCAGGCGCCGAAGCGCCGTTGCCGGCCGGCGTAGTCGCGCAGGGCCCGGAGGAAGTCCACCTTGCGGAAGGCGGGCCAGAGTGCCTCGCAGAAGTAGAACTCGCTGTAGGCACTCTGCCACATAAGGAACCCGGAGAGCCGCTGCTCGCCGGAGGTCCGGATGACGAGGTCCGGGTCCGGCTGCCCGCGGGTATACAGGAACCGGGAGATGTCGTCCACGCTGAGTTCGTCCGCCAGCCGGGTGATGTCTTCTCCCCTGGCGACCGCATCGTGCAGGAGTTCCCGCACCGCGTCCACGATCTCCCGCCGTCCGCCGTATCCCACGGCCACGTTGACGTGGATCTTTTCGCGGACGGGCGTCCTGGCGGTGAGCTTGTTCAGGCGTTCTGCCAGGTAGTCGGGCAGCAGTTCCGGCGCCCCCATGGCGTGGACGGAGATGTTCGTGTCCTCGTCCAGCCGGTCAAGGGTGTTGGCGATGATGCCCATCAGGAGGTCCAGCTCCTCGCTGGACCGGTTCATGTTGTCCGTGGAGAGCATGTACAGGGTGACCACTTTGACACCGAGCTCCTGGCACCAGCCGAGGAACTCGTGGATCTTGTCGGCTCCGGCCTGGTGGCCCTGGCTGGTGGGGGCGTTGAACTGCTTGGCCCAGCGCCGGTTGCCGTCCACCATCACGCCGATGTGGCGCGGGATGCGGTCGTGTGACAGGTCCCTCAGCAGGCGACGCTCGTAAAAGCCGTAGAGGAACCCGGGCAACTCCACGCGTCCACTCACCTGACTTCCTCGCTGTACCGTACTTGCACATCCTAGGCTACCGCCCGGACGGCCCAAGGCTGTTCAGCCCCCGACGGGAACCGCGGCGCCCCGAGTGTTACTGGCAAGTAACTTACTGGAACGTAAGTTATTCTGGATCCATGGACAGCGACTCCCCGGAGGCCCCGCGCGCTCCCCGTCCTGAAGGTGAAGACATGCCCGCAGCAGGCCCTTCTCCCGTGGACGAGGCTGCAGTCCGCCTCGCGGAACTCCTCATGATCAAACCGAAGTGGCGGGGGTGGATCCACGCGTTCGCGGCCCCGTTCGCGCTGGCCGCGGGTATCGTGCTGGTGGCGTTGGCGCCCACGGCGGACCGGAAAATCACCTCGGCGGTCTACGCCGCGACGGGGGTCCTGCTTTTCGGTGTCAGCGCGGTCTACCACCGCGGGAACTGGTCGCCAGGCGTGAAGATGGTGTTGAAGCGGCTGGACCACACCAACATCATGCTGGTCATCGCGGGAAGCTACACTCCGCTGGCCTGGACACTCCTCGACCGGCCGCAGGCAGTTCTGCTTCTCTGGGTCATCTGGTCAGGCGCGATCCTGGGCGTCCTGTTCCGGCTGCTGTGGACGGATGCGCCACGCTGGCTCTACGTCCCCATCTACATCGCGCTGGGCTGCGGATCCGTGTTCTACCTTCCGCAGTTCTTCCAGGCCAGCATCCCGGCAGCGGTCCTGGTCTGCGTGGGCGGCGTCCTCTACATCGCCGGTGCGATGTTCTACGCCCTGAAGAGGCCAAACTTCAGCTACCACCATTTCGGTTTCCATGAACTGTTCCACGCCTTCACGGTCCTGGCCTTCGCCGCACACTTCGCGGCGATCGCCCTTGCAATCCTCAGCTGAGCAGCGGGGCGGGCCCGCCAGGCTGGCAGCGCAGACCCGGCAGGGACCAGCCCTAGTCCCGCGTCCGTGGCGCGCCCGGGGCCAAACCGTTGCCCTCGGCGTCGTTGCGTGCTGCATCCGGCGCGTCGAGGCCGTCCTGGGCGTCCGCCGCCTGGACATCCGCCGCCGCCGCTGCCGCCAGGCGGTCCTCCTCCACCTGCGCGCGGTACCGCACGCGGCGGATCCGGCGCACCATGTCCACAATCAGCAGTGCAGTGGCAACCACAAAGAATGCCGTCATGATGAAGCCCAGCAGGCCCGGCGTTACCTGGTCCTCGGAAATGCCCTCCCGGAGCGTCGGCGTGGGCAGCGGGGTGGGGGTGGTGGCCAGGCTCAGGAGCAGGTGATGCACGTTTTATACCTTCTGTGGAACGTCGTGGCGCAGGCAGTATTTTCTACGAGGCATAGAAAATGGCCGGCGTGTACTATCTTAGCCCGGCAAACAGGTCCGTTTCCGGGAGCTCGGAGGGAACCCTGGAACGGATGAGGGAGTAGTCCTCCCAAGGCCAGGCCCGCCGCTGCATTTCAGCCGACACCGCGAAGAAGAATCCCAGTGGGTCCACCTGCGTCCGGTGGGCGCGGAGGGCGTCGTCGCGGACCTCGAAGAAGTCGCCACAGTCCACCTGCGTGGTGGTCGGGTGCGCGGCCGGCGGGGGTGTGTGCCCTTCCGCGTCGGATTCGAGCCAGGCGGCGAGCCGTTCGGCGTACGGCGACTGCAGGCCAGCCTCTTCAAGGGCGAAATGCAGCGCCCTGAACCGCTCCGGGCTGAAGGCGCGGTCGTAGTACAGCTTGCTGGGCTCCCACGCTTCACCAGCCTCCGGGTACCGCTCCGGATCGCCGGCGGCCTCAAAGGCCTCAACGGCCACGCGGTGCGCCATGATGTGGTCCGGGTGCGGGTAGCCGCCGTTCTCGTCGTAGGAGAGGATGACGTGCGGTTTGAAGGACCGCACCAGCCGCACCAGCGGGGCGGCCGCGTGGTGGAGCGGCAAGGTTGCGAACGCGCCGGCGGGCAGCGGCGGGAGCGGGTCCCCTTCCGGGAGCCCCGAATCCACGAAGCCCAGCCACCGCTGCCTGATGCCCAGGATTTTGGCGGCCCGGTCCATCTCAAGGCGCCGGGCACCGGCCATGTCCCGCTTGGGGTGCGGCTCGGCTTCCATGGCGGGGTTCTGAATGTCACCGCGGGACCCGTCCGTGCAGGTGGCCACCATGACATCCACTCCTGCCGCGGCGTACTTGGCCATGGTTGCAGCGCCCTTGCTGGATTCGTCATCCGGGTGGGCATGTACTGCAAGCAGCCGGAGCGGTGCCGGGGGGTTGCTGGACGCTGTCATGGAGGGACGGCTCCTCATTGTTCTGTTGCGCTGCCGCGTGTCTGGACATGGGTCGGGTGCCGCCCGGGCAGGGACGGAACCGGCGCCGGCGGAATGGGCACTAAACTGGTCTGGTGACTTCCCCGGACCAGCCGGCCACATCCGCGCCCGCAGACACTAGCCTAGCCAATCGCTATGGTGCTAAAAAGCGGGCACTCCCGCGCGGGCTCAAGCGCACTGTTGCCGGTGTCGCGCTCGCCGGCGGCATAGGATTCCTGGCCTGGGTTTCGACGTCCAATTCCCTGTCCGATGTCTCCTTCAAGGACATCGGCTACAGCACCACGGACGCCACCGCTGCAGAGGTGGACTTCCAGGTCACGCGCGAGCCGGGTACGACGGTGAAGTGCGCCGTGAAGGCACTGGATTCCAAATACGCGGTCGTGGGCTGGAAAGTGGTGGACATTCCCGCCATAACGGAAGAAGCGTTCGACGGCGGCAGGACCGTTTCGCAGCGCGTGGCATTGCGAACGGAGTCGCTTTCAGTGTCGGGCGTCGTGGACGACTGCTGGAAAGCGGAGGGCCAGGCCGGATAAGTGTGACGCGCACCGCTTCCTTGTTGGGTTAAGTCCACAGGATTGACTACAATGGAGCGATACCTTCACCCCGCTGAGCTGGTTGCTGTTCCACAAGTGGCCACTGTGGCGGGGTCTTTTGCATGTAGGACCATTAGAGGAGAAGTCCGTGTCTACCACCAACAGCGCAGCTGCAGCCTGGCTCACCCAGGAAGCTTTTGACCGCCTGAAGGCAGAGCTGGACCACCTTTCCGGCCCTGGCCGGGCGGAAATTGTCCAGAAGATTGATGCAGCCCGGCAGGAGGGCGACCTCAAGGAAAACGGCGGCTACCACGCGGCCAAGGAGGAACAGGGCAAGATTGAGGCCCGCATCCGCCAGCTGACGGTGCTGCTGCGCGACGCCCACGTGGGCGAGGCTCCCGCGGATGACGGAATCGTGGAGCCCGGTATGATTGTTGTGGCCAGGATTGCCGGGGACGAAGAGACCTTCCTGCTTGGTTCCCGTGAAATTGCCGGCGACTCCGACCTGGACGTCTTCAGCGAAAAGTCGCCGCTGGGTGCAGCGATCCTCGGCCACAAGGAAGGCGAGACGCTCAGCTACACCGCCCCGAACGGCAAGGACATCAAGGTGGAGATCCTCTCCGCCAAGCCGTACGCGGCCTAGTCCCTGCACAGGAAGCAACGGCCGAAGGCCACAGGAAGCGCCGGCTGTCCCGGGAGGGACGCCGGCGCTTTGGCGTTTAAGAGGGCGGCAGGGACCTGGCACCCCGGGACCGTAACAGCAGCGCCGCCACCACTCCGCCGGCAGCCCCGCCCAGATGGGCCTGCCATGAGACGTACCCGGCCACGAGCGGGAGGATGCCCAGGAGGATGCTTCCGTAACCCATAAAGAGGACCACCGCCAGGAGGATCTGGCGCCAGCTGCGGTTGAAGAAGCCCCGGACCAGGAGGAAGGCGAACAACCCGAAAACCAGGCCGGACGACCCAACGGTGATCCCGCCGTCGCCAATGAGCCAGACTGTCAGCCCCGACCCCAGCCAGCTGAAGGCGAGCGCGGTGAGGAACACCCGCAGGCCTGAGAGGAAGACCAGGAATCCGAAGATGATCAGCGGCAGGCTGTTGGAGAGAAGGTGGTTGAGGTTTGCGTGCAGGAGCGGGAACGTAAAGATGTCCAGCAGCCCGTCAGCGCTCCGCGGCCTTAGCCCGAACGTCCGGTTCAGCGAGCGGAGCATCACCATGTTGAACAGCTCGATGACGAAGAGCACCACAACGAAGGCGCCCAGGACCAGCAGGCCTCCCCTGGCTCGGGCAGCAACAGTCTGGCGCTGCCTGATGCTTCCGTCCCCGGTCAGCCGTTCCATGCCGGGGCCTAGTGCACCACGATCGGCTGGAAGCCTTCGGCCCGCAGCGCGCTCAGGACCTGTTCCCCGTGCTGGTGGCCCTTGGTTTCGAGGTTGACGGTGATGGACACGTCGCCCATGCTGATGGAGCCGCCCACCCTGGTGTGGTCCAGGCCGGTGACGTTGGCGTCGTTCTCCGCGATGATCCTCGCAATGGTGGCCAGGGAGCCGGGCCGGTCATCGAGCATCATCCGGACGGTCATGTAGCGTCCGGCCGCGGAGAGGCCGCGCTGGATGACCTTGAGCATCAGCATCGGATCGATGTTGCCGCCGGAAAGAACCACGGCGGTGGTGCCGGGATTTTCGATCTTGCCGTCCATGAGGGCGGCCACGCCCACCGCTCCGGCGGGTTCCACCACCATCTTGGCCCGCTCCAGCAGGAAGATCAGCGCACGGGCAAGCGAGTCCTCGCTGACGGTGACAACGTCGTCCACCAGCTCGCGGATGATGCTGAACGGCAGCTGTCCGGGCCGGCCCACCGCAATGCCGTCCGCCATCGTGGAGACCTTCTTCAGGGGCACGAGCGCGTCCGCCGCGAGCGACGGCGGGTAGGCTGCCGCGTTTTCGGCCTGGACGCCGATGATCCGAATATCACGTCCCAGCTCCTTGGCGCGGGCTTTGATGGCGACGGCGACACCGGCCAGGAGCCCTCCCCCGCCCACACCCATCAGGACAGTGTCCACGTTGGGCACCTGCTCCAGGATTTCGAGTCCCAGCGTGCCCTGGCCCGCGACGACGTCGACGTTGTCGAACGGGTGGACGAACACCGTGCCGGTCTCGTTGCTGTAGCGCTGGGCTTCCGCGAGTGCTTCGTCAACGTTGTGGCCATGCAGCACGACTTCGGCGCCATGGCTGCGCGTGGCTGCCAGCTTGGGCAGCGCGACACCCAGGGGCATGTAGATGCGGGCCTTGATTCCCAGGCTCTTGGCGGCAACGGCAACGCCCTGGGCGTGGTTTCCGGCGGAGGCCGCCACAACGCCGCGCTTCTTTTCCTCGGGCGACAGCCGGGCCATGCGGACGTAGGCGCCGCGGACCTTGAAGGAACCTGCCCGCTGCAGGTTTTCGCACTTGAAGTAGACATCGCCGCCCACCATGTTGCCCAGTGCCCTGGACGACTCCACGGGAGTGCGCGCAATAATCCCGTCAAGCAGCTTCTGCGCCTCCAGGACATCGTCCAGTGTGACGGGAAGGGTTTCAAGGATGTTCACGGACTTATTCTCCTCTGGGTTCGTCCCCGGCGCGCCGCTCGGGAGAGGTGCGGGCATCGGGATGTTCTGCTGTGGCACCGGCTCCAGCGTCCCCGCCGCGGCGGAAGGCCGAAGGGAGCTCAACGCCCTTGATGGTGTTGTCCGCCGGCGCGCCGGCCACCACCGGCGTTGCCGGTACCTGTTCATGTTCCCACGTTCTGGCGGCGATGTAGCGAACGGCGGAGTTTGCGACGGCGAGGATGGGCACCGAGAACAGGGCGCCGGGGATGCCGGCGAGGTATGAGCCGGCCGCGACAGTCAGGATCACGGCCACCGGATGCAGTGCCACCGCCTTGCCCATGACCAGGGGCTGCAGGATATGGCTTTCCAGCTGCTGGACGAGGAGGACGATGCCGAGCATGATCAGCGCGTTGACCCATCCGTTCGCCACAAGCGCCAGCAGGACTGCGATCGCGCCGGTCACCAGGGCACCCACGACCGGGATGAAGGAGCCTATAAACACCAGCACGCCCAGCGGAAGCGCCAGCGGAACACCGATGATGGCCGCACCGGCGCCGATGCCCACGGCGTCCACCAACGCAACGAACATTTGGATGCGCGCGTAGCTGACCATGGAGGACCAGCCCCTGCGGCCCGCGCCGAACGTGGCGGCCCGCGCTTTCCTGGGCAGCAGCCGGACCAGGAAGGCCCAGATCCGGTCGCCCTCCAGGAGGAAGAAAATCAGGATGAACAGTGCCAGCAGCATTCCGGCGGCAAAGTGGCCGGCGGTGCTGCCGAAGGACAGCGCGCCGCTGAGGATGCTGCTGCTGTTGTTCTGGAGGGCGTCGGTGGCGTCCTTGATGTACTGGTCGATCTGGGCAGCCGTGAGGTGCAGCGGCCCGTCGGCAAGCCAGTCCTGGATCTGCTTGACGCCTTCCAGCGCCTGCGACCAGAGCTCGCCGAATCCAATGAGCAGCTGCCTGCCGACCAGGGCCAACGATCCGGCGATCAGCCCGATGAAGCCGAGGACTGTCACAGCGACGGCAAGGCCGCCGGGAAGCCCGTGCCTCCGCAGCCACGAGGTTACCGGGCTCAGCAGGCCCGCGAGCAGTGCCGCGACCATCACCGGAATGATGAGGAAACTTACCTGCCGCAGCAGCCAGACCAGCGCGCCGGCCACCAGCAGGATGAGGCCCAGCCGCCACGCCCATGACGCGGCGATGCGCACCCCATAGGGAATGTCCTTGTCCAGCTCACGGTCGGTCAGTACACGCAGGGACGCGCCCGGCTGTGTTCCTGGAGTGGCGGCTTGCCGTACTGGCGGTTGAGGCTCGGTGCTGGCGGCATCCCCGGTTGGCGTCATAGCCCAATACTTCCGCAGCCGCCCGCTAATCGGAAACTGCTATCCAACCGCGCCGTCGCTGTAGTCAATCCCCCACTCCATGCTGAAAGACCCGCCCGGCTCCAGCCAGCGGAGCCCGTCACCTGAGTTGAAGGCGTTCGCCGGGCCGGTCATTGGTTCCACGGCGACGGCGCGGCTGCGGCCGGGGTAGACAGTGCTGACGTAGACGTGAACGTACTGGCAGGTTTCGTCCTGCCACAGAGCCACGTGCCTGCCGTCCGGCGCTGCAAGTACGTGCCGCGCCTTGCCTTCCTCAAACACGAGGTCCGTGAGCGCGACGTCGACACTCAGCGCGGCGATGCCTGCTCCTGCCCGGAAGTCGGTGTCACCCTGGACGGGCGCGGAACTGCGCGGTATCTGCCGGTCATCCGCAACCAGTTGGGTGGCGGCGTTAACCGTAAGCACCAGGTCCTCGACCGGGGTGTCACCGAGCCGCAGGTACGGATGGGCGCCCAGCACGAAGGGCGCGGGAGACTTTGCACTGCTTGACAGGGTCTGCCGGACCGCCAGGCCGAGGGTTTCGGTCAGTGAATACTGGACCCGGTGGCGCAGCAGGAACGGATATCCGTGCTGCGGGAAAATGGGAGCCTCGAGGGTTACCGAGTATTCGCCCTCGTCCACGAGGGCATACGGGGAGTTGCGGAGCAGTCCGTGGCTGGCGTTGTTCCGGGAAACCTCAGTGATATCCAGTTGCTGCTTGTTGCCGTCCAGGAACCAGACGCCGTCCTCGATCCTGTTGGCCCACGGCGCCAGGGTGATGCCTGAGCCTCCGGGCGGAATCTGGTCGTCCCCGTAGGTCTCAGTCAGCAGCACCCCTCCCCTGCTGAACGAGCGGAGGCCCGCCGCCAGTTCGGTGACAACGGCGAGCGCGTCACCGCGCCGCAGTTCGTACTGCCGGCCGGTTGCGTAGGCCTGGGCGTCAAGGCCCACGGTGGAATCCTGGGAGGAAGGCAACGTCATGGCCATACCGTACCCCGCCAGCCCTCCCTCACTCCACCGCTGAATGTTGTCTTTTGTTGTTAACTATTCTTTTTTGATCGAACATGCGAAACTTTTTCCATGACAGGGATTACCAGCACCACGCTCTCCGACGGCCGGGAGTTGATCTACTTCGACGACCCGGGCTCCTCCCCCCGCCCCCCAGCGTCCATGGTCGACCACCGCGGGCTTCCGCCGCGGGGCGAACCCGGAGAAGTCCGCTTTGACGCGCTCACCGGGGAGTGGGTGGCTGTTGCGGCGCACCGGCAGTCCCGCACCCACCTGCCGCCGGCAGACCAGTGCCCCATCTGCCCCACCACCACCGGCAATCCCTCGGAAATTCCCGCTCCTGACTATGACGTGGTGGTCTTCGAGAACCGTTTCCCTTCACTTGGGCCGGCGGTGGGCGCAGTGCCGGCCGATGCAGCATGGGGAACGAAGGGGCCCGCCTACGGACGCTGCGAGGTGGTGTCCTTCACCCCGGAGCACACGGGCTCCTTCAGCGGGCTCAGCGGGACCCGCTCGCGAACGGTGATTGAGGCCTGGGCACAGCGGACAGCCGCGCTGAGCGCCCTGCCCGGAATCCAGCAGGTCTTCCCGTTCGAAAACCGGGGCGCGGACATCGGCGTCACCCTGCACCACCCCCATGGCCAGATTTACGCATACCCCTACGTGACGCCGCGGGCCGCTGTCATGGGCGAAGCCGCGCGGAAGTTCCACGAGGCGCAGGACGGCAGGGAGACACTGACCGGTTCGCTGCTGCGCGCCGAGCGGGAGGACGGCAGCAGGATGGTCCTGGAAGGGGAACATTTCAGCGCCTACGTTCCCTTTGCGGCACGCTGGCCGCTGGAGGTGCACCTGGTCCCCCACCGCCACGTTCCCGACCTCGCGGCGCTGAGCGGCGAAGAGAAGGATGAACTGGCGCACGTCTACCTGGACCTGCTCCAGCGCCTTGACGCCCTGTACCCCACACCCACCCCGTACATTTCAGCGTGGCACCAGGCTCCCCTGGATCCGGCACTGAGGCCATCAGGCTATCTCCACCTCCAGCTGACCTCACCGCGCCGGGCAGCCGATAAGCTGAAGTACCTCGCGGGGTCGGAGGCTGCCATGGGTGCGTTCATCAATGACACCACCCCGGAAAGCGTGGCCGCGCGGCTGCGTGCGGTAACCGTTCCCGCGCCCGCCGTCCCTGCCGCACTGGCTGCCGCGTCCGAAGGAGCCTCCGCATGAACCATTCCCCCGACCCCCTGGCCCCGCCCGCCCGGGCCGGAACCCAGGATCTCGTTACCCGCTTCCACCAAGAGTTCGGCGGCACCCCGGACGGCATCTGGCAGGCTCCCGGCAGGGTGAACCTGATCGGCGAACATACCGATTACAACGAAGGTTTTGTCCTGCCCTTCGCCATTGACCGCACCGCCAGGGTGGCTGTCCGGGCCCGCCCGGATTCCACGGTCCGGCTGCTCTCCACCTACGGCGACCAGGGCGTGGTTACCACGGCCCTTGAGGCGCTTCAGCCGGGCTCCGCGAAAGGCTGGGCAAAGTACCCCCTGGGCGTTATGTGGGCACTGCGCGAACGGGGCATAGACGTCCCCGGAATCGACCTGCTGCTTGATTCGAACGTTCCCCTCGGAGCAGGCCTGTCGTCGTCGCATGCCATCGAATGCGCCGTCATCACCGCCCTGAACGAAGTGACCGGCGCGGGGCTGCATGCGCAGGACATGGTCCTCGCCACGCAACGGGCCGAAAATGAGTTCGTGGGCGCGCCCACCGGCATCATGGACCAGTCAGCCTCGCTGCGCGGCGCAGAGGGGCACGCGGTGTTCCTCGACTGCCGGGACCAGAGCGCCAGCCTGGTGCCGTTCGAGACCGAACCGGCCGGCCTGGTGCTGCTGGTCATCGACACCAGGGTTTCCCACTCCCACGCCGACGGCGGTTACGCTTCCCGCCGTGCCTCCTGCGAACTGGGTGCCGAGGTACTGGGCGTCAAAGCCCTGCGCGACGTCCAGGTGGCCGACCTGGAGGAAGCAAGCGGGCTCCTGGACGAGGTCACCTTCCGGCGCGTGCGGCATGTGGTCACCGAAAACGACCGGGTGCTGCAGACCGTCGAGGTGCTTGCCGGCAAGGGTCCCGCAGCGATCGGGCAGCTTCTTGATGCCAGCCATGCCTCCATGCGGGACGACTTCGAGATTTCCTGTCCGGAACTGGACCTTGCCGTGGACACCGCCCGGGCAAGCGGGGCCATCGGGGCCAGGATGACCGGCGGCGGTTTCGGTGGAGCGGCTATCGCGCTGACGCCCGCCGGCGAGGAGGAAAAGGTGCGGGACGCCGTCGTAAGCGCCTTCGCCCAGGCGGGCTTTGCCGCCCCGGATATTTTCACAGTCTCCCCTGCCGCGGGAGCGATGCGCATCGCGTGACCCGCCGGGTAACCACCTGCAGACAGACGCAAGGCCCCACCGTTTGGTGGGGCCTTGCGTCTGTCTGTTCCGTACGACGGCGGCAGCCGCCTTTGCGGTTATTCGTCCCCGCGGAGGATGGCCAGCAGGCGGATGATTTCCACGTACAGCCAGACCAGGGTGACGGTCAGGCCGAAGGCCGCGGTCCAGGAGAAACGCTGCGGAGCGCCGCTGCGGACGCCTTCCTCGATGCTGGTGAAGTCCATGATCAGGGAGAACGCAGCCAGGCCGATGGCCAGCAGGCCGATCAGGACGCCGAGCGGGATGCCGGCGATTTCCACGCTGGTCCGCAGGCCGAACGGCTCCTGCACGGCACCGGTCCACATCATCACCATGTTGACCAGGGAGAACACCAGGTAACCGATGATGGCAATCATGAAGAACCGCATTGCCTTGGGCGTGGCGCGGACCTTGCCGCTCTTGAACAGCACCAGCGTCACGGCGAAGACGGAGAGCGTGCCGATGACGGCCTGCAGGCCAACGCCGGGGAACTGGCCGTCAAGGATCCGGGTCAGGCCGCCCAGGAAGAATCCCTCGAGGACTGCGTAGGCCAGGATGAGGGCCGGCGAGGGCTGCTTCTTGAAGGTGTTGACCAGCGCCAGCACAAAGCCGCCGAGGGCACCGACGATCATCAGGAGCGACGCCAGGCCCATGCCCACCACGAGGGTGACGGCCGCGCCTGCGATGACGGCGCCGAGGCAGAGCGCGGTCTTGACGATGACGTCGTCGAACGTCATCCGTCCGGTATCGGCGGGACCGGCTGAAGGCTGGGTGTACATCTGGCGCAGCTGCTCATCGCTCATGGGCTGCGTGTTCCAGCCCTGCTGGCCGTAGGGGGCCTGGGCGTAGGGCTGCTGTCCGTATGCCGGCTGGCCGTAGGGCTGCTGGCCGTAAGGAGCGTGTCCGTAGGGAGCCTGCGGGACAGGCGGTGCCTGGGTGGCTCCACGGAAACTCTTTCCGTTGAAGATAGGGTTGCCGCCAAGTGCCATTGCGGGATTCCTCCAGTTGGGTGTGATGTGAACCTTATGGTTCACGCTACCAATTACCACGGCCCCGCACACCCTAAAGTTCCCCCGACCGGTGACCGGCTCCTAGTTGTTACCTGATCGCGACCAAGAACCCCTGGACCTCGGCTTTTACCCGTTCCCGTGCGCTGTAGCATAAGCCAAGCAGGGTGACGGAACTCACACTGGGCCGGCGCCGGGCAAGTTGGCGCCTCCGCACCCTGTGCCCGTTCGCAGCGGCTGTCCAGGCACAGCCAAGACCGCCCCCAAGTGGAGGTTTTCAACTTGAGAAGTACACCCCAAGGCCAGCCGGCCGGCCGAGGCAGAGGGTTGCTGAAACTGATGGGGGCCGTCAGCGCCGCCATCTTGGCATTCCTCCTCCTCGCCGCCCCGGCAACCCAGGCCGCTTCCCCCTCACCGACGCCATCCCCGTCGAACCAGACCTTCCAGAACAACATCAGCGGGTTCCTCCGCGACGATACCCGCGCACCCCTGGCCGATGTCACCATCACGGCCAAGAAGGGCGACTTCACCGGCACGGCAAAGTCGTCAGCGAACGGATCCTGGAACATCGGCGTGCCCGAGCAGGGCACGTACACCGTGGAACTCGACGAATCCACCCTTCCGGAGGGCATCACCCTCGCCGAAGGCCAGGAGAACCCCCGGGACGTCACTTTCAGCCAGACCTCCAACCTCTCGGTGATCTTCGCCTTTGGCAAAGGCATCGTGGTGCAGCAGCAGGACTTCGGGCAGAACCTCCTCAACCGCCTCGTGGCAGGTTTGAGTTTCGGGCTCCTGCTCGCCCTCGCCTCGGTGGGCCTGTCGCTGATTTTCGGCACTACCGGGCTCACCAACTTCGCGCACGGCGAGATGGTGACCCTCGGCGCCGTCCTGGTGTTCGCGTTCAACGCCATCGGCCTGCCGTTCTGGCTGGCACTGATCCTGTCCCTGCTGGGTGGCGCCCTGTTTGGGTACGCCCAGGACCGGGGCCTGTGGCGGCCGCTCCGCCGGCGCGGCACGGGCCTGGTGCCCATGATGATCGTCAGCATCGGCCTTGCGCTGGCCGTGCGCTACGTCATCCAGTTCTACTTCGGCGGCGCCACGCAGCAGCTGCCGTACGCGCAGAGCCCGGAAGTCCAGCTTGGACCTGTGTCCATCTCGCCCAACAACCTCTGGTCCCTCGGCATCAGCGCTGTGGTGATCGCGCTGCTCGGGATCGTGCTGCTGAAAACCCGGCTCGGCAAGGCCACCCGGGCAGTGGCGGACAATCCCGCGCTTGCGGCAGCCTCCGGCATCGACGTGGACGCGGTGATCCGCCTGGTCTGGATCACCGGCGGAATGCTGGCGTCCCTGGGCGGCATCCTGTGGGCCTACTACCGGCCGGGCGTCACGTTCGACATGGGCTCGGCCATCCTGCTGCTGATCTTCGCCGGCGTCACCCTCGGCGGACTCGGCACGGTTTTTGGCGCCTTGATCGGATCCATCATCGTCGGCATCTTCGTGGAACTCACCACGGTGTTTGGCCTCGCCGCCGACCTCAAGTACGTGGGAGCGCTGTTCATCATGATTGTTGTCCTCTTGTTCCGGCCGCAGGGCATCCTGGGCCGGCGTGAGCGCGTGGGTTAGGAGACAGCCGTGGACTTCGGATTCATTCTTGCCAGCGCCGCCGGCGAAATTTTCAGCCCAACCACCGCCGCGTATGCCCTGGCCGCCCTCGGCCTCGCGGTGCACTTCGGGTACTCCGGCCTGCTCAACTTCGGCCAGGCAGGCTTCATGGCGGTCGGCGCCTACGGCTTCGCCATCTCCACCCTCACCTTCGGCGTACCGTTCTTTGTGGGCCTTTTGATCGCTGTCGTTGCCTCGGCCATCTTCGCCCTTCTCCTGGGCATCCCCACCCTGCGCCTCAGGGCCGACTACCTGGCCATCGTCACCATCGCTGCGGCGGAAATCGTCCGCTACATCGTCACCACCAACCAGCTCACCCCGGTGACCGGTTCGGCCAACGGCCTCGCGGCGTTCGAAGGCGGCTTCTATGCCATGAACCCCTTCCCGGAGGGCTCCTACTTCGGGATGAACAACCGCGACTTCTTCATCCGCGTTGTTGGCTGGGCGCTCGTTGCCATCTGCTGCACGCTCGTCTGGCTCCTCATGCGCAGCCCCTGGGGCCGGGTCCTGAAAGGCATCCGCGAGGATGAGAACGCGGTCCGGTCCCTGGGCAAGAACGTCTACGCCTACAAGATGCAGGCACTGATCATTGGTGGCGTGCTCGGCGCGCTCGCCGGCATGGTCTTCACACTCCCCCGCGGAGCCGTGCAGCCCGCCAACTACGGCACCGAGCTGACATTCTTCCTGTACACCTGCCTCCTGCTCGGCGGCCTGGGTACAGTCCTGGGCCCCGTCGTCGGCGCCATGATCTTCTGGGTGGTCCTCTCGCTCACCCAGGGCGTCCTTTACGGCCTGATCGAATCGGGCGCCATCACGTGGCTGAACACCGTCCAGGCGGGCCAGCTGCGCTACATCCTGGTTGGCGTCGCCCTGATGCTGCTGATGATCTTCCGGCCCCAGGGCGTCTTTGGAAACAAGAAGGAGCTGGCGTTCTCATGAGCATGCACAGCGGACAAACGGGCAGCACCGGCGGGGGCACACCGGACTATATGACCGACACCCGCCCCATCGCCGCCGGGGAAGCAGGCCCCGGCTGCAAAAAGCGGGACCCGATTGTGGTGGCGGAAAACGTCACCCGCAGCTTCGGCGGCATTAATGCCGTGGACGTGGATTACCTTGAAATCCCCCGGCACAAAATCACCGCCCTGATCGGTCCCAATGGTGCCGGGAAAACCACCCTCTTCAACCTGCTGACGGGCTTCGATACACCCAACAGCGGCAAGTGGCAGTTTGAAGGCAAGAGCCTGGCCGGGGTGTCCCCCTACAAGGTGGCGCGCATGGGCATGGTCCGCACCTTCCAGTTGACCAAGGTCATGGGCAAGCTCACCGTGATGGAGAACATGCGGCTGGGAGCGTCCAACCAGCCCGGCGAGAGCCTGGCAAAGGCGCTCTTCAAGGGCATTTGGGGCGGACGGGAAAAGGAAATCACCGCCCAGGCCAATGTCCTGCTCGAGAAGTTCAAACTGGACGCGAAAAAGGACGATTATGCTGCGTCCCTCTCCGGCGGCCAGCGCAAGCTGCTGGAAATGGCCCGGTCCCTGATGGTGCAGCCCAAACTGGTAATGCTGGACGAACCCATGGCCGGGGTCAATCCGGCCCTGACGCAGTCACTCCTGGACCACATCAAGAACCTCAAGGCCGAAGGCATGACCGTCCTGTTCGTTGAACACGACATGCACATGGTCCGCCATATCGCCGACTGGGTGGTGGTGATGGCCGAAGGCAAGGTCGTGGCTGAGGGACCGCCCGGTGAGGTGATGAAGAACCCCGCTGTCATCGACGCGTACCTCGGAGCCCACCACGACGTGGACCTGGGCGACTCCGAGGGCATCAAGGAACTCGCCGCGGAGCTCGTTGCCGACGAGGAATCCATCGTCGGCACCGAAAACGCGGGAATCATTTCCCTGGAGACGGTAGCCGAAGAGGACGGCAGCCCGCTCAACGCCCCTGGCCCGCACGGCCATGAAGGCAGGGCCCGGCATGGAAGTTCAGAACGGGATACCACTGACAGGGACCGTACAGAGAGGGACAGCCAATGAGCAGCAGCACCAGCGCGGCCCCCGCCGCCCAGCCCGTCGGCAGCAGCGACGCCGTCGTGAAGGTGACGGACCTCGTGGCGGGCTACCTGCCCGGCGTCAACATCCTCAACGGCTGCAGCATCGAGGCCCGCAAGGGCGAGCTGATCGGCATCATCGGCCCGAACGGCGCCGGAAAGTCCACGCTTTTGAAAGCCATGTTCGGCCTGGTGAAGGTCCATTCCGGCACCGTGGTGGTACGGGGCCAGGACATCACCGGGCTCAAGGCCAATAAGCTGGTCACCAGGGGCGTGGGATTTGTGCCGCAGACCAACAACGTCTTTGCCACGCTGACCATTGAGGAAAACCTTCAGATGGGCATGTTCCAGCGGCCCAAGGATTTCGCGGAGCGGTTCGACTTTGTGACCGGCCTGTTCCCGGAGCTTGGAAAGCGGCGTACGCAGCGTGCCGGTTCATTGTCGGGCGGCGAGCGCCAGATGGTGGCGATGGGACGGGCCCTGATGATGGACCCTGCCGTGCTGCTGCTGGACGAGCCCTCGGCAGGCCTGTCCCCCGTCAAGCAGGACGAGACGTTCCTCCGGGTCCATGAGATCAACCGTGCAGGGGTGTCCGTGATCATGGTGGAACAGAATGCCCGCCGGTGCCTGCAGATCTGCGACCGCGGGTACGTGCTGGACCAGGGACGGGACGCCTACACCGGCACGGGGCGCGAACTGATGAAGGATCCCAAGGTCATCCAGCTCTACCTCGGCACGCTGGCCGATACCGTCGAATAACGGAACAAGGGCACACAAAGGAGCCCCCGTCCGGCCGGACGGGGGCTCCTTTGTGTGCTCGGAGTCTTGCTTACAGCTTGCCGAACTCAGCCTTGACGGGCTTGAGCTTGTTGTCGTTGGTGTACTCGTAGATGCCGATGTAGGCCTCGGTGGGGTCGCCCGCATCGGAGAAGGTCACCGGACCGGACTGTCCGTCGTAGTCGATGTCCTTGCCCTCGCGGAGCAGGGTGACGCAGGAGGCGAAGTTGTTGCACTTCTCGCCGCCCTCCGAGACCGCTTTGAGCTGCTTGGCGATTTCGGGGCCGCTGGTGCTGCCTGCGGCCTCCGACGCCAGGGCGATCAGGTTCACGGCGTCATAGGACTCGCCGCCGTACGTGAAGTCCTTCAGCGCCGGGTCAACTTCCAGAAGCTTCTTGGTGAAGGCTTCAGCGGCGAAGGTGCCCGGGAAGGTCCCGTGGGCCCCCTCGAGCGTGCCGGGCTGGAAGTCCTTGCTGTAGTCAGCGGTGTTACCGTCCACCAGGAACATGCTCCCGGCATCGAAGCCCTTGCCGCTGATCAGCGGGACGATGCTCTTGGCCTGGTCGAAGGTGATCAGGGCAATTGCGTCCGGCTTGGCCGCAATGACCTTGTCCACCTGGCTGCTGAACTGGGTGTCACCTTCGTTGAACAGCTCTTCGGCAACCACCTTGCCGCCGGCCGATTCAAACGCAGCCTTGATGTTCTTGGCCAGGCCGGTGCCATAGGCGTCATTGAGGACAATCATGCCCACGGTCTGCGCGCCACAGGTGGCCATGTAGTTGCCCAGCACCTTGCCCTGCAGGACATCCGAGGGGGCGGTGCGCCAGTACAGGCCCTTGTCATCCCAGGTGGTGAAGTCCGGGGAGGTATTGGCCGGTGAGAACTGGATGACACCGGCGCCGGTGATCTGGTTGATGACGGTCTTGGAGACACCGGACGAGGCGGCACCAATGATGGCGTTTACACCCTGGCCCAGCAACGCCGTCGTCGACTGGGTGGCGATGTCCGTCTTGGTGTCACCGGAGTCGCGGTGGACCACTTCGATGGGCTTGCCCAGGACGCCGCCGGCGTCGTTGACTTCCTTGACGCCAAGGTTCACGCCTGCGATTTCGGGCGGGCCGAGGTAGGACAGCGAACCTGTGGTGGGCAGCAGCGAACCAAGCTTCAGTGGCGTTTCCGTGCTTCCTGTGGAGGGCGGCACTGCTCCGCTGGGAGCTGCAGCGGCGGACGTGCTGCTGCCTGCACCGTCACCTGCGGGGCAGGCGATCGCCCCGGCGGCGGCTGTCGTGGATGATTCGGTTGCCGTGGGTGTCGACGAACCGCCGCAGGCCGTTGCCATGAAAGCGACGCCAATGCCAAGCGCTGTCAGCTTGGCAACACGGGTTCCCGCCTGGGGGAATAAAGTCATTTACAAGCTCCTCGATCTAAAGGTGCGAACGGCCTTTGACGCGAAAAAATCAGGGATTCCTGATTTAGGTTCAAGCTAATGCATATCCCCAGTGAAGATAAGTGACTGAGGTCACATCCTTATAACAGTCGTTGCATATGCGGAATTAAACGCGGGAAGCCGCCCGCGGTGCGGGCGGCTTCCTCTCCGGTGCGGCCGTGCTGCCTGTGTACCCCAGGTGGGACTCGAACCCACAACACGCGGATTTTAAGTCCGATGCCTCTGCCAATTGGGCTACTGGGGCGCCGGGTCAATGGTATCCCGTCAAAGCCGGGTGAATGGTTCGGCGTACCGGAAGGTGCCATGCACTCCCCCGTGCCAGCGGGCCAGTGGCAGGAGCTGGAAGTGCTCTCCCCAGGATTCATCCGGTGGCAGGACACCGAGGGTGGCAGCCGGGACGAACCCGAAACGCGGGTAGTACCCGGGGCTGCCCAGGAGCACGATGCCGCTCTCCCCGGCGGCGTTGGCCCGGGCGATGGTCTCCTTCATGAGTGCCGAGCCGATCCCCTGCCGCTGCAGCCGGGGTGTGACCGCGATCGGGCCCAGCCCCAGCAGGCCCTCGTGGCCCACCCAGCCCCGGGTGCTGATGACGTGGCCCACCACCTCGCCGTCGAGTTCGGCAACGATGCTGAAGCCCGGCAGGTACTCGGCAGCCTCGAAGAGCATGCGGAGCAGGTCAACCTCCACCGGTTCACCCTCGACGGGCCGGCCGGTCGCGGGCGACACTGCAAAGGCTTCAGCGGTCAGCGCCAGGATGGCCTCCCGGTCGGCGGGCCTTTCATCCCGCAGCTGAACACGGTCCCGCAACTGCACACGGTCCCGTGGTTCCGCGCGGCTCCGGGTTGCAAGGCCGGCAAGCACCTCCAGCGCCCGCGGGGCATCCGCCACCGGCACCAGCAGGTGGTCGTGATGGAATCCGGCGAGCACGTTGCAGCTGATGCCGGCTTCCGTCAGGGCCCTGCTGACGGCTGCCGTGAGGCCCACGGCCTCCAGCGCCGAATGGATCTGGAGGGTAATCCAGGCGCCCACAAAGTCGTAGGCCAGCCCCAGCCGGTCAGCCTCGGCACGCGGCAGGACCACTGTCAGCCCCTCGGCCTCGCGCACCGCCGCCTCGATGTGCCCGGTCAGGGGCCGTCCGTGCGGCCAGAGGACGTAGGCGTACTCCCCCTCGCGCTGCACGGGGTGCATCCCACTCAGCAGGGCCTGCAGGCTCTTTTCGCCGGTCATGAGGCAAGTGTAGAAGGAGCGCCGACCGCCTGTTTGCCGCCCGGACGCAAAACGGCGGCCGCCCCCGCAAGGGGACGGCCGCCGTCGTAAGCTGCTTTACTTGGCCTCGGCCGGAACCGCTTCCTTCGGCTGGACAGCCGTGGCACCGGCAGCCGCCGGGGCGGCTGCCGCAGGCGCGGGGGCAGCGG